>CAZIFU010000106.1:0-8180 GCA_964539075.1 uncultured Verrucomicrobiota bacterium | reverse complement strand
TTTTACGCGTGAACCGCTCCTCCTGCGCTGCCGCGATGATCACGCCGTCGCGCACCAGGCATGCCGCGCTGTCGTGGTAATAGGCGGAGAGGCCGAGGATGTTCACGGGCCTGGCGGTGTTTGAAACAGTGCGGTTCATCTTTGTTGAAGCAACCTGCTGTCTTTCTGCGCTACCATCGCCATCGGTTGGTCGGCCGGGCGACCTTATGCGCGACGCGCTGCTGCGGACTTTGCTGCGTGTAGAGAGAATAGGCAAACGACTTCTGATGATAAATGCCGCCCAGCACGCGACGCAGCCGATGGTGCAGCAACACCAGCAGCCGCAGTTTCCTTGGCAACGTGGGAGCGCTGGCCAGAATGGCGTCTTCCTCCGCGCGGGCCTGCGTTTCCAGGCTGAGGTTTTGGCCCGTGCGGGTGAACACGGAGGTAAAATGCCGCAGCACCGCCATGCGAACGTTTTGCTGCAACAACCGCAACATCCATTCGCGGTCGCCACAGACGCGCCAGTCCGCGTCGAAAAACAATTGGCGTTCCGTGAGCACGGCGCGCCGAAGAAAAGTGGCGCAACTGAGCGTGGACAACGGGCACGTCCAGGTGTGATAGAGCGAAGGTCGCTGAACCTTGCGATGAAACAGGTAGTGGCCTTCCGTGTCCACGACCACGGCATCGGCAAAGACCACCTCCGTGCCGGGTTGGTCCCGGAAAAAATGTTCCACCGCCGCCAGCGCCCCGGGCAGGTATTGCTCATCGCAATTGAGGTAGGCGAGGATGTCGCCCTCGGCCCGCCGTAAACCCCGGTTGATGGCGTCATACATGCCCAGGTCTCTTTCAACAAACGCCTTCACTCGTGCATCCTGCGGCAGCCAGTCGAGCGTGCCGTCATCCGAGCCGCCGTCCTGGACAATGTGCTCGACGGCGACACCCTGGTCCGCCACGGAAGCGATGCAAAGTTTGAGCCAAGAGGATTGGCGGAAACTGGGCGTGATGACGGAGAACTTCATGAGCAAAAAGGCATGGCTGGCTCCCTGGCTGTTTCCTTTTCGCTCAATGAGAAGGGCTGGTCAGGCAAAGCGAGGCCGCGTGACCACACCGACGGTCGTTTTGGCCGTGGGCGACCTGGCGGTCGCGGCCTGCGGCATCTGGTGAAATACCACCACCATTATACCGACCCCGAACATGAAGTTGGGCATGAAGTCGGACAGCGCACCAAACACGGTAAAGAAACCGATGATGGCATCCACCAAAAAACAGGCGACCCACAAGTGGACCGGTTCCAGGTTGTCCAGTCTGACGCGGGAAAGATTTTTGCGCAACCACCACAGCACTGCCCCGCAAAGCCAGATGAAGACCGCAAAGCCGACGAGGCCAACCGAGTCATAGACGCTGATCCACCCGATGTGATAATCCTTGTTGCGGATAAATGATTCCACCGTCTCGTGAGTGACAAAAACCGGATCAATCGGGCTGGTGACATCCCGCGCTGCCATTTTGTAGCCGTTGCCAAACCAAGGGTTTAGGGCGGCATATTCATCGAGATATATCCTCTTGATGGAGGCACGGAATTCACTGGAAGCCTTGGCGTTGGCCTCGGCCACCGGGTCCCATTTGCCCGGCAGAAACGAAAGCGCTCGCTGCGCCGCCAGTGGCAGTTCGAACCAGCGACCATTGCCCAGTATCAAAAATGACGCCAAAATCAAAGCCGGGAAGATGAACACAATGGTCCGCCAACGAAGAGAAAGGATCGCCGCCACCGCCGTCACCACGCAAAAATGAAAGAATTGGTTGCGAAAGCCGCTATACACGGAAAAAAACAAGGCCACCAGCGACAAACAGGGCACCCACAACCGCTCGATTTGGAACCAGGTCCGCATCGGGTAGCGCGACACCAGCCACAATTGAATGGCGATGCCCACCGAACCCCACAAACCGATGCGCTCCACCGCGCCGGCATAATAATTGATTACTTCGCTGATGTTTCCGAAGATCGCGAACAATCCTGTCGGGAACGCAATCGCGGGGAAGTAAATGCAGAACATGACCGGAATGGCACCGATGACCACAATCAGCATGTAAATCAATGGAATTTTACGAAAGAGGTTCCAGTTCTTTGGCCAAAGCGAAAGCAAGGCAATGTAAAATACCACCGCAATTAGAAACATGACATGCCGCCTGGCCCCGGCCGCCTCGCCGCCCAGGATCCGCAGGCCGATCCCTCCACGGGTCTGGTGGTAAAGAACGATCAGACACAGAATCAGCAGCGGGACCCAGATATTCGCCGGGCCGAACGAAAAAGGGCGATGCCGCATCGTGGCATGGACCACCAACAGGTAAATCACCAGTAGCAGGAACACCACTTCCGCCAATCGAAAAGGAACGGGCAAAAACGGCAGTGCGATGGGGTTCACCAGCCCGATGGGAATCAGCAGCCAGATGTTTTGGTTCAACTTGAAAAAAACAAACACCAACAGGGCAATCGTCAGCATCATGGCGGGCAGAAAAAAATCCCCCCCGCCCATCTGCATCGCCATGTAAAACAGGAAAAACGTCGTGAAGACGCCGAGGGCGATTTTTTCCAATGTAAGGGTGGGCGACATTTTTCAGATTCAGGCTAAAGCCGTGACAATTCAGTTAAAACCACAGATGAACACAGATGGACAAGGATGAAAACGATTTTTCAACACTGGCGATCCGATCACCAAACAGGGCCAGGCTTCCAGGCTTTGCCATTGGGCGAGCGGGCTTTTCCCATCCGTACCACAATCTCGTAAGATCGCGCATTTTCGACAAGATCTTTAACCGCAGATGGACGCAGATTAACGCAGATAAAGGAGAAAACATCTGCGTCCATCTGCGTTTATCTGCGGTTCAAATCCCTTTGCTTGCGGCGCCAGCCGCGCTGGGTTCATCCGTGGTTCAAATGTTTTCAACTGCATCGTCACCGATAAAGCTTGAGCCTCTTAAATTTACAGGTTGGCCGCGACGCGGGACAAGCGGGCGGGCTTGACCTTCCTGGGCGCCTTGACGAAGCCGGTGCGGACGATCTCGTCGTAAATCCAGGCATAAGTTTTTTCCAGGCCGTCGCGCAGGCGAGTGTCGGGTTCCCAGCCGAAGACTTTCTTGATGAGCTTGTTGTCGCTGTTGCGGCCGTTGACGCCCTTGGGGGCGTTCAGATTGTAGTTGCGCTTGAGCTTGAGCCCGGCGATGTCCTCGACGAGGTCCACCAGTCGGTTGATCGTCACCAACTCGCTGCTGCCGATGTTGATCGGTTCCGTGAAGCTGCTGCGGGTGAGCATCTGCGTTCCTTTCAGGCAATCGTCAATATACATGAAACTGCGCGTCTGTTTGCCGTCCCCCCAGATTTCAATCTCGTGCCGGCCGGTGAGCTTGGCGGCGATGACTTTGCGGCAGATGGCGGCGGGGGCCTTTTCGCGTCCGCCCGACCACGTCCCGTCCGGGCCGTAAACGTTGTGGTAACGGCCGATGCGCGTCTTGATGCCGAAGTCCTCCCGGAAATGCCGGCACATCCGCTCGCTGAACAACTTCTCCCAGCCGTAGCCGTCTTCGGGCATGCCCGGGTAGGCATCGGCCTCCTTGAGGGCAGTGACATTCGGATCGCGCTGTTTGTCGGCATTATAGACGCACGCCGAGGAGGCGAAAAAGAAGCGCGGCGCGCCCCACTTGCGCGCGGCCATGAGCAGGTGCGTGTTGATCAGCACGCTCATCATGCACAGGCCTTTGTTGAGTTCAATGAAACCCATGCCGCCCATGTCGGCCGCGAGGTTATAGACGACGTCCATGCCGCGGACGGCCTTCTCGCAGGCCGCCTTGTCCTGCAGGTCCAGGCGCAGGTTCTCCACGTCGTCAAAGCGCTGGTACCAGTCCTTGAAAGGCTTCATATCCACGGCGCGAATCTTGCGGACGCCCTGCCGCCGCAAATCGGCCACCAGATGGCCGCCGATGAAACCGCCGCCGCCGCACACCACAATCTGTTCTGACTTCATATCCAATATCGAAAAAGTTCAGCGAGCCTAATGAGTCACCGAACCGTTATCCAGCAAAAAAATACCACGCGTGGGCCTCCAAGCCTCCAGGGCATCTTATTTTTTGGCAAATCGTCGGATGTTGGAGAATCCCAACGGGATTCCGTCACAAAAGCCCAGGGTTGCGAGGAACGAGCTACCCTGGGTAAAAAAACGACCGCACGCATAACCCTGAAAGGGTTGTGGCTGGCGCGATCCGCAATGGACGCAACCCCGTTGGGGTTGTGGACTACTTCGACTCGTCCCAGGGTAGCTCGTTCCTCGCAACCCTGGGCTGGAGGACGCTATCCCTTCGGGATAGACCGCGAAGAAGGCGCTCAAAAACTGAGATGCCCCGAGCGTCCGGGGCGCGGGGGCGAACGCTCATGCCGTGACCGAAGACGATCACGCTTGAACGGCCCGGCTCCTGTCGTTATCCCCGCCCGCGCTTGAGAAAACCGGTTCAAAACGTCTTAATCTTCGGCATCGGCAACCCTGGCTGGTACATCGCCGCCACGCTCGCCAACAGCACGGGACACGGTCAAATTAAAACACTGTGCGCCCCTCTCCCAACAGTCACGGACAAAAAACAGTCGTTTTCTTCGCCGAACCCGTACAGATTGGCCGCGTAGTTCAGAACGCACCGAATGAAAATTTTGTTCGATCATCCTCAGCCGTTTTTGCTGGCGCACGGCGGCTTTCAAATCCAAATCGAGCAGACCAAGGCCGCGTTGGAAACGCTGGGAGTGGAGGTCGAGCATCTCCGCTGGTGGGACGACCGGCAGCGTGGTGATCTCATCCATTTTTTCGGCCGGCCGCCAGAACTATACATCCAACTCGCCCACGCAAAGCAAATGCGCGTCGTGGTCGCCGAATTACTCACCGGTCTAGGATCGCGATCGGCCCCGGCGCGATTCGTTCAGCGACTCGTGATCCAAATCGCACGCGCGACGCTGCCCCAGACGTTCACCGCGCGCCTGGCGTGGAACTCCTACCAACTGGCCGATGCCGTCGTAGCGCTCACGCCGTGGGAGGCACGCCTGATGACAGAAATGTTCGGGGCGCCGCCGAGCCGCGTTCACGTGGTGCCCAACGGTGTCGAGGCCGCGTTCTTCACCTGCCCGCCCACCGCGCGCGGCCCGTGGCTGGTCTGCACAACTACGATTACCGAACGCAAACGCATCATCGAACTCGCCGAGGCCGCGGTGCTCGCGCGGACGCCGCTTTGGATCATTGGCAAGCCGTATTCCGAGTCGGATTCGTACGGGGAACACTTTCTGCAACTGGTGAAAAAGCATACTCAATGGCTCCGCTACGAAGGGGCGATCCACAACCGCGAGCAGATGGCTGGGGCGTATCGTGAGGCGCGCGGTTTCGTGCTGTTGAGCACAATGGAAAGCCTAAGCCTCTCGTCGCTGGAGGCCGCGGCGTGCGAATGTCCTCTTCTGTTGAGCGACCTGCCGTGGGCTCGGACGGTTTTCGGCCCACAGGCCAGTTATTGCCCGGTCACATCGGAGCGCGAAACCGCGCGGCGACTTCGGCAGTTCTACGACGCTGCCCCCTCCCTTCCGCTGCCGACGAAGCCGCTGATCTGGCGGGAAGTGGCGCAACAAATGAAGGCTGTTTACGAAGCGGTGCTCAACACCTCGCGGTAAATTTCCACGTGCCTTTGCGCGATGGCCCGCGGATGAAATCGGCCCAAGGCTTCCTGCCTGGCGTCCACTGACAAACGTGCCCGCAACGCCGTGTCGCTCAACAAACGTTCAACCGCACCGCTCATTGACACCGGATTCTTCGGGTCGAACCACAGCCCCGTCCGTCCATCCGTGATCAACTCCGGCACGCCCCCAACCCTGGCCGCCGCCACCGGCACGCCGGCCGCCATCGCTTCGAGAACGACCATCGGACAATTGTCTTCCAGTGACGGCAGCGCGAGCAGCGTTGCCTGGCGGAAGTATTCCTTCAGCTTGGCGCGGTTTGCGAATCCGTCGTAGCGACACCACGGACGGGTTTCCAGCAAATCATGAAACTCGCGACAATAGGCGTCATCGCGCGGCGCCGCGCCCAGGAAGAGCACCGAGAACTCGCGCCCCCGACTCAAGGGATCCAATGCGCGAATGAACGTGTTCTGATTCTTGCGCAGGCACACCGCCCCAACGCACAAAATCACCAGCGGCTCCAATGGCGACGGTCGAATGTCGAAGAATCCCGCATCGACAGCATTGGGCAGCACCCAGGTGCGGCGCGCCAAACCGGTTACCGCCTCCTGGGTGTAGCGCGTGATGCACACGACGCCGTCGGAACGCGGAATCGTGAAGCCTTCCAGCCGGGCGGCAAGCCAGCCGAAGCTGAAAGGGCGCGGCTGGTTGACCTGAGCGATCAAGCGCATGTTGCCGTGGACAGTGAGCAGGTTGGGAAAACCCGAAGCGACAGCGCAAATAGCGCAATCGCGCTCGGTGCCTTGCCCATGCACGATGTCAGGGCGCAACTCGCGCAGCTTGCGCCGCACCGCGCGGATGCAGCCCTGATAACAAGTGCGCAACCAGCCAAACTTGTGAACAAGCAAAGAATGAAACCAGATATTGTCAGCAAGTTTTTCCGGCGATTTCATGGGCCGCTGTGCGCAACTGACGACATGGACGGTCACGTCGGGCAGGCGGGTGAAGCCTTGCAGCACCGCCTCTGGTGCGGTGCCAAAAGATGGAACAGCCAGGTCGTAATTCCTAAAATTCTCCCGGTTGTCCGTGGTGAGAATTACCACTCTCAATTTTCGGTCTATCGCCACAGTCAAACTCAGCGTAAAATTGTTTCCTTCGAGTTTTTGAACCGCTCTTCGACTCCTGAGCCTCCGGCTGAAACTAAACTTTTGATCACTTCGGAATCCGGTTTTCAGCCGATTGATCCCAATCCCAGACGCCGACGCATACTCCGACGGGCCATTTGGATGAGTTCACTGATCGGTCGCAGACGGGACCGATTGTATTTGCGGTAATCCTTTTCGGTGAAACCTTCCCTCGAAAAAGGGAAAAAACCCTCCGGCGTGATCAGAAAGCCGTCCGTTTTATAGGGGTTGAATTCGGGACCCGGAAGGTTGCGCTTTTGAAAGTGAATGTAAGCATATTCATCGTCCATAATTCCGCCGTCGCAATTGGGATAGGAATGAAACACTTTTCCTTTGTACCAGTAGAATAATTGCTGCGGGTAATTTCGAATGGCCGTGCCTTCAAAGCGAGTGTTCCTCCAACGCGTGGGGGGAACAATGTCCACGATGAACTCGTCGTGAAACTGCGGAATGTTGTGATAGCGCAGAATGAGGTAGATGCCGCGCCACTCGTCGAACGGATGCTCCTTGGGATTTTGAAAGGCTTCGCGGTAGGTGGCGCAGCCCGGCGCTTCCAGCATGAAATATCGGCTGACCTCGGGCGTGTTGCGGTAGAGCATGAGGTGCCCGCGGTTGAGAATCTTATTGTACGCGGCAAGGATGTCTTCGCGCAGGTACTTGCGGAGGTCTCCAAAAATCATGTCGAAATCGCAGCAACCCCAAAAGTTGTAGCCACGAAGCAGTTCTTCAAAAACAAATCCAAAGGCAGGCTTGAACACGGGCAACAGATCAGGACTCGGCAGGTTTACTTTGAAGCCCAGCTTGGCGGAAAAGAGACCGCGCAGTTCATCGAGGCTCGTGTGATGGACGTGAAAATTGGCAGGAAACTTCCGTGCCGTCCGGTTGTCGGTCAGAATTAACCAATCGATATCCGGGTTGCATTCACAGGAACGCAGGATGCAGTCCATGTACGGCGGGAATTCGCCAAACCACCATCGGAGAAGGCAGATGGAACTGCGCTCGGAACTTGTTGTCGTTTCAGCCATCATGAGCGCGCGCATGCTAAAGGCAAAAGTCGCGTTGTTCAATCCGGATTTTTTCGGGCTGGGAGTCTGCGAGTTCCTCTGCGGCGCCGCGGCCGAGCCCATTTTAATTGACTTCAATAGCACAGGACGCAAATTTCCGCGACTATCGTGAGTTTAACGGAATCATTACGCCATCGGGCGGCGGACAAAATTCTTCAAATTGAGTTTTTTGGCTTTTTTTTGTTGCTTTGATATATGTCATACACATATACTTCAGGTCATGAACTCCATTCCCACTCCGCAATCGCTCCTCAA
>CAZIFU010000105.1:0-10544 GCA_964539075.1 uncultured Verrucomicrobiota bacterium | reverse complement strand
ACAGCGCGACGTTGCAATGCAGGCGCAACAGCAGGCGGAAGCTTCGGAAGCCAAGGCCGTGAAGGAAAAGGAAGCCACCCGCCAAGCACTCGCAAAAGCGCAGATCGCCCTCGCCGAGGCCGCTTATCGCGAGCAGGACGGTCCGGGAATGCAGGCGGTGCTGAATGAGGTGCCCGAAGACCTGCGCGACTCAAACTGGAACTATCTCTTCGAAAGCTCCGACACCTCGCTGGCTACCATCCGCTCCCACGACCCATCGGCCCACGTTGAGATGGCGGTGCCGCATCCCAAGAAACCGGGTGTATTCGCCATCGTTGGCCAAGATCACTGGGTGACGTTGGTGGAAGCCAAAACGGGGGCGAGACTGTTGGAGTTCCAGCCCGGCTTCAAAGACAAGAGCAGCCTCCAATACCGCATCGCGTTCTCGGCTGATGGGGAACGGCTGGCCATCGGGCGTTTTGGCGGCAGCGGTATCGTCATCCACGATACACGCGATGGGAAGAAACTTGCCGAGTGGGAGTCGATCGACACCGGACCAATTCAGTTCAGCCCCGACGGCCGACGGCTACTGCAAGTCGTCCCGAAACAACAAATCAGCCTTCGAGATGCCACCACAGGCCAAGTTCTCTGGTCCACGCCGAAAAAAGACGGCTCCACGTCCAGAGGGATTTTCGATCCCACTGGCCAGATAGTTCTCGCGTTTTACCACTCAACGAAGGGGGCCACGCTACAACTCCTAAAAGCCGACGACGGCACCACGCTCCGTCAACTGCCCAACCCAAACACCGCCGTGTCGATCATGAGCATGGCCATGAGTCCGAACGGCGCACGGGCATTGACCGGTGATACTCGTGGTTACGTGAGCTGTTTCGATTTGCGAGATGGGCGCATCGTGTATGAAGTGCGCGCTGAAGTGAGCGCCAATGTCCGCGGTGTGTCAGGCCTTGCCTATGCCGCCGATGGCAGACGCTTTGTGACCCTGGCAACTCTTTCCGGCGGCCGGCAATCTGTTCAGGTTTGGGATGCCGACACCGGCACGTCGCTGCAACGGCTCTTGGGAGGTCGCGGCAGTGTGGATGAGTTCGGTCGTCTCAGTGTGCATCCCCTCTCCGGAGAACTCTTCGTGTGCGGGGTGAACAGCAAGACGTGGAGTCTGGACAGCCAATGGGAGAAGTGGCGGCTGGCTGCCCGCAGTGACACAATTAGCATCGCCTTCTGGGGCACGGACGACCTCCTTTTTAGCCAGGGCACTCTGTCTTGTGTGGATCTCTTGGACCTACAGTCAGGGAATCCGTCCAAGGAACCGCTTTGGAAAGGCGCCAATGCAAACTATCGGGCGGTCAGCGTGAGCGCGGATGGGCACTTCGCTGTCGTCGGGTGGCCAGAGGGCTTTCAAGTTCAGCTCCTCCGCCTGAAAGGACGAGTTGTGGAGGAAGTTCACACCTTCCCGTCGGAAAGCATTTACGGGTCTTACCTGCGTTTGAGTCCGACGGGTGATCGGCTGTGGAATGGGGATAGCTTGATTGATCCGACGACGGGCAGGACACTGGTGAAGATGAGCAGGAATGCGATCACCCGCACGGTTGACCGCAGTTGGCTAGGCAGCACGCGACTCCTGGCGGCGGCAACCGGTAAAGCGCCGCGCGGCCTCCCTGGCTCCGAGGAGCAACTTGTAGTCTGGGATGCTGACACTGGCAAACAGTTGCGCAGGGCAACCAACAGCACGGTGATCAATTGCGTGGCCGCCGCGCCCGACGCCAAGACCATCGCCGAAGCGGGCGCGGATCGGATGGTCCGCTTGCGCGATGCCGAAACGCTGGCCGTGACAAAAGAGTTCCGCGCGCATGACGGCCCGATCCTGGCGCTGGCCTTCCATCCCACCCGGCCCATCCTCGCCACCGCCTCCGAAGACCTCACGATCAAACTTTGGGATTTGAAGACCGGTCGCCGCCTCGAAGAATTGCGCGGTCCACTCGGCCCACCGAAGCAATTGGTCTTCAGCCCCAGCGGCAAACGCCTTGCCTGTCTCTCCTTTGATCGCACCACCCGCATCTGGGAGCCGTCGTCGTTGAACGAAACGCCCGCGGCCAAACCAAAGTAGCAGCCAATACGCAACGCTCCGTCCAACGTGCTGCCGGCATCTTGCCGGCAGTTCTGACATTCTCCACGCGAAAGAAAAGATGGAACTTCCGGCAAGATGCCGGAAGCACGTTGCGAACTGGCTCGGCACGTCATGGCACGACTGGCTCATCGCCCGCCTCCTCCTCCGCCAAGCCCAGGCGCTGATCGAGTCCCCGCCCGCCGAAGAAAAGCCGTAGCCATGAGAGGCCCGTCCAAACCTCGCGCCAGCGCATGGAGTGCTCCGGCCCCAGCCGGAGCTTTTCCGTTCTGCGCACCCACCACAGCGCCTGCTCGCGCCGGCGCACTCCAAACGCTTCGCGACTTTGTGCACGAATCACTCGCCCAAGCCGCCGCGCTCCTCGAAGCGAACTGGCTCGGCCCCGCGCGCGACGACCTCGGCCCTTCGTGGCACGACTGGCTCATCGCCCGCCTCCTCCTCCGCCAAGCCCAAGCCCTGATCGAGTCCCCGCCCGCCGAAGAAAAGCCGTGACCTTCACACTCGCGGCGATTCGCCACTCTGTCGCGATTGTTCAAGTTGGGTTGCACCGCATCGTTCCACCTGCCTTAATGCTTTCTTGATCTGCGGACTGATATAAACTGGGGCCAACGAAACATGAAAACCGCATCCGCGCATTACGTCGCCGGCCTGCTCACCATCGCGACGGCGTTTTCCGCCATCGCCAGCAACTGGCCCGCCTGGCGCGGTGACGGCACGGGACTCTCGTCGGAAAAAAATCTCCCACTCGAATGGAGCGACACGAAAAACGTGCGCTGGAAAGTTCCCGTCCCCGGTTACGGCTGGTCGTGTCCCGTCGTGTGGGGCGACAGGATTTTTCTGACCAAGGCGATTTCGGAGAAGCAACAAGCCCCGTTGCGCAAAGGCCCCGGCGGCGGCGAGGAGGCCCCCGACACGATTTACCGCTGGGAAGTCCATTGCCTTGAACGCGCCACCGGCAAGACGCTTTGGAAGCAGGTTGCAGCGGAGCACAAACCCCGTTCCGGCAATCATCTCTCCAACACCTTCGCCTCGGAGACGCCCGTGACGGACGACGAGCGTGTGTATGCTTACTTCGGCCAGGTCGGCGTGTTTTGCTACGACGTGACCGGCAAGCTCGTGTGGAGCCATGACCTCGGCGCGTTTCGCACGCAGGGGAACTGGGGCACGTCCAGTTCGCCCGCGCTCGAAGGTGGCCGGCTCTTCGTGCTGTGCGATAACAACGAAAAATCTTTCCTCGTCGCGTTTGACATGAAAACGGGCAACGAACTCTGGCGCGTGAGCCGCGCGGAAGGCTCGACGTGGAGTTCGCCCATCATCTGGCACAACACCGTGCGCACTGAACTCGTCGTCATGGGCAGCAGTTACAATCGCAGCTACGACCTTGCCACCGGCAAGGAACTGTGGCGCTGCGGTTCTGAGCGCAGCGTCTCCGGCGGCGGTAGTGGTTTCGGCGGCCCCGGCAGTCCGCCACCCTCCGGCGGCAAGAGCAAAGGCCCCCCGGCAAAAAATCCGGTGGCCCGGAAGCCAAGGGCGGCGATGCGAAGGGCAAAAGCGGCAAGGCCGCTTCCGGCGGCTGCAAAGCTTCGCCCGTGGCCGGGCCAGAAATGCTTTACGTCGGCATGAGTCCGAAAGTTTCCGGCCAGGAACTCGGCCCGCTGTGGGCCATCAAGCCCGGCGCGTCCGGCGACATCACGCTCAAGCCCGGCGAAACCAACAACGCCTACGTCGCTTGGTTCCGCATGGATGCCGGGCCGCATTTCACCTCCTCAATGCTGCTCGATGGCCGGCTCTACACTTTCCCGCCACACGACCGCGGCGTGCTGAGTTGCTTCGACGCAAAGACCGGTGCGACGATTTACCAGGAGCCGTTGCCCGGCGCTTCGGCGTTCAAAGCCTCGCCGAGCGCGTTCGACGGGAAAATATTCTGCACCGACGAAGGCGGCACCGCGTTCGTCATCGAGGCCGGGCCGAAGTTCAAACTGCTCGCCAAAAACCGGCTAGATGAAATGACGTGGTCGTCACCCGCCTTGGTTGGCGGCGCGATTTATATGCGAACCGTCAGCCATCTGCTTTGTATTGGAACCGCAAACTCAACCGCCACCAAGTAACCAACACCCACCGGCACATGAAACTCAAACCCATCCTTCTCGCAACCGTCTTCGCCTTCACGCTCACGAGCGCCCTCGCCGCCGACGAATCGAAAGCCGCGCCCGCAGCCCCGCCAAAAGACTCCGCCAAGAAGAAAGGCCCGCCGCCCGGCGGCAAAGGCGCAGGCGGTCCCTCGCAGGAAAGCCCCGAGATGCAGGCATTGCTCAAGTCCTTCAACCTTTCCGCCGAGCAGCAGACCAAGTACGCCGCCGCCCGCGCCGAGACCAGCAAGAAGATGCGCGAAATCAGCGTGGGCAAGGCTGACGGCACGCTTCCAATGAACGAAGTGCTCAAGCAAGCCCTCGCTTCCCACAAGGCCTTCAACGCGGCCGTGAAGCAGATTCTCACGCCGGAGCAATACGCCAAGTGGGAGCCGCTGCGCGAGTCCGACCACCACAAGATTGCCCAGGCCCACAAGGAGCGCGACGAGGTGGCAGCCAAAACCGCGAAGGAAAAATCCGCTGGCGAAAAGGCGGCTCCCGTGGAAAAGTCAGAACCGAAACCATGAACACCAACTTTCTTCAACCCGTTTCCTTCGCCCCATCGCGCCGCGCCTTCCTCCGGCAGCTTGCGCTTGGCTCGGCGTTATTCGCCGTGCCCGGCGCGTTTGCCGAGGAACTGACCCGCACGCCGCGCCTGACCGAGGGGCCGTTCTATCCCGACAAACTCCCGCTCGACACAGACAACGACCTGCTCATCGTCAACAACGGCATCACGCCCGCCGTGGGCGAAGCAAGCTGGGTCAGCGGCCGTGTGCTCGACTCGCGCGGCGAGCCGATCCGCAACGCGCTCGTCGAAATCTGGCAGTGCGACCACAACGGCGTTTACCTCCACAGCCGGAATTTCGGCGGGCACGAGAAGCAGGACAAGAACTTCCAGGGCTACGGGCGTTTTCTCACTGGCTCCACGGGCGAGTATGTCTTCCGCACCATCAAGCCGATGCCCTACACCGGCCGCACGCCGCACATTCACTACAAGGTCAGACGGAGCGGGAAGGAACTCCTGACCACTCAGCTCTTCATCAAGGGCTACCCCGGCAACGAGCGGGACAATGTCTGGAGCAACGTCCGCGATGCGAAGGCCCGCACCGCGATCACCGTGGATTTCGCCCCGCTCAAAGGCTCACGCATCGGCGAACTGGCGGCGCGCTTCGACCTCGTGCTGGGCTTCACGCCGGAAAGCTGAACGACATTCCGACCAACGGCCGCACGCACGCCTTCATCTAATTCTGCGGCCGGAATTCCTGCTGCGCGCGCGGCAGCCAGCCTTTGATCTGCTCGATGCGCGTTTCGTCCAGCGGATGCGTGCGCAGAAACCACGGCGTCTCGCCACCGCGCTGGCGGTTGTAGTCGGCGAAGCGCTGCCAGAAATTCACCGCCGCATCAGGAGCGTAGCCCGCCCGCGCCATGTAAAGCAGCCCGATGTGGTCGGCCTCCGATTCCTGCGCGCGGCTGTGGGGCAATTCGCGCCCCACTTTCGAGCCTAGCCCGTACGCCGTCATCGTCAGCGCCTGGACGCGCGGGTCCGCCGCCGAGAGGCCGGCGCCGAGCAGGCTCCCGCCCGTCTCGATGAGCATCGCCTCGCTGACGCGCTCCGCGCCGTGGCGCGCCACGGCGTGGGCCACTTCGTGCCCGATCACCGCCGCCAGGCCCGCTTCGTCCTGCGTGATCTGCAGAATCCCCGTGTAAACACCCACTTTGCCGCCCGGCAGACAAAAGGCGTTGGCCTCTTTGCTTTCGAACAACACGAACTCCCACTGCGCGTTCGGCAATTGCGCCACGGCGGCGATGCGCCTGCCCACTTTTTGCACCAGCGCGTTGCCCGCCGGGTCCTTGCTGATGGGCGTCTCCTTCTTCACCTGGTCGAAGCCGGCCAGGCCCAGCTTCGTTTCCTCGCCCACGGACATGAAATTCAACTGCGTGCGGCCCGTTTCCGGCACGGTCGCGCAACCCAACAAGGCCAGCAGCGCCACCGCAATCAATCCGCTGAGTGCTCTCGGGAAGGTTCCTGATTTCTTCATGGCCTCATTCAATCACGACCGACCGCCGCCGGCAAGCCGCGCGTAGCCGCGCCGCGCAATCTCCACCTCGGGCAAAGGAGCGCGGCCTTGGAAGACCGCGCTCCTGCGCTCTGTTTCGTGCCGCTCTTTTACCACACCATTCACATTCCGGCTTTGCGCCCGCGCGGCTTCAGGCTAAGTTGCATGACATTTGCGGAACGCGACAATCTCATGAAAATCAACCTCGCCTACGGCCAAGGCCACTTGGCGATTGAACTGCCCGCCGAACGCACCACCGTCATTGAGCCGTCCCACACGCCCGGCCTGCCCGACGAACACGCCGCCCTCATCGCCGCGCTGAACCATCCCACCGGCGCACCGCCTTTGCGCGACCAAATCAAGCCCGGCGACCGCGTCTGCATTGTATTCACCGACATCACCCGCGCCACGCCCAACGAGCGGCTCATTCCGTGGCTGCTGGACTATTTGCACGGCGTGCCGCGCGAAAACATCACCCTGCTCAATTCCACCGGCACCCACCGGCCCAACACCCGCGCCGAGCTGGAAAAAATGCTCACGCCCGAAGTCGCAAACAATTACCGCGTCATCAACCATGAATGCGAGAAAAACGAGGGCCTGCTGCCCTTCGGCAACACGCGCGACGGCAGCCCGGCGCTGATCAACCGTCACCTCGTCGAAGCGGACGTCCGCATCATCACCGGTTTCATCGAGCCTCATTTCTTCGCCGGGTTCAGCGGCGGGCCAAAAGGAATCATGCCGGGCGTCGCCGGGTTGGCGGCCGTGATGAGCAACCACGGCGCAAAAAACATCGGCGACCCCAAGTCCACCTTTGGCGTCACCGTCGGCAATCCCATCTGGGAGGAGATGCGCGACATTGCGCTGCGCGTGGGACGGAGTTTTTTGATCAACGTCACGCTCAATGAATCGCGCCAGATCACCGGCGCGTTCGCCGGCGACCTGCTCGAAGCACACAAGCTCGGCTGCGAATTTGTCCGCCAGTCCGCAATGCAACGGGTGAAGACGCCGTTTGAGATCGTGGTGACGACCAACAGCGGTTATCCGCTCGACCAAAATCTTTACCAGGGCGTCAAAGGCATGAGCGCCGGCGCGCGTATCATTCAACCCGGCGGCCTGCTGCTCCTGGCGTGTGAATGTCGCGAAGGCGTTCCGGCGAACAGCCCACTCGACCAACTGCTCAAAAGCGCCTCCAGCCCGGAGGAAATTTTGACAATGCTGGCCACGCCGGGCTTCGTGCGCCCCGAACAATGGCAGGCGCAAATCCAGGCGCTGGTCCAGCGCAAGGCCCGCGTACAACTTCACAGTTTGCTCCCCGACGCGGTGGTGCGCCGCGCGTTCCTGACCCCCTGCCCTGACCTCGGCGCCGCCGTGCGCACGGAACTCCAGCGGCTCGGCCCGGCGGCGCGCATCGCCGTGCTGCCGCAAGGGCCGCTGACGATTCCGTACCTGGCCTAGATTCGGCATTGTCACTGCGCGCGCCTTGGTGTTTGATTCGCCGGCATGACGAATGAAGAAGCGTTGCAGATTTTCCGCAGCACCGGCGCCCTGCTCGACGGCCATTTCATCCTGCGCAGCGGCCTGCACAGCCGGCAATTCTTCCAATGCGCCCTCGCGCTCCAGCAGATGCCCGTCGTCGAAAAATTCGGCCGCGCCCTCGCCGAAAAAGTCCGCTGGCTGGGCGCGGCCACCGTCATCGCGCCGGCGATGGGCGGACTGGTCATCGGCCAGGAAGTGGCACGCCAGCTTGCCTTGCGGTTCATCTTCACGGAGAAGGAATCCGGCCGGCTGGCGCTGCGCCGCGGGTTCAAGATTTCCGCCGGCGAAAAATTGCTGGTCGTCGAGGACGTCGTCACCATGGGCGGCCGGGCGCAGGAGACCATTGACATCGTCCGCCAACGGGGCGGCGTGGTGGCCGGGTTGGCGATGATGGTGGACCGCAGCAGTGGAAAAACTGATTTCGCCGTGCCCACTCACAGTTTGATCAAGATGATCGTGGAAACCTTCAAGCCTGAAGAGTTGCCGCCCGACCTGGCCCGGATTCCCGCCGTCAAACCCGGCAGCAAATAACCCGTCAAACTCAAACGATTATCGTGGCACAATACGAGGAACAACTCATCGTCGAATTCCTGAAATTGCAGCCGAACGCTTTTTTTTCACCGATTGAAGTTTGCCGCAAGGCCGGCACCCGGCAGTTGTTTCTGGGCAATCCGCGCTGGGCCATTCCCGTTCTGCGGCGCCTCCTGGAAAAGGAATACGTGGACTGCACGCCCGAAGGTCACTACCGTTACCTCTCGCCGCAAGAACTCGAAGAACGCCGCCGCAAGGAACGCAAACGCGACCAACGACCCGGTTGACCCGCCTGTCGGAGAATGCGAACGCGTTGGCGACCTCACGCGCCGGACCCATCTACCGGTTTGCTTTGGCGCGGGCAACATTGCAAGTGCGGCCGATTCTGTTAGCCTTGGCCCGTTATGGCCTTTGATTCCTTCCGTGAGTTCCTGACCACATTGGAAAAAGCCGGCGAACTCATCCGCATCACTCAGCCCGTCGCCACCGAACTCGAAATCACCGCGCTCGCCGACCGCGAAATGAAATCTCCCGGCGGCGGGAAGGCGCTGCTCATCGAGAAGCCGACCGTAAATGGCGTCGTGTCCCCGTTTCCTGTCGCGATCAACACGATGGGTTCCTGGAAACGCATGGCTTTGAGCTTCGGCGCTAGCTCGGTGGACGAAGTCGCCGCCGAACTCGGCTCGCTGATGAAAGCCAAACCGCCCACGAGCTTCCGCGAGACAATCAAACTCCTCGGCCTCGCGCTCGATCTGCGCCACGCGAAGCCCAAGCTCGTGAAAGATGGCCCGTGCAAAGAGGTGATCCACAAGTTCGACGCGCCGCCCACCCGCACCGAGCCGTGGCCCGCCGCCCCCCAGACCCCCGACCCAAGACCCCATCCCCCCGCGTCACCAACCCTGTTGAATCTCCCAATCCAAAAGTGCTGGCCCATGGACGGAGGAAGATTCGTGTCGCTTCCGTGCGTGGTGACGCGCGACCCCGACACCGGCGAGCGCAACGTCGGCATGTATCGCATCCAGATTTACGACGACCGCACCACCGGCATGCACTGGCAGCTCCAGAAAGTTGCCGCGCGACACGGCCGTCGCTACTACGAAACCGGCACACGCATGCCCGTCGCGATTTTCCTCGGCGGCGATCCCGTGTTCACCTTCGCCGCCACCGCGCCGTTGCCCGACGGCCTCGATGAGTTTCTTCTCGCCGGTTATCTCCGCAAAAAATCCGTCGAACTCGTCAAGTGCCAGACCAACGACCTGGAAGTCCCCGCCAACGCCGACTTCGTCATCGAAGGCTACGTTGACCCGCGCGAACCGTTGCGCGACGAAGGCCCGTTCGGCGACCACACCGGCTACTACACGTTGCCCGAGCCGTATCCCGTCTTCCACGTCACCGCCATCACGCACCGCAAAGACGCCGTCTATCCCGCCACCATCGTCGGCATCCCGCCGATGGAAGACTTCTACATCGGCGGCGCGTCCGTGAAACTCTTCCTGCCCATCTTCAAGATGAACTTCCCCGAGATCGTGGACATCGCGCTGCCGGCCGAGGGCGTCTTCCACAACCTCATCTTCGTGAGCATCCGCAAGACCTACCCGATGCAGGCCTACAAGATCATGCACGGCCTCTGGGGCATGGGGCAGATGATGTTCACCAAATACCTCGTGGTGGTGGACGACGACGTGGACGTGCACAACACCAGCGAAGTGCTGTTCCGGCTGTGTGCGAACACCGACCCACAGCGCGATTCAATTTTCACCAAAGGGCCAGCCGATGTTTTGGACCATGCAACCTCTGAAATCGCCATTGGAACAAAGCTGGGAATTGACGCCACGCGCAAGCTCGCGGGTGAAGGATTCAAAAGGCCGTGGCCTCCATTAATCCGAATGAGCGAAGAAGTCCGCCGAAAGATTGACTCTCTCACGTAGTCGGCGCGGGGATCACTTTTGCAATTCCTGAGCAGTGGTGTGCCGTCGGTGAAACCAAGCGCGGAGTCCTGACTTGCGCCGAAATTTGGCGACCGTGCCCTTGGTGTTGCGTATCGCGCGCCGCGCCCAGATAAACTCCGTGGCCAGGATCGCCAGCCCGCCGGCAATCACCAGCAAGCCCGGTCCGGGCAGGACGATCATGGCCACGCCGATCAAAACCACCGTTCCGCCCATGAGCGCGATG
>CAZIFU010000104.1:0-104985 GCA_964539075.1 uncultured Verrucomicrobiota bacterium | reverse complement strand
TCGTGGAGTTGGAAGAGGGCCTGGACTTGGCGGACGACCTCGCGGCAGGAGGTCTTGGGTTTGAGCATTTGCCACAGGAAGCATTCGAAGGTCAGCCGCAGAGTGTAAATGCGCTCGCGGCTGTTGGGTCCCTCCTCTTCGGAGGAGAGCAGCGGGGCGGGCAGGAAATCGCGCAGGTGATGCTGGAGTTGAGCCGGGGTGGTTTGGCGGACGGTGGCGGTGGTTCTGCGACCCAAGGCGGCCAGGCGGCAACGGAAGGCTGGGAAACAAGGGGTGTTCATAGGGCGGTAGCTATACCGCCTTATTGACAGATGTGCTACTCTTTTGTGGATGAAAGACCACCTGCCTCAATGCGAAGCCCGCTACGCGCGGTTGCGGGAGCGTTTCAAAGACCTGGGTTGGATCAGTGAAGGTTACGAGGGAAAAGGGGTCAAAAAGGGGTCAGTCCCGCAGAATCGCATCTTTTTTATTTGCATCGCGCAGGCATTGGGCCGCATAGCCCGCGGCTCCCATCGCCAGCCGCTGCGCGATCCAACCCAGCGTCATCGTCGTTTCGCTCCGCAATCGCCGGGCCATGCTTACCTTTTCTTTATCCCCCTTGCGCCGTTCCATCAGCTTTTCCTGATCCCACTTCCGCCGTTTCAACTCTTCGGCCAGGATGCGCTCAGCCCTTGCTTCGTCGGTCTCCTGCCGCTCCGCCCCGCCATAGTATTGCCGGCCCATCGGCTCGCTCATTATTTCCAGCAACTCCTGGCGGAACCGTTCCTCTCCCAAGCACCAACCGCGCCGGATCGCCTGCCATTGTCCCGGCTCGTCGCACCGCCGCCGGTCCTCTGTCATCAATTCAAATTGTCGCCGGCCCGCCGCCGTGTCCTGCCGGATACCCATCTCACCCCACAGCCGATCCACCCGCAGCCAACCCAATCGCCGCCCCGGCGCTTTGAGGTATTCCCCGTAGCTGCTCCACTGATAGTCCCGCAACGGTTGCTCCGACGTGAGCATTTTGGCTCGCACCGGATTCAAATGCACGTAATCGCAGACAGCGCGCAAGTAACCATTGCCGCTGCCATCCACGACAAGCGTCCTGTAACGCCCGCTGAACAGATGGCCGAACAGCCGGTGCCGGCGGTTAAACCGACTGGTGTAGGTGCCGAGGAACCATTTCATGCCCACGACCAGATTGGCCTGCGGGGTTTCGATCACGAGATGAAAATGATTTCCCATGAGGCAATAGGCGTGGACCTGCCAGCCCGTCTTGCCACAGGCTTCGCCCAGGGTTTGGAGGAACCGTTGGCGGTCGTGATCATCGCGCAGGATGGGTTCGCGGCGGTCCCCGCGATTCATGACGTGGTAGATCGCGCCGGGGTATTGCACCCTCAACTTTCTGGCCATGCTCGCAGCGTGCCAGCCTCGCCCGGCTCAGTCAATCGGAAAATATGCGGTTCTGCGGGACTGACCCCTTTGTTATGTTAGTCTTCGCGCACTTCATCACCCACCCTGACTTCGCCGGCGACGAGATCGGCGGCGATGTTGTTGTTGCGCGATGGCCCGGAGATCTTGATTTCCCCAACTTTTTGTCCCGCCCGGTAAACATTCATACGCCGGCCGAGGTCGGGCGCCGGCCCGATCGAAAAATCCACCACGATAAAACGCAATTCCTGATTGACGGAAGCGACCCGGCCGAGCGAAACGTTGAACAGTGTCGCGACCGGTCCCTGGTTCAGCGCGCCGGTTTTGGCGGAGGCCGCGACGTTCTTTTTTACCTGGCTAGGAAGACGACCGGGGGCAACCGGAATCTCCTGAGGAGTGGATTTTGGCGCGGCACAACCGGACCAAAGCAGGCCGGCCAGCAAAAGTGTCAAAGCTCGTGGCACGAGGCAATTAAAGGAAATGGCCGGTCGGCGTCAATGGCGCCGTGAATTTTTTTGAGTGCTTTTGGCCGATCCGGTGTATAATCATTGGGATAACGAAAGCACAACTATGAAAATCTCTGACAAACTGATTGCCCTGTTCCTCAGCTTCGGGTTGCTCGCGCTGCCGGCCTTGGTCCGGGCGGCGGACGCCAAGGCCCGTCCTTACCCATTGAAAACCTGCGTGGTGTCCGACGAAAAACTAGGCGGCGACATGGGCGAGCCTTACGTGTTCGCTTACCAGGGGCGGGAAGTCAAATTGTGCTGCAAATCCTGCCTCAAGGATTTCAATCTGGAGCCGGCCAAATACGTCAAAAAAATCGAAGCCGCCGAAAAAAAGGCCGCCAAGTGAGCTGGCAGATTGGCCACTGATGTGCTATAAGATTGCCATGAAGATTGCCGTCACCATTCTCTTCAGCCTGTTGCTGATGGGCGGGCAATCTCTTGTCCCCGCGCCGCTTCCCGCGCCGCCCTGCGTCAAATCCTGCTGCCAGATTTGCGCCCCTTGCTGTTGCCTCGCGCCTCGCAACGCTCCCTCTCCGCCGCAACCGGCAGCTCCGCTGCCGGCCTCTTCTTCGCTGGTGCATCCGGAGATTCTATTGTCGAACACGTCTTTGCCCGTTGTGCCGCTCGATCGTGCGGCCGTTGGTTTTGAGCGATCAAACTGCCTGCCTCCCAGGACTGGAGTTCCGCTTTACGTGCGGAATTGCAGTTACTTGATCTGAAGATTCCTCTTCCACGCCCGTAGTGTGCCCTGAGTGGGCGGACTGCGGACTTCATCGCCGGCGCCGCCGGACCTCGTTTCATCCCGCCGCGGCGGGACTCCGGCGCGCATCACGTTGTTGGGTCGGTGTTTTTCGGAATTGGAATCATGAAACAGACAGCAATAAAAATTGTGAAATTTGGCCTGTGGTCGGCAGCCGTGACCCTGTTGCCAGCCGCGGCGGTGTCATCCCCGGACGGGGGCGCGCTGGTGCCGGAGGCTGTGGTAAGTGAAATCCTGAGCAACAACCCGTCGCTCAAAGCCGCCCACGCCAACTGGGAGGCCATGAAACAGCGCATCCCGCAGGCGCGTGCCTGGGAGGATTTGCGCGTGGGCCTGGATGGCGTCGCGGGCCGTTTCGTGGATGTGCCGCCGAACTCCTTCACCGATCTGAAGTACATGGCCGAGCAAACGCTTCCGCTCGCGGGGAAAAACCGGCTGCGCGCCCAGGCCGTCAGCGCCGAGGCCGTGGCCGCCTACGAGGAGTTGCGCCGCCGCGAACTCGACCTGACCGCGCGCGCCCGCGCGGCCTGTTACCGGCTGGCCAACGCGCACGCGCAACTGGAGTTGAACCGTCGGAACGAGTCGCTCCTGCAGCAGTTCGTGGAAATCAGCCGGGCGAAGTACGAAGTCGGCCGGCAAAGCCAGGCCGATGTCCTGCTGGCCGAAACTGACCTGGCCCGCCTTGCCGAAACCCGCTACGACATCGAACGCCAGATCGCCGCCGAAGAGTCGCAACTCAACGTGCTGATGAATCGTCCGGTCCGCCAACTGCTCGGCCGCCCGGCGCAACCTCCCGCGCCGCCGCTGGAATTTTCCCCGGAACAAATCGAGTCGCTGGCGCTGGCGCACCGCCCCGAACTGCTCGCGGCGGAAAAAAAGATCGACGCCGCCAAGGCACGGTGGGAGGCCGCGCGGCGCGAGCGGATTCCCGAACCCAGCGTGCGCGTGGAAGCGAGCCATTACAACGAATCGCGCCAAACCATCAGTGAAGTGGCCGTCGGGTTTTCGATCAACGTGCCCTGGCTGAACCGCGCCAAGTATCATGCTGCCGTCGAAGAGGCCCGGAACCTGCGGGAAGGCGCCGAATACGAACTCGTCGCGCTCCGGACCGAGACGCTGGGCCTGGTGCGCGACCAGTTGAAGAAGGTCGAGACTTTTCACCACCATTTTCAGCTTTTCCAGTCGCGCATCATCCCTCTGGCCGGGCAGTCGGTGAAGGCCAGCCAGGCCGCCTACGAGACGGATCGGGCGGGCTTCCTCGAACTGCTGATCGCGCGCCGCAATTTGCAGGAGGCCGAAGCGATGTATCAGAACCACCTGGCCGATTACCTGATAGCGCGCGCCGAACTCGAAGCGCTGGTTGGCGCCAGCCTCGACCGCGCGGCTGACGGTCTGAAACAAAACAAGTGAGAACATCATGAACACTCCACCATTTGGAATCCCGAATCTGAAATCGGCCATCCGCCGCGCGGCGCGCCCCGGCGCCTTGCTCGCGATGGTTCTCGTTGCGGAGCTGTTCGCCGGCGTTTCGTGCCGCAAGCCCGGCCCCGGCGCCAAACCCGAGGACGTGGACTACTACACGTGCGCGATGCATCCCTCGGTCAAATTGCAGGACCCCAAAGCCAGATGCCCCATCTGCTCGATGGACCTCGTGTCGGTCAAAAAAAGGAGCGCCACGGCTGGCGAGCCCGCGGTGGGCCAACCGGGCCACGACCACGCCAGGATGCTCGCGGAACAGACCGCCGGGAAAGGCCAGCCCTCATCCGGCCACGCGGCTCAAGGCGCCGGCGCGCCACTGGCGGGAGCGACAGCCGAGGCGCGGCCGGGCGAGTTCATGGTGCCGGTCGCGCGCCAGCAACAGATCGGCGTGACTTACACGGCGGTCGAAAGAAAGCCGTTACGGCTGACGATTCGCGCGGTGGGCCGAGTGGCGTATGACAAACAGCGCCATTGGGATTACGTGGCCCGCGTCGAGGGCTACGTTCAGAAGCTCGAGGTCACCGCGCGCGGCCAGGTCGTGGCGAAGGACCAACCGCTGCTCACGATTTACAGCCCCGAACTCCTGACCACGCAACGCGAATTCGTGGACCTCGCGCGCCTGCGCGACGAGGCGCGCAAGACGGGCGGGGAGGCCGTGCTGGCGAGCGCCGAGCGTCTGCTCGAATCGGCCCAACGCCGCCTGCGCTTGTGGAACATCAGCGACCAGCAGATTGCCGAGTTGGAGCGCACCCGCGAAGCCAGGGAGTCGCTGACGTTTTACTCGCCATTCAAAGGCGTGATCCAGGATTTGCCTGTGGACCAGGGCCGCCGGGTCATGCCGGGCGATCGTCTCGTGGACGTGGCCGATCTTTCCGGGGTGTGGGTCTGGGCCGAGTTTTACCAGGACGAACTGCCGCTGCTGAAGAACGGGCTGCCGGTCACGGTGAGCACGGCCTCCTATCCCGGCGAAAAGTTCACCGGCACGATTGACCTGATTGATCCATTCCTCGACGACGCCAGGCGCACCGGCCGCGCCCGCTTCACCCTGCCCAATCCGGACCTGAAGCTCCGGCCCGAGATGTATGTGGATGTCGAGTTGACGATGGACATGGGCGAAGGCGTCGTCGTGCCCGTGAACGCCGTCATCCCGACCGGCAAACGGAACGTGGTTTTTGTGGACAAGGGCGAAGGCTGGCTGGAGCCGCGCTTCGTCGAACTTAGCCGCAAATACGGCGACTTCTACGAAGTGAAGTCTGGTTTGACTGAAACCGAGCGAGTCGTCACGAGCGCGAACTTCTTGATTGATGCCGAAGCCAAAGTGCAAGGAGCGCTGAAGTCGTGGTGAACAACTGGAGGAATGACGAATGACTAGTGATGCATGTCTAAATAATGACGAAGCCCGATTGGCCAACCGGGCGAAGAGCAAGCTGTTTGGTCATTCGGATTTCTTTCGTCATTCGTCATTGGTCATTCGTCATTTCCACGATTGAGTTATGGAGCCGCCAATCAACAAATCCGCAGAGCAACGAAAGCCCTTCCTCCTCGAGCGCATCATCGAAGCCAGTTCGCGGAACACCTTCCTGGTGCTGATCCTGACCGTCTTCGGCATTGCCGGCGGGATCTGGGCGCTCACCAAGACACCGCTCGATGCCATCCCTGACCTCAGCGATGTGCAGGTCATCGTTTATACCGATTGGGAAGGCCGTTCGCCCGACCTCGTCGAAGACCAGATCACCTACCCGATTTCCGCGCGCTTCATCGCCGCGCCCAAGGTGAAGTTCGTCCGCGGCGAATCCATGTTCGGCAAGTCATTCATCTACGTCATTTTTCAGGACGGCACGGACATCTACTGGGCGCGGTCGCGGGTGATCGAGTATTTGAGCGCCGTGCGCGGCCTGTTGCCGGAGGGGGTGAATCCGGTCATCGGTCCGGACGCCACCGGCGTGGGCTGGGTGTTCGAGTACGCGCTCGTGGACAAAAGCGGCCGACACAACCTCGCCGAGTTGCGCTCCTTCCAGGACTGGCACCTGCGTTACGCGCTCGAATCGGTGAAAGGGGTCGCTGAAGTCGCGCCCGTCGGCGGCTTCGTGAAGCAGTATCAGGTGGACCTGGATCCGAACAAGCTGCTCGCCTACGGCATCCCGCTCAACGAAGTCGTCAACAAAATCCGCATGTCCAACGCCGACGTGGGCGGGAAGATTTTCGAGGTCGGCTCGACCGAGTATTACGTGCGGGGCCGGGGCTACATCAAAAGCGTCGAGGACATCGAGAATATCCCGCTTAAGACCGAACAGGGAACGCCGATCTACGTGAAAAACGTCGGTACGGTGCACCTCGGCCCGGACCTGCGGCGAGGTGTCGCGGAGTTGAACGGCGAAGGCGAAGTGGTCGGCGGCATCGTGGTCATGCGTTACGGCGAGAACGCGCTGCGCGTCATTGATGGCCTCAAGAAGAAGCTGGAGGAAATCAAGCCGTCGTTGCCGGAAGGCGTGGAAATCGTGACGACTTACGATCGCAGCCAGCTCATCCTACGCTCGATCGCCACGCTGCGCGAAAAACTCGTCGAGGAAAGCATCGTCGTCGCGCTGGTGTGCATCGTGTTCCTCTGGCACGTGCGCTCGGCGCTGGTGGCCATCCTCACGCTGCCCATCGCCATCCTCCTGGCGTTCCTGCCGATGTTCCAGCTCCAGCTCACTTCGAACATCATGTCGCTGGGCGGCATCGCCATCGCCATCGGCGCGATGGTGGATTCGGCCATCATCATGGTCGAGAACGCGCACAAGTTCCTCGAACATTTCCGCGAGGAGAAGGGCCGCGACCCGACGAATGCCGAACGCATTGAAGTCATCGTTTCCGCGGCGAAGAGTGTGGGGCGGCCGCTGTTTTTCGCGCTGCTCGTCATCACGGTGAGTTTCATCCCGGTGTTCTCGCTGGAAGCGCAGGAGGGCCGGTTGTTCAAGCCGCTGGCGTTCACCAAGACCTTCTCGATGTTCTTCGCCTCGCTGCTCGGCGTGACGCTCGTGCCGGTGTTGATGCTGCTGTGCATCCGCGGCCGGATCACGCCGGAGAAAAAGAATCCGGTGAACCGCTTTCTCATCTGGGCCTACCAGCCATTCGTGCATTTCGTGCTGCGGTTCCGCTGGCTCACGCTCCTGGCGGCGCTGGCCATCCTGGCGGCGACGGTTTATCCGTTCAGCAGGCTTGGCAAGGAATTCATGCCGCCGCTCAACGAAGGCGACATTCTCTTCATGCCCACCGCCGTTCCCGGCATCTCCATTGGCGAAGCGACGAAAATTCTGCAAATCCAGGACCGGATGTTGCGGCAGTTCCCCGAAGTCGAAACGGTCTTTGGCAAGGCCGGCCAATCCGAGACCCCAACCGATCCGGCGCCGCTTTCAATGTTTGAAACCGTCGTGAAGCTCAAGCCACCGGAGCAGTGGCGGCCCGCGTTCCGCAAACGCTGGTATTCGACCTGGACACCGGAGTGGGTTCAAAAGGGCTTGCGTAACATCTGGCCCGACGTCCAGCCAATCACTTGGGAAGCGCTCGTCAAAGAGATGGACGCAAGAATCAAAACACCCGGCATGGCGAACATCTTCTGGATGCCGATTCAGACCCGCACGGAAATGCTCACCACCGGCTTCCGAACACCGCTTGGCATCAAGGTTTTTGGGTCCGACCTCGGTGTCATCCAGGACGTCGGCGTGCAGATCGAGAAGGCCTTGAGCGATTTTCCAAACACGCGCAGCGCGTTCGCCGAGCGCACCACGGGCGGCTACTTCCTCGACTTCACCGTTAATCGGCAGGCCGCCGCCCGCTACGGGTTGACCGTCGGCGACGTGAACGACATCATCGAAACCGCCATCGGCGGCAAAACCATTGCCACGACCGTTGAAGGCCGCGAGCGGTATCCCATCAGCGTCCGGTACGCGCGCGATTTTCGCGAGGATTTGGATGCGCTCAAGCGTGTGTTGGTGCCGGTGCCGATGGGGCGTGAGAGTGGAGGAGCGTCAGAGCGTATGAGCGTGGGCGGCGGAGCGAACGCTTCGACACCCTCACGCTCCGACGGTCCGACGCAAATTCCCATCAGCATGCTTGCCGACCTCAGCTACAAAACCGGCCCGCCGTCCATCCGCAACGAGAACGGCCAACTGGTGGGGTTCGTCTTCGTGGACATCACCAGCGATGACATTGAAGGATACGTGAAGGCCGCCTCCCGGCGCATCAGTGAGCGAGTGCAATTCCCGGCCGGCTACTACATGCAATGGGCCGGGCAGTTTGAGTACCTCAAGAGCGCCGAGGAGCGGCTCAAGATCGTCGTGCCATTTACGCTGTTGCTTATCTTCGTGCTCATCTACATGAACACGAAGTCAGCCGTGAAGACAGGCATCGTGTTGCTGGCCGTGCCATTCTCACTGGTGGGCGCCTTCTGGCTCCTTTACCTTCTCGGCTACAACATGAGCGTCGCCGTGTGGGTGGGCCTCATCGCCCTGGCCGGCCTCGACGCCGAAACGGGAGTCGTGATGCTGCTCTATCTCGACCACGCCTGGGAAAAATTCCGTGCTGCCGGCAAAATGAACTCGATGGACGACCTGCGCGCCGCCGTCATCGAAGGCGCCGTGCAGCGCATCCGCCCGAAGATCATGACCATCTGCGCCATCCTGTTCGGCCTGCTGCCGATCATGTGGTCGCCCACCACGCAGTCCGGGGCGGACGTGATGAAGCGCATCGCCGCGCCGATGATTGGCGGCGTGATCACGTCGGGCATCCTGGAACTTTTACTCTATCCCGTTATCTACGTGATCTGGCGGAGACGCTCTCTGCCAGAGGGCGGGAGAGCGGTGGAGGGTGAGAGCCTGAAAGCGTCAGAGAGTAAAAAACGTTTTACGCTCCTGACTCTCCTCACGCTTCTCGTCGCCGCCTTCGCTGCCGGTGGATACTACGCCTGGGAGAAAGTCGTCCCACGAGCCGGCCCGGCAGGGCCGATTACTGGCGTGCCTTTCGCCACGCAAAGCGTCGCTGGCCTGACGGTGAGTTTCATTCATCCGCAAGGCGGAATCCGGTTCGGGCAAAATGATTTTCTGATTGAATTCCGCGACGCGGCCAGTGGTGAACTCGTCGAAGTCGGCACCGTGAAATTCGACCTGGACATGAACATGCCCGGCATGGTGATGCACGGCAGCGCCACCGTCAGACCGGCCGGCACTCCCGGCCATTACGGCGCTTCCCTCAAGGCGGAAATGGGCGGCGATTGGACCGCCACGCTCACGTATGAAGGCCCGCGTGGGAGCGGCCAAACCAGCTTCAAGGTGAATGTGAAACGATGAGAATCCAGAATGGAAACCAGTCTCTCCGCTCAACCCGATGCGGTGCGGGACATCCCCGCACTTGCCCCAAATGTGGCAGGAAGCTGGTCGGGAAGCCTGTGCGGCCAACGCAAGACACTTTGCCGTCACGGTGACGGCGAAAAACAAACACCAACCCAAACAAAACGTATGAAGTTCACGAAATCCTTGATTACTGCGGCACTGTTCACCGGCCTGGCGGCTGGAACCCTGAGCGTCGGCGCCGCCGACAAAGACCAAAAGCAAGAGAAGGCCAGGGCGTATCCGCTCGACAAGTGCATCGTCTCGGACGAGAAGCTCGGCGAGCACGGCCAGCCCTACGTCTTCACGCACCAGGGCCAGGAAATCAAGCTCTGCTGCAAAGACTGCTTGCCGGACTTCGAGAAAGAGCCGGCCAAATACCTCAAGAAAATTGCGGACGCGAAGAAGGACAAGAAATAAGGCGAATCATACAACACGCGCGCCCTCGCCGCCGCAAACGTCGGCATTGGGATGGGAACGGGCACGGATGTCGCAATGGCACTCGCAACAGATGGTTCATTTTCAGCAATTCGAGTGGGGTGGTCATCAAACGGTCGTCGTAATGATATTAGCGAACATTGAAGACGAACGCTTCATTTCCGCCGGGAAAAACCGCCACGACTGAGGAATGCCCGGTTCCTTGGCGTAGCCAGCAATGCCGTGAATTTGCGAACCAGGGTTCGCGCTTCCGGTGCCAGTCGATTGGCTCCCGCCCGAATTTGTCCTGGGTCGCACAAGAAATGTCCAGTATTCGGCAAGAAGAGTGGAGTGATTCGACCGGGCATCGCGTATCAAACAATGCAGCCAGCTGTGTCAGCTGGACTGGCGACAACAGATAAAAACTCAACAGACAGAAAGAAAGTCAAAGCTATGAAAACAAACATCAACATCATCAAGACCAGCCTCATGGCTTGCGCGGCCTTCGCGCTGGCCCTCACCACCAACGCCGCCGAGCAGATGAAGCCGATGAAAGGCGGCGAGCATCTCCTCATGCTCAGCGGGATCAACACCAGGCAGGAACTGGATGCGCTCAAAACCGACGACTCCATCGCGATGGTGTGCGCCAAGTGCAAGACCGTGTGGGTCACCCGCGTGAAGCAAGGGGTGAAGGGCGCCCAAATCTTGAATGAGCACGGCCAGCCCACTGAACTCATTGGGACCCATGCCTGCAAAGGCTGTAATTCCACCTGGACCGTCGTTGGGCACGCCAAAGGCGACATCACCGAACTCAAGCACAGTTGCAAGGCGTGTGGCGACGACTCGGCCTTTTGCTGCGCGACCAAGCCGGGCGAGGGCGCAACCAAAGGTATGGAGAAGGGAAAAAAGTAACTGCTCGCGTTCCATCCGGACTGTGCCTGGCTGGTGTGGTGAAGCTCCCAACCCCCGCCCCAGTCTGAGCCAGTCCGGGCCGCTCGCAACAACGCTGAAAGACGTATGAGTGCGAAAACCAAACCGAAATCAGCGCACCAAGGCTGCGGCACGCAGCGCGTGTGTCTTGCGTTTACTCATCCCGACGCGCAGGAAGTGTGCATCGCCGGCTCATTTAACGACTGGCATCCGGGCGTCACGCCAATGATTCGGCTGAGTGACGGCAAGTGGGCCAAGGAATTGTTACTCGCCCCTGGACGATACGAATATCGCTTCGTCGTGGACGGGCATTGGGTGGATGACCCGGTCGCACAGGAATCTGTCCCCAACCCGTTCGGGGGAATGAACGTCGTGTTGATTGTGGCTCCCGAAACGTTGCCGACTGCGCTCCGACGGGCCGCCAAACCAAAAGCATCCACAGCGTTTGAAAAACTTGCCAGTCCTGACAGCCGCCGCTGGAGATCCGAAGAGAGCGAGAGGAAGTCGTATGAGTAATTACGATGCCAGCGACCTCGACTGCGCATCCGTCCAGTGCGCCGTCTGCGAGAAAGCAATCAAGGGCGGCACATGGTTCGCGCGCATCCGACATGGCGAATGGATGGTCGCCCTCTGCTGCCCGCTCTGCACAGAGACATTTGAACAGAGTCCCCATGCGTATATCCGGCGGATTGAGACGCTGGAGTTGATGCGGTCCTCCGCTGGGCCGTTCAAAGACGACACGCCGCAACTGCCACTTCAGCCGCAGTAATGGAGAAGGACATCATACACGAAGCGAGGATTGCATATTTCTCGATGGAGATTGGGCTGCAAGCCGACATGCCCACCTACAGCGGCGGCCTTGGCGTGCTGGCGGGCGACATAATTCGCGCTGCCGCCGACTCGAAAATCCCCATGGTCGCCGTGAGCCTGCTGCACCGGCGCGGTTATTTCTCCCAAGTGCTCGACGCGAGCGGCTGGCAGACGGAGAAGAATGAGCCGTGGCCGGTGGAGAACTTCTTGCAGGAGATGCCGCAGCGGGTCCCGGTGACCATCGAAGGACGGCCCGTTATGTTGCGGGCGTGGAGATACGAAGTGAAAGGCGAGAGCGGGCATGTCGTTCCAGTTTGCCTGCTGGACTCAGACCTTGCCGGGAACTCCGAGTGGGACAGGACGTTGACGCATTTCCTCTACGGCGGCGACAATCACTACCGGCTCTGTCAGGAGGTGCTTCTTGGCCTGGGCGGTGTAAAGATGCTGCGTGCCCTTGGCTGTCAGAACATCGAGCGGTTCCACCTGAACGAAGGCCACGCCAGTCTGCTCGCGCTGGAACTGCTCGACGAGTGTGCCCGCGCGAATGGCCGCGGCATGTTCAATCACGACGACGTGGAGCAGGTGCGCCGCAAGTGCGTGTTTACCACCCACACTCCCGTTCCGGCGGGGCACGACCAGTTCCCGCTCGACCTCGTGAGCCGCGTGCTCGGACGCTCGGACATCTTCAGTCTGGAAGAGGTTTTTTGCTGTGTAGGCGTGCTGAACATGACGTACCTCGCACTCAACCTCAGCCATTTCGTCAACGGCGTGGCCAAAAGGCACGGCGAAGTATCGAGAAATCTGCTGACGCCCAAGAAGGAGTTTATTCACTACGAAATTGACTCCATCACGAACGGTGTGCACGCCGCGACCTGGGCCGCGCCATCGTTTCAGGAATTGTTCGACCACCATGTCCCCGGCTGGCGCGCGGACAATGCCAGTCTGCGCAACGCGATCAGCATTCCCAAACAAGCCGTGTGGCGCGCGCACCTGGCGGCCAAGGAACAACTCATTGACTGGGTGAACCAGAAGACCGGCGCCGGCATGGATTTGGATGCGCTGACCCTCGGCTTCGCCCGCCGCGCCGCGACCTACAAGCGCGGCGACTTGCTGATCCACGACCTTGAGCGCCTGCGCAACCTCGCTCCTCGCAACATGCCGCTCCAACTTCTCTTTGCCGGCAAAGCCCACCCGCAAGACCACAACGGCAAGGAACTCATCCAGCGGATTTTCCGGGCGAAGGACGCGCTCAAGGACCACCTCAAGATTGCCTATCTGGACAACTACGACATGACATTGGCCAGGCTGCTGACCGCGGGCGTGGACGTGTGGCTCAACACGCCGCAACCGCCGCTCGAAGCCTCCGGCACCAGCGGCATGAAAGCCGCCCTCAATGGCGTGCCGAGTCTGAGCGTGTTGGATGGCTGGTGGATTGAAGGCTGCATCGAAGGCGTCACCGGCTGGGCCATCGGTACCCGCGCCGAAGCCCGCACCCAGGGTCAAGACCAGTCCGCTGCCGACGCTGCGTCCCTCTACGACAAACTGGAGCGTATCGTTATCCCGCTCTTCTACTCCGATTGGGAAAAGTTCCTCGAGGTGATGCGGCACGCTATTGCGCTGAACGGTTCCCACTTCAACACGCAGCGCATGTTACAGCAGTATGTTGTCAAAGCCTACTTCGGCTGATGGGAAAGCTCGACGGAAAAACCGGGAAGAGGGTCCCGGCTTTTGTTCACGAAAGGAGTCAAAATGAAACCGGAGACGATTGATGAACCTGAGAGTTTGAAACAAACCCGGCCTCGGCAACCTGGGATGGGAAGGAAAAAAGCGGGCCGTTCATCCGGAAGGTGCGAAGGGTTTGGATTGATGACCGCTGCCAACAATCAAGGTGTTGACGCCTGAACTTATGGAGACTTAATCTCATTAACAACGCGGATTCATGGCGAGATCGTAACGAATCGCTTCGCAAACGAACCAGCAATGAAAAAGCAAAAACAGACTCGTTGGACAGTCTTAACCTGTGTTCTCGGTTTGAACAGCGCGTCAGCCAATGAGCGGCTGTTCACCTACAGCTATGAGCCGGAAACCATGCCGGAAGGGACATTTGAATTCGAACAGTGGGTGACTTTGCGGACCCAGCGGAACAAAACCGTCGGGCAGGAGAATTACAATCGCTGGGAACTGCGGGAGGAATTGGAATACGGCGTGACCGACAACTACACCGTGTCTCTTTACCTGAACACCGCGTCGGAGAGTTTTCGGGACCCGGCAACCGCGACGGACTTCTCCAGGTTCAGCTTCACGGGCATCTCGTTGGAAAACCGCTATCTGGTCCTCAATCCCGCGGAACACACCGTCGGGCTGGCGCTTTACCTGGAACCGCGTTTTTCAGGCGAGGAGGCGGAATTGGAACAGCGGATCATCCTGGGCCAGCGGTACGGCGACTGGAAGTGGGCTTTGAACCTGACCCACGCGACTGAGTGGACGGACAACTTGCACACCACCGAGGGCGAACTGGAAATCAGCCTGGGCATTGCCCGCCAAGTGACGAAACGGTGGGCGCTCGGTCTGGAAATTCGCGATCACAACGAATTGCCTGAATACTCCAGGTGGGAGAACACCGCGCTGTTTGTCGGGCCGGTCATCAGTTATCGGCAGGAAAACTGGTGGGGCGCCCTGACCATCATGCCCCAGGTCTATGGCGCGAACTATGGCGGCGATCCCGATGGCAATCCGCATCTTGAACTGGAAGGACATGAGCGCTGGAACATTCGTCTCATTTTCGGCTTTGGTTTCTAATGCGAGCGCTGCTTGTCACGTTGGCCGTTTTGTTCAGTGTGGCCGCCAGCCGGACGAAGGCCGCTGAGCTTTCGATCAAGGAACGGCAGGACGCGCGCAAGCTCTACAACGCCAAGTGCGCCAAGTGCCACAAGTTTTATGACCCGGCGGAATACAGCCAGGTGGATTGGAATGTGTGGATGAGCAAAATGAGCAGGAAATCCAAACTCAAACCCGAGCAACACGAACTCTTGTCGCGCTATCTGGAGACCTTTCGAACCTCTGAAAAATCCGCGCTGAAGAAGTGAACCGCTATTGCGCTTCGCCGGTTTATTTTGCTGACCCTTCCGCCTTGGCTGCCGGCAACGGCTTCAGCGTCATCGGATCGCGCAGGGGCACATCCACGAGCTTGTCCTTCACCAGCGAGGCGAGGGCGACGGGATGATCGGGATGACCGAGGAGGATGTCCTTCTTTTCGCCGACGACAAGGATGGCGACCTGGTCGGGTTTCAGGTGTTTCTTCGCCACACGCTGCACGTCGGCGATCGTGACGGCGTCGATCTTCGCGCGGAAGGCCTTCCAATAGTCGGGTTGCTTCGCGTAACGGCCGGTGAATTCGTCCTGCGCAAACGTGCCGGCAATCTGACCCTTCGTCGAGAAGTTGTGCGGGAACGTTTCGATGAACGACTTCTTGGCGGTGTTCAATTCCTCGGCGCTCACCGGCTCGGCGGTGATCTTCTTCATCTCCTCCAGCACGAGCGAGATGGCGTAGGCGACCGTGCGGGACTTGGTCTGGAAGCCGGCCACGAACGGCGCGGGATAATACGTGCCGCCGGGAAAGCTGGAGAATGCCGAATAGGCGAGGCCTTCCTCGGAACGCACGCGGTTGACGAGGCGCGAGGAGAACCCGCCGCCGCCGAGGATGTCGTTCATCACGATGACGGGAAAGTAATCGGGGTCGTCGCGCATGATGCCGGGCAGAAGGATTGAGACACGGCCCTGGTTGACTTCCTTGTCCACGATGTAGGCGCCGGGCTGGGCGAGCTTGCCGCCGCCGGGAACCGGGGGGGCGGTCTTGCCTTTGAACGGCCAGTTGGCAAAGAGCGCTTCAAGCTTCTGCACCATTGCGGCGCGGTCGAAGTCACCATTCACGGCGACGATGAAATTCGAGGGATGAAACCAATCACGATGGAACGCTTTCAAATCATCGCGGGTGATGCCCTCGACGCTGGCCTTGGTGTCGAGCTGGTTCACCCAAAACTTTTCGCCATAGGCAAGCATGCGGCGCTCGGTGTGTTCGATGTTCTTCGAGTCGTCGTTGCGCTGCGCCATTTTCTGCAGGAGCTGCTGTTTGAACAGCGCGATCTTGTCCTCCTGGAAACGCGGCTCGGTGAGGATTTCGCGCAGAATGGCGAGGCCCTCGTCGAGATCCTTGGAGAGCAGGTTGAGGTTCACGCTGCCTTGCGTGTCGCCGTTGCCGGAGTTCAGGCCCGCAGCGAGAAAGGCGAGGCGCTCTTCGAGTTCCTCGGCGGTCTGGGACTTGATGCCGCCCTTGGTGAGCAGGTAGCCGCAGATGCCCGTGATGCCTTCCTTGCCGGCGGGCACGACGTAATCGCCGGTGCGGACCAGGATGGAGAGGTTGATCAAGGGCAGCTCGTGGTCGGGCACGACGTAGGCCACGGGACCGCTTTTGAGCGCCACGCGAAAATTCGCGGCCTCCGGAGGATGATAATCCAGTGGCGGAAAGGAAAGTTTTTCGGGGCGGTCGGGAATGTCCGGGGCGGCATTCGCGAAAACAGCCGAAAACGAAATCAAGGCTGCTGCCGTCCAAACTGCGCCAAGGAAATGTTTGCAGCGTTTCATTTCTTTTCCTGCTCCGGCGCTTTGGGTTTGCGAGTGACGATGGCCACGGCCCGGTTGTCTTTGCTGAAATATTGTTTGGCCACGCGCTTGACATCGGCGACGGTGACGGCCTGCAATTTCGGACCGGCTTCATTGACCTGTCGCCAGTCGCCGTTGCCGTCGTTCATGATCAGTTGAAAAAGAATGGGCATGTTGGAGGAGAGCCGCCGGTATTCGTTGGCGGCGAAATTGTTTTTCACCTTCTGCAATTCCTCCGCCGGCACGCCGTCCTGTTTCAGCTTTTCCAGTTCGGCATGAATCCCCTGTTCGACCTGTTCCGGGGTGCAGCCCGTTTTGGCTTCGCCGCCGGCGTTGAACAGGCCGGCCCACTTGCGGGAGACTTGCTGGGCGGAAACCTCCGTGGCCACCTGCGAGCCGAGCACCAGGCCCTTGTAAAGCCGGCCGGTGCGGTGCGAGAGCAGTTGGGCCAGCACCTGCAACGCCGCGGCATCCCGATGCCCGAACGGGACCGTGTGCCAGTAGATATCCACCTGGGGATTCGCTTCGGCCTCGCCGTACATCCGCTTCTCAGCGGGCTGCTTCAATTCCAGAGTCACGACATCCGGCGGCTCAGTTGCCCCGCGCGGAATGCGGCCAAAATACTTGTCCGCCATCGTCGCGGCGGTTTCGGGCTGGAAGTCCCCCACCAGAATCAGCGTGATGTTTTGCGGCGCGTAGTAGAGCGCGTAGAATTCGTCAGCCTGCGCCTTGGAGATGGCCGGGATGTCGGAAGGCCAGCCGACGACGGGCCAGCCGTACGGGTGCGATTCCCAGAACATGGCGTCCAACGATTCCTGCAGCCGGCCCAGCGGCGTGGCTTCGGTGCGCATCCGGCGCTCCTCGAATACCACGTCGCGCTCGGCGTAAAATTCACGAAAGACCGGGTGCAACAACCGCTCGGACTCCATCCACATCCAGAGTTCCAGTTTGTTGGCTGGCACGGTGATGAAATAGGCAGTCAGGTCTTCGGTGGTGAAGGCGTTCATGCCGGAGCCGCCCGCCGTCGTGTAAATCCGGTCAAACTCATTTTTCACCAGGATTTCCCGCTGGCGGGCGATCAAGGCGCTGAATTCCTTGTCCAGTTTCTTGAGCCGCTCGGTTTTGTTTTCCGGCTTGAGCAGATCGTCAATGTCCCCGCGCCGATAGGCCTGGCGCATCTTTGCTTCCTCCTGGCGGATGGCCTCGCGCACCCGCTCCTGTTCGGTGATGACCTTCAGATCCTGCGAATAATCCTTGGTGCCGATGGTCGGCGTGCCCTTGAACATCATGTGCTCGAAGAGATGCGCGATGCCGGTGATGCCGGGCCGCTCGTTCGCGCTCCCCACGTGCGCCACCCAACCACCGGAGACGGTCGGCTCGTCGTGGCGCTGAACCGTCAGCAGGCGCATTCCGTTGGAAAGTGTTTTTTCCGTGACGGGAACCTTTTGCGCCGCCACCGGCGAGGCGAAGCCGAGGAGAATGCCAAGGAAAACCCATGTGCCGAACTCTTTCGCCGCCAGCCGGAGCCTCCCCCGGAAAGCACGGGTCTGGGTTGAATGGCGGCTGGTCACGCGATACAACTACAACAATATCGCCCCCCGTCAAAGGATAAACCCACGTCCGTCCCACGCCATTTCAAGCTGGTAAACGGCGCCGGGCCTTCTATCGTCGCGCCTACATTTTCAGTTTACTGGCTTATGAGACCCATGATACTTCGGCTGGCGATAGCGACCGCAATCCTCTGCCACACCAGCCTGCTTATGGCGCAACCCAAGATGCCCGATGCGGGCATCAACAGCGCCATGACGAAGCTTTTCGGCCGGCACAACGCCTTCAGCGCCAAAGCCGAGGTGCGGATGCTTGACAAATCGAACCGGGAAACCGTGCTCATGACGATCGGCTTTGCCACGTTGGACGGGAAAACACGGGCGGACATGGACATGGGCCAGATGAAAGGCGGCCAGATTCCGGCCGAGGCCCTTCCGGCCATGAAACAAATGGGCATGGACCGCATCACTTCCATCGAACGGCCCGACCTCAAGGTGGTTTATCTGATCTATCCCGGACTTCAGGCTTACGTGGACATGCCCCTGCCGAAGAACGAAGCCGCTGCGGTTGAAAAAAAATACAAAATCGAAACCAGCGCCATCGGCAAGGAAACAATCGACGGCCATCCCTGCGTCAAAAACAAAGTGACCTTGACCGATGACGAGGGCAAAACCCAGGAGGCCTTCACCTGGAACGCCAGCGACCTGAAAGATTTCCCGGTCCAATTGCAGATGTCTGAAGGCGAAACCACCGTGATCACCCGCTACAAGGATATCCTGATGGAAAAACCGGACGCCAAACAATTTGACGCGCCGGCCGGATTCGCCAAACACGGCGATGTGCAGAGCCTGATGCAGTCAGCGATGCAAAAGATGCTCGGTGGCCGGGGGTTGAACTAGCCGGCCTGCGTGAAAAAAAGGCGGGCATCTTGCGATGCCCGCCCGACCCAAGTAACCAAACCAACCATTCCGCCAGAACCATTGACGGATGACTCCGGCCCGGCAACCAACCCGGCCGGAATCGGCAGCAAACATACTGACATTTATGCTGACGAAAGGCGAGATAAATTGTTCAAATAATTCCACTCCCCGCCGTGCGGCGGGTCGAACGGATCAACGCCCTTGTTATTTCATTTTCAGCCGCGCCGTTTCGTGGCTAACTATCCGTCATGCGCATCGTTAACCTGAATCCGGCCACCGACATTGGCGCCAGCGCCTGGTTCGTCGAACTCGAGGGCCACCGTCTGTTGCTGGACGCCGGCACGCACCCCAAGCGCGAAGGGCGCGACGGCCTGCCGTTGTATGACCTCATCAAGAAGGAAGACCTCGACGCCGTCGCGCTCTCGCACTGCCACCATGACCACGTGGGTTCCCTGCCGGTGGTGTTGCGCCATTTTCCCAAGGCGCACGTTTTGATGACCGAGCTGAGCTACTTCCTCATCGAACGGGTCCTGCACAATTCCGTCAACGTCATGACGCGCCAGCGCGAGGAACTGGGCATCCGCGAATATCCCTTCTACACCCACGACGAACTGGACGATCTGGCCCCGCGGTTCCAAGGCTTCAAATACAACCGCGAAATCGAATGGGCCGCTTATCACAAAGCCCGCTCGGGATCGCCGTCCCCGACGCTGGAGTTTTACGACGCCGGCCACGCGCTCGGCTCCGCCGGCCTCATGGTACGCGGGCGCAAGGAGACGCTCTTTTACACCGGCGACGTTTGCTTTCACGACCAGACCATCCTCCGGAGCGCGCGTTTCGAGGACGTGAAGGCCGACGTGCTCATCATGGAAACCACGCGCGGCAACCGCCCCGTGACGCCCGGTTTCACCCGCGAAGGGGAAATCGAGCGGCTCGCCCAGGCCCTGCAACGCGTGCTCAAGCGCAAGGGTTGCGTGCTCATGCCCACCTTCGCGCTGGGGCGCACCCAGGAAATTCTCGCCCTGCTGTCCTTGCTCATGCGCGCCGGCAAGCTGCCGCGTCAGACCATTTACATCGGCGGTTTGGGCCGCGTCTTCACCGAGATTTACGACCTCGAAGCTCACCGCACCCATCGCCAGCATACCAACCTGAAGCTGACCGAGGCGCTCCAACTGGTCGTCCTGGAAAAAGGCCAGGCCGGAAAAATGAAACTCTCAGGCGGCCGCCTCTTCGTCATCACCGCTGGCATGATGAGCGAAAACACCGCCGCCCACGACCTGGCCCTGCGGATGGCGGGGGATGAAAAACAGGCGATCTTCTTCGTGGGCTACGCCGACCCGGACACGCCCGGCGGCCGGCTCAAAGCCGCGCCACACGGCGGCACGTTCGTCTTCAGCGGCACGGGCGGCGAACTCACCAAGCGCTGCGAAGTCCAGGACTTCGACCTCACCGCCCACGCCAACCGCGACGAACTGCTCGAATTCGTCGGCCAGGTCTCACCGCGCGCCGTCCTGCTCGGTCACGGCGACGAGAATTCGCGCCAATGGTTTGAAGAACAAATCCGCGCCCGCTGGCCGAAGATCAAAATCATCCAGCCCGCTCCCGGCAAAAGCGTCGAGGTCTGACCGTTTCAGCCGCCCCGGCGGTTGTGCCGCGTGCCACGGGCGCTTGACCAACAACTTGACTGACAGTTGACTTGCAAAGCCGTGCAAGCTCTGAAAAAACGGCGCGCGGCTTTCATTGTTTGCCCGTGCTGGGCCTGGAGTTGGGGGCTATTTCACGTTTTGGCAATAAGGCGGATATCCATTTCCATTTTTTAAGCTTTTCGGAAATAGCCCGATGCGCCATTTTCAAGGCCCAAGTCCGAAAACAGCCGAGGAATATAACCCTCAATCTTGGACGCAAACGCGTGGGCACCCGGCCGTTGCCCGGTTTGATGATTCGATTTCATCCCCCCCCAGTCTACCCCGGCGGGTGGGACAAAAACCGTCCAGGCTCGAAAATAATTTTACTTTGTTTCTTTGAGACTTTTCGGGCGCGAGCGTAAGAAACCAATCATGCAGGCGCGCTTCCTCCTCGGCCCCGCCGGCAGCGGCAAGACGGCCCGCTGCCTGGGGGAAATCCGCGCTGCGCTGGCCGCCTCACCGGAGGGGCTGCCGCTGCTGCTGCTCGCGCCCAAGCAGGCCACCTTCCAACTGGAGCGGCAGTTGTTGGCCGACCCTGTGCTGCCAGGCTACACCCGCTTGCAGATTCTTTCCTTCGACCGGCTGTCTGAATTCATTCTCAACGAATTGTCGGCTGCGCCGCCGGAGCTTCTGGGCGAGGAAGGGCGCGTGATGGTGCTGCGCGCGCTGCTCGCGCAACGGCAGAAGGAGCTGAAAATTTTCCGCGCCACGGCGCGCCTGCCCGGTTTCGCGCAGCAACTCAGCCTGCTGCTGCGCGAGTTGCAGCGGCACCGGCTCGAGCCGGTGCATCTCCTCGCTGCGGCCGGCAACCTCAACGCCCAGCCGCAGCTCAAAGACAAATTGCACGACCTCGCGCTTCTCCTGCGCGCGTATCTCGACTGGCTCCAGGCGCACGATTTGCAGGACAGCGACTGCCTGCCCGACCTCGCCGCGGTCGCGCTCCGCCCCGCACTTCGCACTCCGCACTCCGCGCTCCGCCTGGGCGGGCTGTGGCTCGATGGTTTCGCCGAGATGACGCCGCAGGAGCAGCATCTGCTGGCCGCGCTGATGCCGTGTTGCGATCAGGCCACGCTGGCGTTCTGCCTCGAGGCGGAGCCGGGCGAAGAACGATCCTGGCTGTCGCCGTGGTCGGTCGTGGCCGAAACGTTTCGCCAATGCCGCGCGCATCTTGCCGCGGTGCCCGGTTGCACAGTGGCCGCCGAAATTTTGCCGCGCCGCGCCGATGAAGGGCGGTTCGCCGGCAATCCCGTGTTGCAGCACCTGGAGCAGCACTGGGCCAGGCCGCAGCCGTTCTCTGCGGCGAAATTTTCGGAAGCGTTGAGCGCCGTGACGTGTCCCGACCCCGAAGCCGAGGCGGTCTTCGCCGCGCGGGAAATTCTCCGCCATGTCCGCGCCGGCGGGCGTTACCGCGAGTGCGCCGTGTTGCTGCGCCAGCTGGACGGCCACCACGATGCGTTACGGCGCGTGTTCACGCGTTACGGCATCCCCTTTTTTCTCGACCGCCGCGAGTTGGTGGCGCATCACCCGCTGGCGGAGTTGACGCGTTGCGCGTTGCGGACGGCTGCCTTCGACTGGCGGCAGGAGGACTGGTTCGGCGCGCTCAAGACCGGCCTGTCGGCCGCGGACGAAACTGAAGTTGACTGGCTCGAAAACGCTGCGCTCGAACACGGCTGGGAAGGCCAGGCGTGGCAGCAACCGCTCGCGGCGCCCGGCAACGAGAGCCTCGCGCGCGAAGCCGGGCGGCTGCGCAGGAAACTCGTCCCGCCGTTTCTCGAATTGGCCGCGCGGCTGGCCGGTCCGGTTTCCGGCGCGCAACTCGCCACGGCGCTGCGCGGCTTGTGGTCGGCGTTGAAGGTTGAGCAACGGCTGGAGGAATGGAGCGCCGTCGCGATTTCGCAGGCGCACCTTTCGGCAGCGAATCCGGTCCACCAAACGGTGTGGGGCCAGATGCAGACGTGGCTTGAGGATTTGGAGCGCGCCTTTCCCGGCGAGTCCGAGGCGCTGCCGTTGCGCGAGTGGCTGCCGATCCTTGAAGCGGGCTTGAGCGGCCTGACCGTTGGCGTGATTCCGCCCGCGCTCGACCAGGTGCTCGTCGGGACCGTTGACCGCTCGCGCAACCCGGATCTGAAACTGGCCCTCGTGCTTGGCTTGAACGAAGGAATTTTTCCCGCGCCGCCGGCCCCCGGTGTTTTGCTCACGGACATTGAGCGCGCCGGGCTGGAGCGACAAAATGTTTCGCTCGGCCCCACGTCGCTGTGGCGGCTGGGCCATGAGCGTTATTACGGCTACATCGCCTTCACGCGGGCGCGGGCGCGGCTGGTGCTGACGTGCGCGGCGGCCAACGCGCGCGGCCAACCGCTTAATCCCTCGCCGTTTTTCGCCCATCTGGAACGGCTCTTCCCGGACCTGAAGCCCGAACCCTTGCCCGCTGCGCCGGCCTGGACGGAGAGCGGGCACGCCTGCGAACTTATTCCGCCGCTGCTGCGCCGGGAAGCGGCGGCGTCGTCGGTGTCCCCCGCGCCCGCCAAGACGCCGGCCCTCCTCGCGCTGGAATCGTTGCCGGCCATCGCGCCAGCGGTGGTGAAGTGGCGGCAGCTTGCCGTCGCGCGGCAAAACGCGCGCCTGGCGCCAGCTCTCGCGGAGAAGCTGCACGGCGTGCAATTGCGCACCTCGGTCAGCGGGTTGGAGGACTTCGCCGCCTGCCCGTTCAAATTTTTTGTCGCGCGCGGCCTGCGCGCCGGGGAACGCAAGCAGTTCGAGGTGGACCAACGCGAGAAAGGCTCGTTCCAGCACGAAGTCCTCAGCGAATTTCACCACCGGATTCAGGCGGCGGGCAAAACGTGGCGGCAGCTTTCGCCGGCGGAAGCGCGTGAGGGGATTGGCCGCATCGGCGAGGAGTTGCTGCCGCGCTTCCGTGACGGTCTGTTTCTCGCCAGCGCGGCTGGACAGTTCACGGCGCGCCTATTGATCGAGGGCTTGCAAAAGCTGATGGAAACGTTGATCGGATGGATGCCGCAGTACGGGTTCGATCCACACACCGTCGAGGTGGAGTTTGGTTTGCAAGCGGACGGGCTGCCTGGGTGGCGGCTCGACCTGGGCGACGGCCACGCGCTCCTTCTGCGCGGGCGCATTGACCGCGTGGATTTGTGCCGCGCCGGCGGGACCGACGCAGCGCTGGCCGTCGTGATTGATTACAAATCCGGCGGGCGGCGGCTTGAGCCGGTGAAGCTGCATCACGGCCTGGAGTTGCAACTGCTCGGCTACCTCGGCGCGTTGCGCGCGCTCCCGGATGCGCGGGCGCGGTTCGATGTCGCGCGCCTGGTGCCGGCGGGCGTCTTTTACGTGAACCTTCGGGGCGGATTCAATTCAGGCAAAAACCGGACCGAAGTGCTGGGCGCCGACCCGGCAGCGCGTCAAGGCGGCTACCAACACCTCGGCCGCTTCGACGCCGGCTGCCTTGGGCATTTCGACAACCGTGGCGGACCGAAAGGCGACCAGTTCAAGTACTCGCTCAACAAGGACGGCGCGCTGGCCAGGCGCGGCAACGACGCGCTGCCACCGGAGGATTTTCGAGGCCTGCTCGACAAAGTTGAAGCGCATTTGCGCGAATACGGCCGCGCGATTTACGACGGCGACGCGACGGTCGCGCCGTATCGCCGGAACAATGAGACGGCGTGCGACCGTTGCGATTTCCGCTCCCTCTGCCGGTTCGACCCATGGACGGAGCCGTATCGCGTGCTGTGCCTGCCGCCCAAGCCGCTGGAGGACGCGACTGCGAAACCGAAGCGCGCCGGTAAAAAGAAGGAGACCGCCGCATGAGCGTCCTCACCGTCTCGCAGCAACAAGCCATCGCCGCGCGCGGCAACGTGCTCGTCGTCGCCGGCGCGGGCACGGGCAAGACACACACGCTGATCGAGCGTTGCCTGTCCGTGCTGCTGAAGGAACATTGCTCGCTCGAAGACATTTTGATGGTGACCTTCACCGACGCGGCGGCGGCGGAGATGCGGCGGCGGATTCGCGGCGCGTTGCAGGAACAGTGCCAGCAGCAGCCCGACGAGCCGCACCTGGCCGAACAACTGGCGCTGCTCGACACGGCGCACGTTGCCACGCTCCACAGCTTCTGCCTCCAACTCGTGCGCCAGCATTTTTACGAATTGGAAATTGACCCGCAAGTGGCCGTGCTCGACGAGCGCCAGACCGGGCCGCTCATCGGCGAGACGCTCGACGCGCTCTTGCGGGAATGTTACGCCGACAGCGCGCCTTACGCGGCGGCCGTCCAGGCGTTGATCCGCCAGTTGGGACGCGGCTCTGATCAGAAGATTCGCGATCTGGTCGTGAAGGTGCATCGCTACACGCAATCGCGGCCGGCGCCGGGGCACTGGTTCGACGAGCAACTGGCGCGTTTCGCCCAAGCGGAGCCGGCGCAATGGCACGCGTGGTTTGACGCCGCTTTTCGCGAGTGGGCCGCGCGCTGGCGTCCGCGCCTGGAAAGTCTGGCCGACGCGCCGCCGAACGTCACGACGTGCCTCAAAGCGTTGAGCGATTTGCCGGCGAACCCGGCGCGGGCCGAGGCCGGTGCCGCGCTGCGGGCCATTCTCGACGCGGAAAAACAGGAATGGCCGCGCGGCACGAAGACGACGATCCACCACGACTTGAAGGAATTTTTCAACGACGCGGCGTTTCTCGTTTCGCTCATGCCGGAGGCGCGCGCGCCGGATCCGCTGGAGGAGGACTGGGAATGGGTGCGCCCGCAGATGACGGCCTTGCTGCAACTGGCACGCGCGTTCACCGATGCGTTCGCCACGGCCAAGCGCGAGTTGGGCGGCATTGATTTTGCGGACATCGAACAGCTCACCTTGCGATTGCTCCGCGACGAGGACGGCCGGCCGACCGCGACGGCGCAGCAGTGGCGGCAGCGGTTGCGGCACGTCTTCGTGGACGAATACCAGGACATCAACCCGGCGCAGGACTCGATCCTCACCGCGTTGAGCCGCGAGGGTGGGGAGGCGAACCGTTTTCTCGTGGGTGACATCAAGCAAAGCATCTATCGCTTCCGGCTGGCCGACCCGAATATTTTCCGCGGCTACGAGGAGGCGTGGCGCAACCCGCCTGCGCCCGGCACGCGCATTGCGCTGGCGGACAATTTCCGCAGCCGCGAGGCGATCCTGCATTTCATCAACCCGCTCTTTGCCGCGCTGATGCGGCCGGCGATGGGCGGGGTGGCATACGACGCGGACGCGCAATTGCGCTTCGGCGACCCGGCAGGGCGCCAGGCGCTGGCCCGCTCCGCCACGGCGGAAGGCGGGCCGCGCGTGGAATTTCACCTCCTCGCCAAGGACGGTGAGGGCGCCGGCGACGGCGAGGCGGAGGAAACTTCACCCGGCCTGGCGGCGCTCTTCGATCTGCAGGCCACGGAACGTGAAGCGCGGTTGGTGGCGCTGCGACTGCGCGAATTGCAAGGCTCGGGACATCTGATCTGGGACGAGGAGGAGAAAAAACTCCGCCCTGCCGAGTGGCGCGACATGGTGGTGCTGTTGCGCTCGCCGCGCGGCAAGGTGGAAGCCTACGCCAAAGAGTTCAACCGCGCGGGCGTGCCGCTGCTGGCCGAACGCGGCGGATTTTTCGAGAGCACGGAGATCAACGATCTGCTGGGCCTGCTGAAACTGCTGGACAATCCGTTGCAGGACGTGCCGCTGCTGGCGGTGTTGCGTTCGCCGCTGGTCGGGCTGTCGCTCGATGAGCTGGCGGAAATCCGCGCGCACGATCGCGAGCCGCTGTTCTGGACCGCGCTGCGGCGCTTCCACGGCGAAGGGCGGAAGTCGGAAGGCGGAACGCGGAATGCGCCGCCGGTGTGGGCCAGGGTGGATTTGTTCCTCGGCCAGTTCGAGCGCTGGCGCGATTTGATCCGGCACACGTCGCTGTCGAACTGCCTCGAAACGGCGCTGGGCGAGACGCATTACGAGTCGCTGCTGCTGGCCGGTGCGCGCGGCGCGGCGCGGCTGGCCAATGTCCGGCGCCTGCTCGAACTGGCGCGGCAGTACGACCCGTATCAGCGGCAGGGTTTGTTCCGTTTTCTCCGGTTTGTGGCCGCGCAGCAGGAGGCCGGGTTGGACGAAGGGGCGGCGCCGGTGACGGCCGGGAATGCGGTGCGCCTGACGAGCATTCACCGGAGCAAGGGGCTGGAGTTTCCGGTGGTGGTCGTGGCCGATCTGGGGAAAACCTTCAACCTGTCCGCGCTGCGCGAGGACATTTTGCTCGATGAAGTCTTTGGGCTTTGCCCGCAAGTCACGCCGCCGGACGCCGATCAGCGGTATCCGAGCCTGCCGTACTGGCTGGCGCGGCAGCGCGAGCTGAAGGAATTGCTCGGCGAGGAGCTCCGCCTGTTTTACGTGGCGCTGACGCGCGCGCGCGACACGTTGGTTCTCACCGGCACGGCCGCGCGCAAGGGCGGCGGCGGGAAATGGGACGCGGAAACGCCGGCGCGGTTTGAGGACCCGCTCGTGCTGGGCGCGCGGAGTTTCCTGGACTGGCTGCGGATGTTTCTGCCCCAAGCGACACAAGCGGGCGATTGGAAGAATGATCGCGAAGGCGGGTCGGCTTTGTTGCGGTGGAAAATTTACAGCGAGACCGACGCTGTCTTGGCCGGCGCAGCAACTGCCGCGAGAGACGCGGCGGCGAACGCGGAGTTCGCCGACGCTGGCGACGCAGGTGCGCTGGCCCGATTACGCGAGCGGATCGAGTGGCGATATTCATTCACGGCGGCGACAACCGAACCGGCCAAGACGTCCGTTTCCGCGCTGCGGCGCCGGCTCACGGACGAACTCGACGAGGAGGCGCGGCCGCTCCTTGGGTTCGCCGCGGGCCGCCGGGCGAGGCGGCCGGGCGGCGGGTTGTCCGCGGGGGAAACCGGCACGGCGCACCACCGGTTTATGCAATACGCTTCCTTGAGCCGGCTGGGGAGCGTTGCGGAGGCGCGTGGCGAAGTGGAACGGCTGACGCGCGAAGGGTGGCTGGCGCCGGCGGAGGCGGCGGCGCTCGACGTGCCGGCGCTGGCGGCGTTCTGGGATTCGGAGTTGGGCCGGCGGATTCGCGCTCAGGGGAATTGCGTGCAGCGGGAACTGCCGTTCACCGCGCGGTTTTCGCCGGAGGATTTACCCGGGTTGGACCGCGCCGCCGCGGGCCTGGAGTGGCGCGATGAATTTGTGGTGGTCCAGGGCGTTGTGGATCTGGCCGTGATTTTGCCGACGGAGATCTGGCTGGTGGATTTCAAAACCGATGGCGTCACCCGCGGGGATTTGGCGCAAAAGGTGCAGTTCCACGCACCACAGTTGAAACTTTACAGCCTGGCGCTCGAACGAATTTTCCAGCGCGCAGTGACGGAGCGCTGGCTGCATTTTTTGGTGCTGCGCGAATCGTGCGCCGTTCCGGTTGCCGGCCGGAATTCTACCTAGTCGGAATGAAAACCGGCACAGGGCACACCAGAAATGGTCTCACCTCGGCCCTCTCCCGAGGGGAGAGGGAGAATTCCATCCCGTCTCTCGCCAGTATCGGGGCGCTCAGACTGCGAACACGCTGGCGACAATTCCCCCCTCTCTCCGGGAGAAGGCCGGGGTGAGGGGCCGCTTTATCGCTTGTGCCGATGGTTACTGAGAAGTCGAGTTAAAGCAACGCCCTTTGCGCGTGGCTTTTTCCGGCCGGCGGATCGGGAGCCGCGGGTGATTCCGTTTTCGTCGGTTCGCCGGTCTGCAACGCGACGAGCGCGCGGCGCAAGAGCTGTCCCTGCCAGGTATAGCCGACAGCGATGACTTCCGCGACCGTGGCTCCGTTGGGCGGAGCGGCCTGGGGATCGGCCAACTGATGGAGTTTGGCGTCGAAGGCCTCGGCGGGTTGCGGTGCGACGGGAACCAGGCCCGCGCGACGCACGAGGTCGCGGCAGGCGTTTTGAAACTGGCCCAATTGCTGGACGAGGCTGGCCTGGCCGGAACGCACGCCGGCCTGGTGCAGGGCATAAACGTGGTCGAGCAGATGGACGGTCATCTGGAGCCAGTCATTTTCCGCGCGGCGCAGTTTTTCGACTTCGAGCCGCAGGTGGGACTTTTCGCCGTCGTTGGCCTTTTGGAGAAATTCCATGAACGCTTTGGCTTCGGCCGCCATGCGGTCGGCCACGTCCCTGGCCAGGGTGGCGGTCTGGTCGGAAAGGTCCTGGACGCTCTGCCAGCGGGCGGTGGCGCCGGTGATCTGGGCGCTGAGTTGTTCGAGGTTTTGAACCTGCGCCACGGCGGTGGCCAGACGGTCAGCCTCGGCCAGGATGAGCGCCGCCCTTTGATCCCAGAGGAACGGGAGAATGCCCAGCCAGGCGCCGGCCCCGACGCACACGACCAGCGCCAGGACCTGCCAGAGGTTCAAGGGCCCGGCGCCGAGTTGGACGAGCGCAAAGGCGAGGACAAGCAGCATGGCGTCTCCGAAAAGAAAGGGCCATTTGGGCAACGTGGGCACGGTGCGGTCGCTCATAGTCGGAACAGGTTTAGAGGATTGCCGGCAGTGTGGCGACTGAAAAATGGCGAGCAGAGCCGAACGGTTCGTTGACACCCCGTGGCCCAAACTTTAGGGTAATTCGGGTTATGAAAGCGTTGCCGGAATCCTTGCTCGAATTGATCCGCCGCACGTCCGTCGAAATTCCCAACGACGTGCAGCAGGCCATCCTCACGTCGCTGGCACAGGAGAAGAAAGGCACGATTGCCGAGTCTGCGATGAAAATCATTGATCGCAACATCGCGATGGCCAAACAGAAGTCACAGCCGATCTGCCAGGACACGGGCAGCATTTTGTTTTACGTGGATTGCCCGATTGGCTTCAACCAGATCACTTTCGAGGAGACGACGAAGGAAGCCGTCAAGCTCGCGACCAAGAAGGGTTTTCTCCGCCAGAACTCGGTGGATTCGCTCACCGGCAAGAACGACGGCACGAACGTCGGACCGGGCGCGCCGGCGTTTCATTTTCATCAGCATCGCTCGCCGGACGTGAGCGTTCGGCTCGTGCTTAAGGGCGGCGGCTGCGAAAACGTCGGCGCGCAATACTCCTTGCCCGCCGAGAAGCTCAACGCGAACCGCGACCTCGACGGCTGCCGCAAGGCGATCCTCGACGCGGTGTTGCAGGCGCAGGGCAAAGGCTGCGGGCCGGGCATCCTCGGCGTGTGCATCGGCGGCGACCGCGCCACGGGCTACGAGATGAGCAAGACGCAATTCCTGCGGCTGATTCCCGACCGCAATCCGAATCCCGAACTCGACGCGTTGGAGCAGGACATTTTGAAAACGTCAAACGAACTCGGCATCGGCCCGATGGGATTCGGCGGCAAGACGACGTTGCTGGGCGTGAAGATCTGCGCCGCGAACCGCTTGCCCGCGTCGTATTTCGTGAGCGTGAGCTACATGTGCTGGGCATATCGGCGTCAGGGTGTGACGCTGGATGCGGATGGGAAGATTGGGAAGTGGTTGTATTGAGAAATCGTTGTGTTAACCGAGTCAGACAAAGACTAATTTGTTTTAATCAAAAACCGTTTTACTTTACACAACCAACGGTTGCTGCAAGCCTGCTTGACACAACAAACGTGCCATGAGGCCAATTGAGCCAGAACCGCTTCCGCCCAAAAGCGTTGACCTGCTTGGGTTGATGCCGTTGGTCGGCAAGGCCAACCGGGCCATCGCCACGCTGGAAGGCCTGTTCTACGGCCTTCCCAATCCCAATGTTCTGCTTTCACCAATCACGACACAGGAAGCCGTGCTTTCCTCAAGAATCGAAGGCACGCAAGCGGACTTCGAAGATGTTCTGAAATTTGAGGCAGGCGAACCACCTTCCGAACCCTCCCGCCGCGAGGACATTCACGAGATTATGAACTACCGGAAAGCGCTACACCTTTCCGAAAAGCTCCTTCAAGACCGGCCTTTCTGTTTGAACACACTGCTTAAACTTCATGAAGTGCTCATGGACAGCGTGCGCGGACACAACAAGGCGCGCGGACGTTTTCGCACCATACAGAATTGGATTGGCAAACCGGGCAGCCCGATTGAGGAGGCTGCCTTTGTCCCGCCATCCCCACTGTCTCTGCAAGATCATTTGAACCGTTGGGAAGCCTATTGGCACTCGGACGCGCCGGATGCCTTGGTCCAGCTTGCCTTGATTCACGCGCAGTTTGAGATCCTTCACCCGTTCATTGACGGCAATGGCCGCATCGGACGCATGATCATTCCGCTCTTTCTGTTTGAGAAAGAAATTTACATTGAGACGACGGTTGTGAGTTATCTGGTGGCGAACCCGAGCCGGGATTCCATTATCGCCGCGCATCAGGTTTGAATGAAATTGCCGAATGCAGACAAGTTGGTTGTCGAGCGCGAGAAGATCGTGGATTACCTGCTCAATCCCGCGCATCGTTTTGGCGCGAGCAAGGCGCGGTTCTTTTCTGAATTCGGTTTCAAGATTGAGTCGTGGGAGATTCTTGCCGAAGCGTTGCGCGAACATGGCAGAACTCATGAGGTTGTGCGAGTGCGGGAGACGGGGTTTGGCCCGCGTTACGTTGTCGAGGGTGAATGAAACACGCCGATTGGCCGCCGTCCGGTCGTGCGGACGGTGTGGCAGATGGACGAAGGCGCAGTTGCACCGCGCCTGTTGACGGCATATCCTTTGGAGGCTGAATGAAAATTAAAGAACACGATTGCGTGGTGTTGACCAAGAACCTGCCGGAAGAAAGTCTTATGGCGGGTGACGTGGGCACGGTCGTGCATATTCATAAAGACGGCGCGGCTTACGAGGTGGAATTCGTCACGTTGGCGGGAGACACGGTGGCAGTGACGACGGTGGCAGCCTCCGATTTGCGTCCGGTCGGCAAGCGGGACATCAGTCATGTGCGCGAGTTGCAAGCGGCGTGACCCATGACCAAGCTTTCCTTCCCCTTCACCGAAGAAAAAATCCGCGCGCTGAAAGTCGGCGACGAGGTTTTGATTTCCGGCATCGTGTTCACCGGGCGCGAAATGCGAGATTGAAACAAAGTGGGTTTGTGGCAGAATGAAATCATGAAGACCGTAACCATTCAATGTCCCGACCAGCTTGATGAACAGTTGCGCAAGCTGGTGTCGGCGGGCTGGTTCAAAACGCCGGAGGAAGGCGTGGTCGAAGCTCTGCGCCGCTACTTGAGCGGCCATTCGGTGGAACTGCAAGAGAAGCAGATTCTGGAGGACGTGGAGTGGGGGCTGCATGGCCGCGACTGAAATCGTGGCTGTCCTCGATGCCGGGCCGTTGATCCATCTGGACGAACTTGGCCGCTTGAACCTGCTGAACGACTTCAAAGAACTGCTCGTCCCGCAGGCCGTGTTGGACGAAGCGTTGAAACATCGCCCGGGTTTGCGGCTGGCGGAATTGTCGAATCTCGAAATCATTTCCGAAGCGCCACCGTTGCCCGCCGATTTGCTGAAACTGGCCGACGAACTGGCGCTTCACATGGGCGAACGCGCCGCGCTCGCGGTGCTCAAAGCACGCGGTGGACAATTTCTCTTGAGCGATGACGCCGCCGCCAGGACGGTCGCGTTGGCGGTTGGTTTTCAGACCCACGGGACAATTGGTTTGATTCTTCGTTCGCGTCGGCGCGGCAAGATTTCCAAGGCTGAAATGTTGCAACTGCTCCGTGAATTGCCCGCGCGGACAACGCTGCATCTGCGCAAGGAATTGTTGGATTCAATACTCGCTACGGCTGCCGCTGAAAACATTTAACCTGATTGCTTATGATCAAACTTTCCTATCCCTTCACCGAAGAAAAAATCCGGGCGCTGAAAGTTGGCGACGAGGTGTTGATTTCCGGCGTCGTGTTCACCGGGCGCGATGCGGTGCACAAGTATTTGCACGAGGGCGGGCAGTTGCCGCCGGGCGTGAATTTGCGCGACGGGCTTCTTTATCACTGCGGTCCGGTGGTGATGAAGCAGGCCGACGGTTCGTGGAAGGCCACGGCCGCCGGTCCGACCACGTCCATCCGCGAAGAGCCATATCAGGCTCAGATCATCCGCGATTTCGGTCTGCGCGGCGTCATCGGCAAGGGGGGCATGGGCGACAAGACACTGGCGGCGTGTCGCGATTACGGCTGTGTGTATCTGCACGCGGTGGGCGGTGCGGCGCAGGTGCTGGCCGAGTGCATCAAGAAAGTGTGCAGTGTCCACCTGCTGGAGAAATTCGGCGCGCCGGAAGCGATCTGGGAATTTGAGGTGGAAGACTTTCCGGCGGTGGTGACGATTGACGCACACGGCAATTCTTTGCACCGGGAGGTGTTCGCGGCGAGTCAGGCGGAACTGGCCAAACGTCTTTGAGTTTTTCCCAGGGAGACGTGTATTTTCTCAAGAAGGGACTTTTTGTCCTATAAAGCGGCAGCCGGCGGAAACCTATGTTGGTAAATCATTTCTAAAAACAAGATGGCAGGTGAATTGCTGCTTATTTACGGAAATTCAAGCGCGTCAAGCGTCCGTTATTATCATGGTTATCAATATGTTACGCGGCCACCAAGACATCGTCCGTTCGGCGCGACAGCTGCGACGAGTCAACCTTGCGAAATCAGCTTATTCCATCATCGAAGTGATGATCGGAAGCGGGTTGGTGGGCATTTTGTTTTTGGCGCTCTACGCAGCCTTCGGGCACGGCTTCCGAGTCATTCAGGTCGCGCGGGAAAGCTTGCGCGCCACGCAGATTTTGGAAGAAAAGATGGAGACGATCCGGCTTTACACCTGGACGGAGATCAATACCGCCGGCTTCATCCCGGCCAATTTTACCGCGCCGTTTTACACCAGCACCAACGGGACGGGCGGCATTACCTATTCCGGCAAGGTTTCGATCGTGGACGCCCCATTGACAGAATCTTACAAAGCCGACCTCAAACTGGTCACGGTCAACGTCAATTGGCAGTCAAGTGGAATTCTCCGGCAGCGCACCATGGAAACGCTGGTGTCCCAATATGGCATTCAAAACTACAAATATTACTAAGACCCGCCGCGCCGCCTTCACCCTGGTGGAGATGATGGTCGCCGTGGGGATCAGTTCGATGGTGCTGCTGGGGATCGGCTCGTTTTCTTGCTACAGTGGGCGGAGTTTTGCCGCGATGAGCAATTACGTGGATCTGGACCGAAAAAGCCGCAACGCCCTGGACCGGATGTCCAGGGACATCCGGCAAAGCAATTTTCTTTCGAGCTATTCGACCAACATATCAGGACTCATCCAAACCATTGTGCTGAACGACTATGATGGCGTGAACCTGACCTACGCCTACAATCCAGCCGCCAAGACACTGACACGGACCAAAGCCGGGAACTCGAACACACTTTTGTCCGAATGCGACACGTTTTCATTTGGAGTTTTCCAGCGCACGCCAAAGGGCGGCACTTACGAGCAATTCCCCACCGGCTCGTCGAGCACCTGCAAAGTGATTCAACTCAACTGGATTTGTTCCCGGAAAATCTTTGGCAGCAAGGTCAACACCGAAAGTGTGCAGTCGGCCAAAATTGTGATTCGAAAGAAATGAGACTATGAGAATTCGCATCTCCCCTGATCACGGTGGCACCGTGGTGCTGGTGCTGGTCATCGCCGGACTCATCGGGATTACCCTGGCCAGTTATCTGAATCTGGCGAGCAGCCAGAACAAGTCGGTCATGTATTCGCTCACCTGGAATTCCGCAATGCCCATGGCCGAAGCAGGCGTGGAAGAGGCGTTGACGCATCTGACCAAAACCTCCGGCACGAACCTGGCGGTGGACGGTTGGGTTTACCATGGGAACCACTATGAGAAAACGCGAACCCTCTCTGAAGGCTATTACGACGTCAATATTTTCGGGACCAGCAATTTCACGATCCGTTCAACGGGTTCTGTTCGTCGGCCCGACAGTACGAATTATGTCTCGCGGATCGTGGAGGTGGGGACCATCCGGCAATTCCGGTATGTGGGATTGGTCACCAAAGTCTCGATGACATTAGGCGGGAATATGAATGCCGACAGCTACGACTCTTCTGATCCGCTTCATAGCACCAACGGTTTTTATAATCCCGCCACCAGCAAGGACAACGGCTTCGTCGCCACGGCTTCACAAGCCACCAATTCTTCAGTCTCTGGAAGTGTTCTGGTGAAAGGGAAGCTCGCCACAGGCCCGGGAGGCGGTTTTGCCGTAGGAGGTTCAAGCTCTGTGGGAGATTTCAGTTGGTCATCAAAAGGAGTTCAGCCCGGCCATTTCACGGACGATTTGAACGTCAACATTCCCGACGTGACGGTGCCCTTTTCCGTCGGGTATCCAGTCATTCCCGGCATAGTGGATGGCACGAACTATAATTATGTGCTTGTGGGCGGAAATTACTCCGCGTCCAGTCTGAGTGGCACCATCGTGGTCACTGCCCCATCCGCATTATACGTCACCGGCAACATTGATCTGTCATTGGTGCGGCTCAAGCCGGGCGCCAAGTTGGAATTGTACGCTGGTGGAGCTGATACAAAGATGGTGGGTGGATCGATCGCCAATGAAGTCGGTAATCCGATGAATCTGAGTTATTTCGGGCTGCCCTCCAACACCTCTATAAAAATGGGCGGCAATTCCGTTTTCATCGGGACCATTTATGCGCCCAATGCGGACCTTACGTCCAGCGGTACGGTTGACTTCTACGGTGCCTTGGCGGTCAAGACTGCCAGATCCCTGAGCGATTTCAATTATCACTACGATGAAAATCTCGGCAAAAACGGTCCAACTTTTGGGATGTTGATTACCTCCTGGAATGAAAAGTGACCGTTGGGGTCAAGTTTTTCGCTGAGTCGTTCTTCATGATGAAGCGACGGACAAGTGTTCGCGATCTGTCCCTCTAACTCCCTGGTGATGTAGGGCAGTCTTCCCCGCCTGCCGGTCAAGGGGCATCCTTGCCCCGGTGGTTCGGGCCGCAGCAAGCCGGCCCAACCAGCAGACAGGATGCCTGCCCTGCCAGTTCATGGGAGGGTGATCGCAGACCGGGCAAGAGGGCGGTTGGGAGACGGAAATTATTTTTGGATCCAATCCATTGCCCATACCAGATTTTGTTCGCGCGCTTTGCTTTGCTCCAGGGATGCGAAAAGCTTTGCGCCACTTTGAATGAAAATTCTTTCCCTTGGGAAAACCCGTCGCGCAACAAATTTGTACGCAATCTGACCACTGGTTGTCCTCCGGCCCGGACGGGCTTGGAGGCCCGCCTGAGCGCGTGCAAAATTTGCGAATCCATTGCTCCGCCTTTCGAAAATTGAGAAGGTATCCGGCAAACTTTGAAAGGTTAAATATCAAATGATTGCGCTCAAAAAACAGCGGAGCGCTTCCAACCGGCCCTTTTCATCCGCCAGCCCTTTCGCAAACCTGATTGGGCGGCCGGGGGAAAAAGGCTTTTCGGCGCTGAATGTTGCGGCGAAACGGCCGTTACCAACCAGGTCGAAGAGTTGGCAGATCATCTGCTAAAAGCTCAGACAAATGATTGTGATGTTGGCCGTTTGTAAATCCGTGGAATCCCTCTCCCAGCGCGATGAAAATTAAATTACCGCTTTTGCACCGTTCGCGGTCTGTCCAGGCGGCGTTCACCCTGGTCGAGCAACTGATCGGCGTCTCGGTGGTGGGGGTGGCGATCACCTCGCTCTATGCCGGGTTCTCCTCGGGGTTTGCCGTGGTGCAGCTGGCCCGCGAAAATCTGCGCGCGGTCCAGGTTCTGGAGGAAAAGGTGGAGACCATCCGCTTGTACACCATGAACCAGATCACCAACACGGTCCCCACGAACTTCATTCCCCCGACTTTTACGGCGCCTTTTTATCCCTCTGACTCGACCAACACGGGGTTGATTTACAACGGCACCCTGACCATGACCAGCGCCCCCATCGCCGCAAACTACAGCAACGACCTGCTCTTGATCACTTTCGAGGTCACCTGGACGTCCGCTGATGTCCTGCGCCGTCGCAGCATGAGCACTTACGTAACACGCAATGGACTGCAAAACTACATCTATTAAAGGATCGGGCGGCCGCCGGACCGCTGGCGTGGCGCTGGTGGAATTCATGGTGGCGATTACCATCGGGACCCTCGTTGTGGCCGCGATGATGTCGGTCTTTGCTTTCAGCGGCCGGAGCTTCGCCGCCATGGCCAACTATACCGACCTGGACAAGCAAAGCCGCAACGCGCTGGACCGGATGTCGCGCGAGATCCGCAAGACGATTTCCCTGACCAGTTTCGCGACGAACCAACTGGTGTTAAAGGATTTTGACAACACGCCCCTGACCTACAGCTACAATCCGCAGAGCCGAAAGTTGACCCGCACCAAAGAGACCTCGACCGAAGAGTTGCTCAAGGAATGCGACACGTTCACGTTCTCCATTTACCAGCGCAACCCGATTGGCGGGACCTATGACCAGTATCCGACGGCGACGCCGGCCACGTGCAAATTGATCCAGATGAAGTGGGTTTGTTCCCGGACCATTCTGGGGGCGAAGGTCAATACCGAGAGTGTGCAATCCGCCAAAGTAGTCATCCGCAACGAACAATAGTCCAAACTTATGAAAATTCGACATTCCTCACACGAACAAGGCAACGGGCTGATAATCGCCCTCATGTTGAGCGCCATCATCGGCATTGACCTGGTGAGTTATCTGACGCTGGTCCGCAGCCAGAACGCATCCACGATGCGCTCGTTGACGTGGAACTCCGCCATGTCGTTGAGTGAAGCGGGCGTCGAGGAGGCGTTCGCGCACCTGAACAAAAACGGGCTGACCAACCTGGGCGATTTGTTGAGCAATGACTGGCAGTTGCTCAACGGCAAATACACCATGACCCGGACCCTGGGCGACGGCTACTACACCGTGACTATTGATCCGCTAAGCCCGCCGGTCATCGAGTCCGCGGGATTTGTGGCCGTGCCGTCGGTCATCGCTTATGCGCCGCAAACGATGTTTGCCGCCGCCGGGTTGCCCGACTATCTGGCCGGGAGAAAATTTATCGGCCGGACGGTGCGGGTGGGCACGACCAACGCGGCGCTGTTTGCCAAAGGCATGGTGGCCAAGGGGAACATTGATCTCATGGGCAACAATATTCGCTCCGACAGCTTCGATTCATCGGACCCGCTTTATAGCACCAACGGCCTCTATACAGCGAGCAAGGCGAAGAGCAACGGCGATATCGCGACCGACTCTGGCTTGACCAACTCGTTGAATGTCGGCAATGCCAAAATTGCCGGCCATATTTCCACCGGCCCGGGCGGCAGTGTCGAAATTGGGCCGAATGGTTCCGTAGGCGACCTTGCCTGGGTCATCAGCGGCAAAAAAGGAATCAAATCAGGTTGGTCCACGGATGACATGAACGTGGCCCTCGCGGATGTCGTCCAACCGTTCGCCACGGCGTCGGCGCCTTTAGGCGGCACTGTCGACGGAACCAATTATACCTACGTGGTAGGGAGCGGCAACAGCGAACTGGCCAGTATCAACCTCAGCGGCAGCCAGGCCGTGCTGGTCACTGGCGACGCCACGTTGCTGGTGGATGGCAACATCAGTATGACGGGCAATTCGTATATCTATATTGCTCCGGGTGCCAGCTTGAAGCTATATGTCAAAGGGGAAACGGCCAGTATCGGCGGCAACGGCATTGCCAATACCAGCGGCGACGCGATGAACTTCTATTATTACGGACTGCCCAGCAACACGAGCGTCAACATGAGCGGCAATGCCGCCTTTAGCGGAGTGATTTACGCGCCGAGCGCCGCATTGATCCTTGGCGGCGGCGGCGGTACCGACTACGACTTCGTGGGCGCCAGTATTGCCAACACCGTTTCAATGAACGGCCATTACCATTTCCACTACGACGAGAAGCTGGGCAAGATCGGCCCCAAACGCGGCTACGTTGCCAACTCGTGGGGCGAGATATAAGCAAAAGTGCTTTCTGAGGTGGGGCGAGACTCCGTCGAGCCAAGTCCGTGTCTGAATTCACGCAAGGCTCAACGGAGTTTCGCTCAACCAGGTGAAACTTGGCTCGACGGAGTCTCGCCCCACCGGCTTGGCCTCACCAAACGGCTGCTGACAGTTTCCCCCTCCGCCGTTTCAATTCGCGCTGAGTTCCTGCGGCCCTTTGCCGCCGTTGATCAGGAACAACACCGCCATCCGAACCGCCAGCCCGTTGGTGACCTGCTCCAGGATCACCGACCGTCCGCAATCCGCCACTTCGCTGTCAATCTCCACGCCGCGATTGATCGGCCCCGGATGCATGATCAGGACCTCCGGTTTCGTCCGGGCCAGCCGCGCTTTGGTGAGGCCGAACAGGCTGGCGTATTCGCCGATGCTGGGAAACATGGTCTGGCGCTGCCGCTCGTGCTGGATGCGCAGCAAATTGATGATGTCCGCTTCCGCGATGGCCTCCTCGACGTGGTGGGTGACGCGGCAGCCCATTTTCTCGAAGACCCGCGGCACGAGGGTGGACGGGCCGCAGAGCGTGACGTGCGCGCCCAATTTCAACAGCGCCCAGATGTTCGAGCGGGCCACGCGGCTGTAGAGGATGTCGCCCAGGATCGTGACGTTCAACCCGGCGATGGCCCCCTTTTTCTCCCGGATGGTGAACACGTCGAGCAGCGCCTGGGTGGGATGTTCGTGCGCGCCGTCGCCGGCGTTGATGACGCTGGCATTGAGGAACCGTGCCAGGAAATGCGGCGCTCCCGTCGCGCTGTGGCGGATGATGATGATATCCGCGTTGAGCGCTTCAAGGTTGCGGGCGGTGTCTTTGAGCGTCTCGCCTTTTTTCAACGAGGAGGCTTCGGCGGTGAAATTGATCACGTCCGCCGAGAGGCGTTGGGCGGCCAGCTCGAAGCTGATCCGCGTGCGCGTGGAAGGTTCGATGAACAGGTTGACCACGGTTTTGCCGCGCAAGGCCGGCACCTTCTTGATGACGCGCTCGCCCACGGCTTTGAACGCGCGCGCGGTGTCGAGCACGGTGATGATTTCATCCGCCGTCAGCGACTCGATATCGAGCAGGTGCTTGCGGTTCCAGCTCATGATTTCTCCAGCGTCACGGTGTCGTCACCCTGTTCCTCCTTGAGGTTCACGCTGATGCACTCCTTGAGCGAGGTGGGGACGTTTTTGCCGACGAAGTCCGCTTTGATCGGCAGTTCGCGGTGCCCGCGATCCACGAGCACCGCCAGTTGAATGCACCTGGGCCGGCCAAAGTCGTTCAACGCGTCCAACGCGGCGCGCGTGGTGCGTCCGCTGAACAGCACGTCGTCCACCAGCACCACGGTTTTATCCGTGACGTCAAACGGGATCACCGTGGGATGCACATTGGGGGCGATCTGCTGGTCGAGGTCGTCGCGGTGCATGCTCACATCGAGCGCGCCCACCAGGACGGGGTGGCCCCAGATGCCGCCCAGGACCGCACTGAGCCGCCGGGCCAGGTGGACGCCGCCGCGCGGGATGCCGACGATGACCACGTCTGCGCTCGCGCTGTTGCGTTCGGCGATTTCATGCGCGATGCGCGTGAGCGCGCGTTGGATGGCCAGGGAGTCGAGGATCAGGCTGCCTTGGGGCATAAAAAAAGCCGGACGGGTCCCCGGTCAGAACCCATTCGGCAGATTGGCTGGTTGATCATACGGTCCTTGGCGAACTCACTGGTCCGCCTTAAAGGAATTTCAACGGGTCTCAGGTCGGTTTGCCGGGATGCCGGCCTTTTCGCCATTTGGAGCGGTGCTTGATGATCCAATCCGTCAGTGCGCGCTCGAACCCAATATCATACCCGGCCTTTTCCGACTCGATCCATTTGTGCTTCAGAATTTCCTCCCGCTCCGCCTGGAACTCTCGGTAAAGCGAGGAATTCTTGAGCAAATCAGTTCCATTGGTTGGATTACTCATGGACAAAGAATCAATCGTTGCCAGTTGCACACCGAAAATTTGCCTGACTGTAACGCCGGCTCCGGCGTTGACAATCAAAATCAGGGACGCTTTCCGCTCTCCGCTCTCATTCCGATGTCGTTGGCAGGTTGAAGTTACCTTATACCAGCTTTTGACGCAACGCTTCAGCAATACTTATAAATGCTTGTCCCGGAGGTTCTTGCGGCGCACTGACGACCACCGGCAAGCCCACGTCGCCGCCTACGCGGATTTCCGTGAACAGCGGCACCTCGCCAAGAAAGGAAATCCCCTTGCGTTCCGCTTCGGTTCGTCCGCCGCCGTGGCCGAAAATCTCCACCCGCTCACCGCCGGGCGTGGTGTAGTAGCTCATGTTTTCCACCAGGCCAAGGATCGGCACATTGACTTTTTCGAACATCGCGATGCCCTTGCGCACGACGCCGAGCGAGGCCTCCTGCGGCGTCGTCACGATCACTCCGCCATCCAGCGGGACGGTCTGGCAAAGCGAGAGTTGGGCGTCGCCGGTTCCCGGCGGCAAATCAACCAGCAAATAATCCAGCTCGCCCCACTCCACCTGGTGGATGAATTGCTGGATGGTTTTCATGATCATCGGCCCGCGCCAGATCACCGGCTGGTCGCCCTCGAGCAGAAAGCCCATGCTCATGAGCTTCACGCCGAATTGGGCGGGCGGGACGAGTTTTTCAGCGGCGCTGATGGCCGGCCGTTGATGAATCCCCATCATCAACGGGATGCTCGGCCCGTAAATGTCGCAATCCAACAGCCCGACGCGCGCCCCCAGGTGCTGCAGCGCGCACGCCAGGTTGACGGACACCGTGGATTTCCCGACGCCCCCCTTGCCGCTGGCGACCGCCGCGATGCGTCTCACGCCCGGGACTTGATTTTTTTGCATCGCGCCGGCGGCGGTTGGCGGTCCGGTCGGCGCCGGGACGTCCACGTGCACCAGCTTGACTTCCGGCACACCGCGCAGGACGCGCTCGCAGTCCGCTTTGATTTGCGCCGCCACGTCCGGGCTGCCGGAAGTCAACTGCAACGACACGCTGACGGCCCCGTTGTTGGCAGCGACCTGCTTGACCAAGCCGAAGGAAACGATGTCGCGGGAATAGCCGGGATACTTGACGGCCTTCAGCGCGTTGAGGATGGCTTCTTCGTTCAACATAAACTCAATTCACCGGGCGCCCGCTGCGCTGCTCTTCGGCAAGGCCGCCTCCAGGTAATCGCACAGCGTCGTCACGTTGGCGATGAACACGCTCGTTTCGATGCGGTCGCCGAACTCCCAGTCGCGCTTCTTGATGTGGCCGGACGTCACCCAGCGGCCCTGTGCATCGAGCGCGCCGATGATTTTCCTCACCGCCGGTTCGAGCGTCCTGGCCCGCGCAGTTTTTTGCTTGGCCGATTCCGCTTTGGCCGTGCGTTCCTTGAGCATGGCGTCACGGCCCTGGCTCTTGAGTTGCTCGTAGAACGCAATCGTCCGCGCCACGTGATAGTCGCCGCCCCACGAATAACCGTGCTGGCGCTCCTCGCTGATGTCTCCCAGCCGGTGATAAATTTTCCCGTCGCGGTCGCCGAAAATCGGCTTGTTCGTGTGCAGTTCGTAGTAGCGCGCCCACCGGTTGGGCGCGATGGCGGAGCGTTGGAACCACGCGACGGCGGCGGGCAGCGGCAGGAGGAATTTTTCATCGCCGGTTTCGAGGTAAAGGTCCAGGAGGATTTGCAGGGCGCCGACGCTCTCGTTGCCCGTCACCGACGGCGGCTCGAACGCGCGCGCCCAGGCCGGCTCCATTTGCGCGTTGTATTGCTGCGCCCACACGGGCTGCGGTTCCGGCATCTGGGCGAGGAGAAGGAAGTCGCCGCCCTTCTTTGCGGCGGCGAAGTATTCGGGTTTGCCCGTGCGGTGAAAAGCGTCGAGCATCGTTTGGATGCAGTCGCGAAACGAATTGTCGTTGAGTGTATAGTGGGCGTAGTAGTTCACCTTCGGAAATTCGCGTGGATAGCTTTCCGGGTAGTGCGCCTTGATCACCGGGTAAGCTTCGGGCTGGCGCGGCTGGCCGAGCCAGCGCTGTGGCCAGGCGCCGTTGGGATACTGGGCCTCAATCATTTTTTTCAACCCGTAGTCGAGCGCCTCGCGGAGGCGTGCGTCGCGCGGGTCGCTGGAGTCCTTGCCCGCCTCCACGACGGCCAGCAGGAAGCGCAGCGCGCTTTGCGTGTTGTTGTCGTCGAAGCTGGTGAGGTTTTTCCGTCTGGCACTTTGTTCGGGCAAAAGTTTTCCCCGGTCGCTGCGCCGATACGAGAGCTGGCTTTTCTGCGGGTCGAAATCAATCAGGTAATCCCAGCCGCCGGACTCGACCTGGCCGCGGGCCAGCGCGTCCGCCGCGGCCCTGGCGGCGTCGAGGTAGCGCGCATCCCGGGTCACTTCGCCGGCGCGCAGGAAGACCATCCCCACCGAAGGCGTGCCTGGCGGTTGGATCCAGATTTGCGTGGCGGTGGCCTTGACCTCGCCGGCGCGCTCCTTCAGATCGGTGGAGTAACGCCAAAGATAGCCGCCCTCGGTGGAAATGGAGCGAAGGTAAGCGGTGGCTTTTTCCAGCGCGTGCCGGGCGTCCTGCGGCAGGTCGGCGGCTTTACCCGTCGCGACGCCAGCCAGCAGCAAAGCGGATAAAGCGAAGTTTTTTTTCATGCCGGAACTTAACTATCGTTCCCAGTGTAGCCGGTTTTTCTCCGGTTCCAAGCCCGGAAAACACCGGCGGATCGTCTCTTAATCTTAATCGCTTGCCGGTCAGAGATTATGATTAAGATTAAGATTAAGACACTACCCACCGGCGGCACGGCTTGCTTTGGCGGGTGGCGCTGGCTACGGTGCTGCGCGATGCGCCTGCTGGACCGCTATTTGTTGCGCGAACTGCTCATTCCGCTGGGTTATTGTCTGAGCGGTTTTTTGATTTTCTGGATCGCCTTCGACCTGTTTTCCCAACTGGATGACTTTCAAAGATACAAATTGAAAGGCCTGGAGGTCGCCGAATTCTACCTGGTCAAAACGCCTGAACTGCTGGTGACGGTCATGCCCATCGCGCTGCTGCTGGCGCTGCTCTATGCCCTGACCAACCACGCCCGGCACCAGGAATTGACCGCCATCCGCGCGGCGGGCGTGAGCCTCTGGCGCACCAGCCTGCCTTACCTGGCGGTGGGGTTGTTCTTCAGCCTGGTGCTCTTTGGCTTGAATGAAACCATCGTGCCTGACAGCGCCAGCCTCACCGAGGAAATTCTGCATCGGCACCAGCCGGTTTCCACGAACGACCCCAGCCGCTTTGTGCAGCGCAACCTCGAATTCCGCAACACGCGCGACAACCGCTTCTGGTCCATCCAGGCTTACAACGTGGAAACCTATCGCATGGTCAAGCCGCTGGTGGTGTGGGTGTTGCCGGACGGCTCACAGCGCGAGATCGTGGCCGAGCGCGGCGAACGGGTCAACGGGGTCTGGACGTTTTACGGCGTGCAGCAACTCATTTCCGCGTCGGCGGACGCCTTGCCGCAACCCCGCTTCACCAACGAACTGGCCTTCCCCGAATTTTCCGAGACGCCCGAACAGATCAAAAGCGAAATCAAATACCGCAGCCTGACCAGCCGCCAGTTGGCCAACAAGGTCCAGCTTTCGCTGCCGGAAATCCTCAATTACCTGCGGCTGCATCCGCAACTCAGCCCCGCCGACTCGGCTTCGCTCCACACACAATTGCACGCGCGGCTGGCGGCGCCCTGGACGTGCCTGGTGGTGGTGTTGATCGCCCTTCCCTTTGGCGCGCCCTCGGGCCGGCGCAACGTGTTCGTCGGCGTGGCCAGCAGCATTTTCATTGGGTTCACCTATTTCGTGCTGTTGCGCCTGGGCATGGCACTGGGCATCGGCAATCACCTGCCGCCCTGGCTGGCGGCCTGGCTGCCCAACCTCCTGTTCGGCGGCGCCGGCTTGTGGCTGACCCAGCGCGTGCGATAGCCGCCATGACCTCATTGTTTCGGCTCGAAATCCGGAAGTCGTTGAACAACAAAGACGCAAAACCGCGAAGGATAAGTGGCGTGTCCCCCGTGCAAATCAGATTTGGCCAGTGATCCGTGCCGGTACGTTTTTCTGCCCCAATCCACCGTCTCCGCTTCGCGCCTTCGTGGCTTCGTTGTTCAACTTCGGATTTCGGGTGTAATTGGATGCCGAACAGTTTTTCGCTGATAAAACGCCTCGCAGAACTTCCCTTGACTACACAATATTCAGTGTGATACCACAACCCAGCCACAATAAGCGGTAGCTTGGCCTTATGCGTTGCCCGAAATGCGGTCAGCAGGATGATAAAGTCATTGACTCACGCGGATCGCGTGAAGGTTCGACCATCCGCCGCCGCCGGGAATGTTTGGGTTGCAGTCACCGCTTCACCACTTACGAGGAAATCGAGCACGAAGGGTTGATGGTCATCAAGCGTGACGGCCGCCGCGAGGAGTTTTCCAAAGAAAAACTGCTTTCCGGCCTGCGCAAAGCCTGCCAGAAGCGGCCCATCAGCCCGGAGGTCATCGAAAACCTGGTCGAAAACATCGTTGACGAAATCACCGACAAATACGAGCGGGAAGTGCCCAGCCTGGCGATTGGCGAGCGGGTGATGGAGGGGTTGCGCGCGATTGACGACGTGGCCTATGTTCGCTTTGCCAGCGTTTACCGGCGCTTCGAGGAGGCGAAGGAATTCGTGCAGGAAGTCAAGAAATTGGAGGCCAGCCCATGATTCAGTTTCATAACGATTGCTTGTGGTTTCAACTGGCCAACGGCCAGGCCGTCCCCTGTTCGATCGAGCGTTTCTCTTTTGAGTTGTGCGGCGAGGTGGCCGGGGCCATTGATCCTGAACTGCTCCGGCACGCGGCCGCAGCGGTCGTGCATTACTACAAGAACGAATTGAACCGGACCTTCGTGACGGTGGGCGAATTCACCCTGGCGCTGGAGCGGGTCTTGCGCGGCTTCGGCCTTTCCGTCACCGCGCTGGCCTCGTCGGAAACGGCCGCCGGCGAGAGCGAGTCGGACCTCGCCCGGCTCGCCTGCGAATCGGGCAAGGGCTTTGAACTGGCGTTCTTCCTCCGCTTGCGTGACGAACTGCGGCGGCAGTTAGGCCGTTCGCCGCGGTTGCTCCGCTTCACAGGGCTGCGTCGTTGCGTCAAGCAGTTGGTCGGCGCCCGGCGCTGGAGCGGGCGCTGCGAGACCTTGAGCGATCAAATCGTGGAATATCTGCGCCATTGCGCCCGCCGGGAACTGGGCGCCCGCTCCTGCGCCCTGGTCGTCCGGTAAGACGCCCACGCCCGCGTTCGGCGCCAGACCACTCGCGCTTTTTCTCCTGACTTCCACCCCCCCCTCCGGTATTCTGCCGTCATGAGCAAAACCCTCTTCGAGAAAATCGTCGCCCGCGAAATCCCGGCGGACATCGTTTACGAAGACAATCTGGTCCTCGCCTTTCGCGACATCAAACCGCAGGCGCCGACGCATGTGCTCATCATCCCCAGGAAACCCATTCCACGCATCGGGGAAGCCGCCGCGGAGGACCAATCGGTGCTCGGGCACCTGCTGCTCAAGGCGGCGGAGATCGCGGCCGGGCTGGGTCTGAAAGAGAGCGGCTACCGATTGGTGTTCAACAATGGCCGCGATGCCGGCGAGGCCGTGCCGCACCTGCACTGCCACATCCTCGGCGGGCGGCCCATGAGCTGGCCGCCGGGTTGAGGCAGGCGCACTCTCGCACATCGCCCGTTCCTCCGAGCGATTCGAGATGGGTGACAAAAAAGTGTTACACGTGTAACATTTTTTCGCACATGGTGGGCCCCCTTCGAGAGATTCGAAACAGCCCCGGGGCGCGTGTCCTACCGCGTGGCCCCAATCATTTTGAGAAACTTTTGCATCCCTTCCATGAACGACTCGCGATAAGCATTCACCGGGTCGTTATGGTCGCCCGGCAATTCCCAAAAAAGTTTCGACTCGTTGGCGGCGGCAAAGTTTTCTTCGCCGTGATGAAAGGGAATGACCGAATCGGCCCGGCCATGCATCACCAGGAGGGGCACGCGCAGGCGAGGCAGTTTGCTGCGCGTGTCATACTTGATGGTGCCGAGGCTGCGCACGGGCAGCCACGGAAACGCTTCCGCGCCCACCGCGGTCACGCTGGTGAAACTGCTCTGCAAGACCAATCCGCCAATCTGTTCGCGGAGGGCCAGTTCGCTGACCACGCCGCCGCCGAGCGATTCCCCGAACGCAATGATGCTTGGCGCAACAAAACCTTTCTGCCGGAGCCAGGCATGGGCGGCTTGCGCGTCCTGGTAAGTTCCCTCCTCGCCCGGCCGGCCGGCGCTGCGCCCGTAGCCGCGATAATCAAAAGCAAAAACGTTCAGGCCAAGATCGAGCAGCGCGGCATAGGCATCCAGCCGGTGGCTGATGTTTCCGCCGTTGCCATGGCAGAACAAAATGGTGAGGTGCGCGCGCGACGAGTCTTTATCGGCAGGAAAAAACCACCCGTGCAGCAGGGTGCCGTCCCTGGACGGGAAGAAAACTTCCTGGAACGGGCGGTTGAGTTCGGCCCCTGTGGCCCCCAGCGTGGCGGAGGGTTGATAAACCAGACTGTGTTCTAACCAGCGGAACAGCATAAAAAGCGCGACCGGCAACAAAAGCAGGCCAGCCAGATTTTTCAGCCATTGCTTGCGCGTCCAGAAGGCCATGGTTCACGCTGCCACAGAACCGGGGCCGAGGCGAGCCGGCCGGCCCTCATTGTGGACTTGCCCGAAAATGGCGGCGTGATAATTAATGCGCCGTGCCTGTCCCAGAAACATCCGGTTCACTCACGGCCGCCGAAACCGTTGTCGAATGTTCCGTCGAGTCCAGCGGGCACCCCGGCGAATACTGGCGCTGGTGCCCGCGCTGCGGCCACGAACTGCACAACGTCAAGTGCAAACTCCGCTGCCCACGCTGCCACTACTTCATGAGCTGCTCGGACTTTGATTGAGCGCCGTGGGAGCGCGCCACCAACCGCAATTCGCCCCAGCCGATTTCCATTGGATCGTAACCCTGGGCCTCGACCTTGTCGAAGAGCCGGCGGAATCCTTTGAACCCCAACTCATCCTTCAGGACCGCTTCGTTGAAGCGCCGGATGGGAACGAAGCCGGTCGCGTCGGCCGCCGGCTCCAGTCCCGCCTCGCACAGCAGTTCCCGGATTTCCTCGGCAGTGAAATAAGGCCATAATTCCTCCGCCGCCAGCCGCGCGAAAAATTCGCTCTCCGGCGAGTTGTCCCGCAGACAGGGGACGATGCCGATCAGCTTGCCACCGGCTTTGAGGTGAGCGGTGGCCAGGCGGAATACATTTTCCGACGGCAACAGTTCCGCCATCGGCCCGGCCAGCAAAATGGTTTCCTGCGGGCCGGTATTTAGCGGCGTCAGTCCCAGGCCCGCCTGCCACAACTCCAACGCCGCCGCCGGTGACGACCAGTCGAGCCACAGCCCTTCGCCCAAGTGGCGACTCGCGAAAGCGGCCTGCGCCGCCACGTCCTCACTCGTCCACCGGCAAGTCAGGTCGCGCTGGTAGTGCTGAAGGAATTCCGCGCGGACGGCGGAAAAGGTGACAGACATCGGTGGCAATTTAGTTTTCCCGGTCGCTGCCGACAAGCCTGCCTTGCTTCCCGGCTCGACTCTCGACTCTCGACACTTCCCCTCCCGCCGCCTAAGCTGGCCGGGATGTTGTTGACGAACCAACTGCTGTGCATCGCGGGCCGCGAGTTTCGCTCCCGGCTCATCCTCGGCACGGGCAAGTTCTCGTCGCCCGAGGCAATGCGCGAGGCCCTCGCCGCCAGCGGCGCGGAACTGGTGACCGTGGCGTTGCGCCGGGCCGATTTGAGCGGCCAGCGCGATCCGTATGCGAACATCCTTGATATCATTGACCTCAAGCGTTATTTGGTTTTGCCAAATACCAGCGGCGCGATGAATGCCGAAGAAGCCGTGCGCCTGGCGCGGCTCGCGGCGGCGGCCGGTTTGCCCAAATGGGTGAAGCTCGAAATCCATCCCGATCCGCGTTATCTGCTGCCCGATCCGGTGGAGACGCTCAAGGCCGCTGAGATACTGGTGAAGGAAGGATTCACTGTCCTGCCCTACATCAATGCCGACCCGGTTTTGGCCAAACGTTTGCAGGATATCGGCGTCGCCACGGTGATGCCGCTCGGCTCGCCCATCGGCTCCAATCGCGGCATTCAAACGCGCGATCAAATCCGCATCATCATCGAGCAGGCCACCGTGCCGGTGGTGGTGGACGCCGGCCTCGGCGCGCCGAGCCATGCCGCCGAGGCGATGGAAATGGGCGCCGACGCCGTGCTGGTGAACACCGCCATCGCCGTGGCTGCGGACCCGAACCGAATGGCCGTGGCGTTCAAGCTGGCCGTGGAAGCCGGCCGGACCGCCTTTGAAGTCGGCCTGGCGGCGCAGCAGGAGACGGCCAGCGCAACCAGTCCGCTGACGGCCTTTCTGGATTGATTGTGAAAACTTTGTCCCTGCTGCGGGTCAAACAATTGCTGGCCGCCGCCGCGAAGGCGCGCGTGCTGGTGGTCGGCGACGTGATGCTCGATCAGTTCATCTGGGGCCACGTCGCGCGCATCTCGCCGGAGGCGCCGGTGCCGGTGCTGGATTTCGAACGCGAGAGCTTCATGCCCGGCGGCGCCGCCAACGTGGCGCGCAACCTCAGTTCGCTCGGTGCCGGCACCGGGATTTTCACCGTGATCGGACGCGACGACGCGGGGCGCAAACTCACCGGCCTGCTGAAGGGACAGAAAGTCAGTTGCCACAACCTGCTCAGGCTTTCCCGTCGCAAGACCACCATCAAGACCCGTATCATCGCCCACCAACAGCAAGTCGTCCGCGTGGACCGCGAGACTCGCGCCGAACTCGACGGCGCGGCGGTGGAGCAACTGTTGAAAGCGCTTCGGCCCGCGCTGGCCTCCGCCGCGGCGGTGATCCTCGGCGACTACGGCAAAGGCGTCGTCACGCAGCCGTTGCTGGATGTATTGAAACAGCTGTGCCGCGCGCGCGGAATCTGGTTGAGCCTCGACCCGAAACCGACCCACTTGCTGAACCTGCGCGGCCTCTCGCTCATCACGCCCAATCGCAAGGAAGCCTTCGAACTGGCCGGCGTGCCCGACGGCAGCCGCCACGGCGAACCGCTCCAGGACGCCGCGCTGTTGCAGGTGGCCGACCGGTTGTTGCGGCAATTGGGGCCGGTGCTGCTGCTCATCACGCTCGGCGACCAGGGGATGCTGCTTTGCCAGCGCGGGCACAAGCCGTTCCACATTCCGACGGTGGCGCAGGAAGTGTTCGACGTGTCGGGCGCGGGCGACACGGTCATCGCGTCGTTCACGCTGGCCATCGCGGCAGGCGCGTCGCCGCTCGAAGCCGCGATCTTCTCCAACCACGCGGCGGGCGTGGTCGTGGGCAAAATCGGCACCGCAATGGTGACGCCCGGGGAACTGCTCGCGAGTTTTCAGCGTGAATGATTCAACGCGAAGGCGAAAAGGGGTCAAGACGCAACCAAACAAACCTTGAACCTTGAACCTTGAACCTCGAACTTTGAACGTCACTCGGTTCAGCGCTGATCTTCAAGGTTTAAGGTTCAAGGTTCAAGGTTCAGGGTTCAGGGTTTTCCGGACAATCTTTGCGGCTTTGCTCCTTGGCGTCTTTGCGTTAAAACTCAGCCGTGAAACGCGCCGTGTTCCTGGACCGCGACGGGGTGCTTATCGAGGAGCGCAACTACCTGCATCGCGTCGAGGACGTCGCGATTTTTCCGGGCGCGGGCAAGGCGTTGCGGCGGTTGCAGGACGCCGGCTATCTGTTGTTCATGGTGACGAACCAGTCCGGTGTCGGGCGCGGCCACTTCACGATGGCCGATGTGGAGAACGTGCACCGCCATTTGTGCAACGAACTTGCCCGCGACGGAGTGTGTTTCACGAAAATCTACGTCGCGCCCGAAGCGCCGGAGCAGTCGAGCCGCGGCCGCAAGCCCTCGCCGCAATTCCTCTTCGATGCCCGCGACGAATTCGCAGTGGAACTTAGCCAAAGCTACATGATCGGCGACAAGCTGATTGACTTGGAGTGCGGGTGGAATGCAGGGGTGAAGCACGGTCTTTTAGTCCGGACGGGCTACGGCGCGGAACTCGAACGCAACTCTGCGGAAAAACTTGCCCGTGCCGCGGTCGTGGATCATTTGGCGGCGGCAGTGGGGTGGATTTTGAGAGCAAGATAAGGCCAGATGGATTCCTTTCAACGCCTCGTTCACCCTGCACTACCACCGTTGATGTTATTCCCACCGGGTTTTGGTGGCTTGTTCAACGCGCCTCGTTGGAGTATGAAAGGAAAGCCATGAACGCAGTCACACTGAAAGCGCATTACGACGGCAAGCAAATCTGCCTCGATGAGCCGTTCGAGCTTCAGCCCGACACCAAGCTGCTCGTAACTGTCGTCCCGGGCGAGACAGCGGAAGATGAACGGCAAGCGTGGCTGGCCGCGTCCAAAGCTTGGTTCGCTCACGCGTACGGCGATGACGAACCGGATTATTCTGATTGCCTCGACAAACTGCCGCCCGCGTGAAGACGCTTGGCCTCATCCCCGCCCGCTACGCTTCGACGCGTTTCCCCGGCAAACCGCTCGCGCTCATCGCCGGCAAGCCTCTCATCCAGCACGTCGTCGAGCGCTGCCAGTTGGCCAAGTCCCTGAGTGAAGTGATTGTCGCGACCGACGACACGCGCATCTGGGAAGTGGCCCAGAAGTTTTGCCGCGTGGAAATGACCCGCGCCGGCCATCCCAGCGGCTCGGACCGCATCGCCGAGGTGGCCGCACGTTGCGCCTGCGACGCGGTGGTGAACATCCAGGGGGACGAGCCGTTGCTGGACCCGGCGGTGATTGATGCCGTGGCCGCCGCGCTGGCCGGCTGCGAGATGTCCACCGCCGCCACGGCCCTGCGGGACCCGGCGGAATACGACAATCCGAACGTCGTAAAAGTCGTTGCAGACGCCGCCGGTCGCGCTCTATATTTCTCCCGGCGCACGATCCCGTATCTGCGCGATGCCGCCAGTCGTTCGGTGACCGAGCAGACGGCGGCGTTTCCTTTTTTGAAACACCTGGGCATTTACGGTTACCGGCGCGAGACGTTGTTGCGGCTGGTGCAATGCCCGGTCTCGCCGCTGGAACAGGCCGAGCGGCTGGAGCAGTTGCGGGCCTTGGAAAACGGCATTCGCATCGCCGTCGTGAAGGTGGACTACGACAGTGTGGGTGTGGATGTGCTTGGGGACGTGGGGCGGGTGGAACGCTTGTTAAGCGGAAGAGAGCAAGATTAAGATTAAGATTAAGAGGCTGAGGGAGGATTCTTAATCTTAATCCTGCTCTTAATCTTAATCCCGTTTGGATTTTTGTGAGTAAATGAAATACATCTTCGTAACGGGCGGCGTGGTCAGTTCGTTGGGCAAGGGACTGACGGCGGCGGCGCTTGGCACGCTGCTCGAAAACCGCGGTCTCAAGGTCACGCTCCAGAAGTTCGATCCCTACCTCAACGTGGACCCGGGCACGATGAGCCCCTACCAGCACGGCGAAGTGTATGTGCTCGATGACGGCGCCGAAACCGACCTCGACCTCGGCCATTACGAGCGGTTCACCAGCACGAAGCTCTCGCGGATGAACAACCTCACCAGCGGCCAGGTGTATCAGACCGTGCTCAACAACGAACGCGAAGGCAAATACCTCGGCAAGACCGTCCAGGTCATCCCGCACGTCACCGACGAGATCAAAAACCGCATCCGCCTGATCGCCGAACAATCGAAGTCCGACGTGCTCATCACCGAAATCGGCGGCACCACGGGCGACATCGAAGGGCTGCCGTTCCTCGAAGCCATCCGCGAGTTCGCGCTCGAAGTCGGCTACACCAATGCCATCTTCCTCCACGTCACCTACGTCCCGTTCATCAAGGCCGCGGGCGAATTGAAGACCAAGCCGACGCAGCAGTCGGTGGCGAAGCTGCGCGAAATCGGCATCACGCCGCACATCCTGGTCTGCCGTTGCGAGAAGCCGCTCGACAAGGAGCTGCGCCAGAAAATCTCGATGTTCTGCAACGTGCCTTACGAGGCGGTCATCGAGGAGAAGGACGTGGACCACACCATCTACGAATTGCCGCTGATGCTCCAGCGCGAGCGGCTCGACGAACTGGTCTGCCAACTCCTGCGCCTCGACACGCCCCCGGCGAACATGGCGCATTGGCAGGACATCATCCGCAAGCTCATCGCGCCCCAGCACCGCGTCCGCATCGGCGTTGTCGGCAAATACATCGAACTCCAGGACGCCTACAAGTCGGTTTATGAGGCCATCATCCACGGCGGCGTGGCCAATGACTGCGGCGTGGAAATCGAAAAGGTCGAGGCCGAGGAGATCGAGAAATTCGGCACGGAAAAAATCCTCAAAGACCTGGGCGGCTTGCTCGTGCCCGGCGGCTTCGGCGAGCGCGGCATCGAAGGCAAAATTCTCGCGGCGCAATACGCCCGCGAACACAAATTGCCGTATCTCGGGCTTTGCCTGGGGATGCAAGTGGCGACGGTCGAGTTCGCCCGCCACGTCCTCAAACTGGAGACGGCACACTCGACCGAGTTCGATTCCGCCACGCCGCACCCGGTCATCGCGTTGCTGGACGAGCAAAAGAAAGTGACCCGGAAAGGCGGGACGATGCGGTTGGGCGCGCAGCCGTGCCAGTTGGTGGTCGGCTCGCGCGCGGCGCAGCTCTACGGCGCGTTCGTCGTCAACGAGCGCCACCGCCACCGCTACGAGTTCAACAACGCCTACCGCGCCCGTTTCGAGGAGGCCGGGTTCCTCTTCAGCGGCACCTCCCCGGACGGCAAGCTGGTCGAGGTCATCGAACTCAAGGACCACCCGTTTTTCCTCGGCAGCCAGTTTCACCCGGAATTCCAGAGCAAGCCCAACGCGCCGCATCCGCTCTTCCGCGGCTTCATCGCTGCCGTGCATCAGCACCTGCACCAGAAGCCGCTTTAGCTGCCCGTTAAAAAAGTAGCCGCCGACGTGGGGAGGCGGACAGCACATGTGCCATTTCTCCGAAATCCGCCTCCTCACGTCGGCGGCTACACAGCGTCGGCGGTTGTTCAAAGGTCTGTTAGCGGAGGCAGCAGGCAGAACTCCGCCTCGATGAGCTACGCCGAAGCGATTCAGTTTCTCTATGGCCTCCAACGTTTCGGGGCAAACTTCGGGCTGGAAACCACCCTCCGTCTTGCGGCGCGGGTCGGCAATCCGCACGAGAAACTCCGCTTCATCCATGTCGCCGGCACCAATGGCAAAGGCTCCACCTGCGCGATGCTGGAGAGCATCTATCGCGCGGCGGGCTTGCGCGTCGGTCTTTACCTCTCGCCGCACCTCGTGTCGTTCCGCGAGCGGATGCAGGTTAACCGGCAAATGGTCAGCGAGGCGGACGTGGTGCGGTTGGTTGGGGAGATGTGCGAACTCATCGGAGGGACGAGCTACGCGAGTCCCACTTCCGACTCCGCGTCGTCTTTGGAGGTTGATCGAGGGACTCGCGTAGCTCGTTCCTCCGATGGTATGGCAGCACTCCAGCATCCCACGTTTTTTGAAGTCGTCACCGTCATGGCGTTGCGCTACTTCGCCGGGCAAAGGTGCGATCTCGTCGTGTGGGAAACGGGCCTCGGCGGCCGGCTCGACGCAACGAATATCGTCACGCCGCTGGCCAGCGTCCTCACCAACATCGCGCTCGATCACCAGCAATGGCTGGGTGATACGATGGCGAAGATCGCCTTCGAGAAGGCCGGCATCATCAAGCCCGGCGTGCCGGTCATCGCAGCGGCCGACCCGCCCGAAGCCCTCGCCGTCATCGAGCAGCACGCGCACAAGCTGGCCGCTCCGCTCACCGTCGTGGCTGCGCCTCGTGAGAGCGTGGCTGATCTTTCTTCCGCAGCCACGGGACGGGTCGCCCTTGCCGGCGAGCACCAGCGCGCAAACGCCGCGTTGGCTGTCGCGACGGTGCGTGCGTTGCAGGAAAAAATTCCGGTGAGCGATGAAGCCATCCGGCAAGGCCTGGAAACCGTTTCCTGGCCGGGCCGGTTGCAACTTGTGAGGCGCGGGGCGCAGACGCTTCTGCTCGACGGCGCGCACAATCCCGCCGGCGCCGAGGCCCTGTGCGCCGCGTTGAAGGCATTTCCGCCGCGGCCCACGCTCGTGCTGGGCGTTTTGAGGGACAAGGATTGGCGGCGAATATGCGACGTCCTCGCGCCGCTGGCGGGCCGGATTTTTCTCGTGCCGGTGAGCAGCGAGCGCACGGCCGCGCCGGAGGAATTGCGCGCAGCTTGCCGGACGGCGGCTCCCGCGGCGCAAGCCCGGGCTTGCGCCTCGCTGGCGGAAGCCCTGGACGAAGCGGCGGGCGATGGGTTCGTCCTGGTCACCGGTTCGCTTTACCTGGTGGGCGAAGCCATGGAGTTGCTCAACGTCGGCGACCCGTTCGCCCGGGGCGAGCGTGGTTTGAACGAATGGACGACAAAAAAATAAATCCCCTCGCCCACATCAAGGCGGTGACCTTTGACGCGGGCGGGACGTTGATCGCGCCGTGGCCGTCGGTCGGGCACGTCTATGCCGCAGTGGCGGCGGAGAACGGTTGCCCGGCCCTGGACGTGGACACGCTCAATCGCCAGTTCGCCGCGGCGTGGCGGGCGAAGGAAAATTTCGATCATTCGTTTGAAGCCTGGGCGGCGCTGGTGGACCGCAGCTTCGCCGGACTGATGGCCCAACCGCCAAGCCAGACTTTTTTCCCGGCGCTCTACCGGCGCTTCGGCCTGGCGCAATCCTGGCGCATCTTCGACGATGTTTTGCCGGCGCTCGATTGGCTGGCGAGTCAGGGCTTCATCCTGGGCGTGATTTCCAACTGGGATGACCGGCTGCGACCGCTGCTGGCGGAAGTGCGACTGACGGATTGTTTCGACGCGGTGGTGATTTCATGCGACGCCGGCTTCACCAAGCCGTCGCCGGTGATTTTCGAGCACGCGGCGCGCAAGCTCGGTGTGCCGCCGGCGGCCATTTTGCACGTGGGTGACCACGCGCGGGAAGACGTGGCGGGGGCGCAGGCCGCGGGGTTCGCCGCGCTGGAAATCGATCGCCGCGGGAAAAGCGCGCCTGGGCGGTTGACCTCGTTGCGTGAGTTGGAGCGAATATTGGGCGGGCGGCACGCGCCGCGGCCAGGCAATTAGGCCCCATAACCGCCTGGGAAGCCTCGCTTATACTTTGGGCCACGGATTGACGTTGCGGTGTTCTACTCAGTAGATTCGATCCCAAGTTGCCCGGCGCACGAGGGAGGGCGGCTTGAACAATTGCTCATGAACCTGACAACCGGACTTTTCAAATCCTCGCTCGGCCGGAAATACCTGATGGCTGTGAGCGGGCTGGCGTTGTTCCTGTTCGTCATCGGCCATCTGCTGGGCAACCTGCAAATCTTCCTCGGCCCGGACGCGATCAACCGTTACGGCCATTTCCTCCAGACGACGCCGGAAATTCTCTGGCCGGCGCGCGCCGGGCTGCTGCTGCTGGCGGGCCTGCACATCTGGTCGGCCATCAAAGTATCGGCGGAGAACAAGGCCGCCCGCCCCGTGGCATACGCGGAGACCAGACTTGTTGCCGCCAGCTACGCTTCGCGCACGATGCTGATGAGCGGGCTGATCGTAACGGCCTTCATCATTTATCATTTGCTCCATTTCACGGCGCAAACGCAGGCCCTTAATCTGACCGGCCGGGATTTCACGGTGTTCCAGGACGCACAAGGACGGCACGATGTTTTCACCATGATGGTGACGGGCTTTCAACAGCCGTTCGTCTCCGGTTTTTACATCTTCGCGATGGCGCTCCTTTGCCTGCACCTCAGCCACGGCATCGGCGCGATGTTTCAATCGCTCGGCTTGAAGAATAAAGTCTGGGGGCCGGTGATCGACCGCTGCGGGAGCGTCGCGGCGTGGTTGATTTTTCTCGGCTACATTTCCATCCCTCTCGCGGTGCTGTTGGGCTATGGAAAGGAGGCCGTGCGATGAAGCTCCAAGCTCCAAGCTCCAAGCTCCAACGAAATTCCAAACTCCCAATTCCAAATGTAACTGATGGGCTGCGGGCTGATTTTTCCGTCGTCCTTCGTCCGAGGCGTTTCGATGTTTGGTGCTTGGCGCTTCTTTGGAGCTTGGAATTTCTCCATGGGCGCTGCTTGACATGAAACTCGACGCGAAAATCCCCTCCGGGCCGCTGGCGCAAAAGTGGGACAAGCACCGCTTCGAGATGAAGCTCGTCAGCCCGGCCAACAGGCGGAGGTTCGACGTGATCGTCGTCGGCACGGGCCTGGCCGGCGCTTCGGCCGGCGCGACCCTTGCCGAGCTGGGCTACAACGTGAAATGTTTCTGCTACCAGGACAGCCCCCGTCGCGCCCACAGCATCGCGGCGCAAGGCGGCATCAATGCGGCCAAAAATTACCAGAACGACGGCGACAGCGTTTACCGGCTTTTCTACGACACGATCAAGGGCGGCGATTTTCGGGCGCGCGAGGCCAACGTCTATCGGCTTGCGCAAGTGAGCGTGAACATCATTGACCAATGCGTCGCCCAGGGCGTGCCGTTCGCGCGCGAGTACGGCGGGCTGCTCGACAACCGCTCCTTCGGCGGCGCGCAGGTCTCGCGCACGTTCTACGCGCGCGGCCAGACCGGCCAGCAATTGCTGCTGGGCGCCTATCAGGCGCTCTGCCGGCAGATCGGCCTCGGGACGGTGAAAATGTTTCCGCGCACCGAGATGCTGGACCTCGTCGTGATTGACGGCCACGCCAAGGGCATCGTCGTACGCGACCTGGTGAGCGGCGAAATTTCCTCGCACGCCGGCGACGCCGTGGTGCTGGCCACGGGCGGCTACGGCAACGTGTTTTATCTTTCGACCAACGCCGTTGGCTGCAACGTCACCGCCACCTGGCGCGCCTGCAAAAAGGGCGCGCTGTTTGCCAATCCCTGCTACACGCAGATTCATCCGACCTGCATCCCGGTCAGCGGCGACCATCAATCCAAGCTGACCCTGATGTCCGAGTCATTGCGCAATGACGGGCGCGTCTGGGTGCCGAAACTCAAAGGCGACGCCCGCACGTCGCACCAAATTCCGGAAGGCGAGCGCGATTATTTTCTCGAACGCAAATATCCCAGTTTCGGCAATCTCGCTCCGCGCGACATTTCCTCGCGTGCCGCCAAGGAGGCCTGCGACGAGGGGCGCGGCGTCGGGCCGGGCGGGCGGGGCGTTTATCTGGATTTCTCCGAAGCCATCCAACGGCTCGGCGAAGACAAAATCCGCGAGCGTTACGGGAACCTCTTCGACATGTATGAAAAAATCACCGGGGAGAACGCCTGCCAGCGGCCGATGCGCATCTACCCGGCCGTGCATTACACGATGGGTGGGCTGTGGGTGGATTACAATTTGATGAGCAACGTGCCGGGCCTCTTTGTGCTCGGCGAGGCGAACTTCTCCGACCACGGCGCGAACCGGCTCGGCGCCAGCGCGTTGATGCAGGGGCTGGCCGACGGCTATTTCGTGCTGCCTTACACCATCGGCCACTACTTCGCCTCGCACAAACAGTTCAAGCCGGCCAGCAGCCACGCCGAGTTCAAGCGGGCCGAGGACAATGTCCGGGCTCTGACGGCCCGGTTGCTCGCCATCCAGGGCAAGCGCACGGTGCGCTCGTTCCATCGCGCGCTGGGGGAAATCATGTGGGACAAGTGCGGCATGGCGCGGAGCGAGGCGAGCTTGCAGGAAGCGCTCCGGCGGATTCCTGAATTGCGCGCGGAGTTCCGGGAAAACGTCAACGTCACCGGCGAGCACGCCGAATTGAACCAGGCGCTCGAATACGCCGGGCGCGTGGCCGATTTCCTGGAGTTCAGCGAGTTGCTTTGCCTCGACGCCTGGACGCGCAAGGAATCCTGCGGCGGCCATTTCCGCGTCGAGTTCCAGGAGGACGGCGAGTGCCAGCGCAACGACGCCGCGTTCGCCCATGTGAGCGCGTGGGAATATCAAGGTCCGGACAAGGCGCCGGTGCTGCACAAAGAGCCGCTGGTGTACGAGGAAGTGCACATGAGCCAGCGGAGCTACAAATGATTTACGATTTTCGATTTGCGATTTACGAGAAACCCCTCACTCCAACCCAACAGGTGAAAGGACGACACTGATGACAAAGGAAGAAACTTCATGGAGGAAAGCAACAAGATTCTCTCTATCGGCGTTGCCTCGCTTGAACGTAACCGAACCTTGCGCACTTCGTAAATCGTAATTCGTAAATCGTAAATGAATTTAACCTTGAAAGTCTGGCGCCAGAAGAACGCTGCTTTGCCCGGCCGCTTCGAGACTTATGCGGCGAGGGGCGTCCTCCCCGACATGTCGTTCCTCGAATTGCTCGACGTGGTGAACGAGGAACTGATCGCGCGCGGCGAAGACCCGATTGCGTTCGACTCCGACTGTCGCGAAGGCATCTGCGGCGCCTGCTCGATGGTCATCAACGGCCTCCCGCACGGCGGGCAGCAGGGGACGACGGTTTGTCAGTTGCACCTGCGGCGCTTTCGGGACGGGGACACCCTTACCCTCGAGCCGTGGCGCGCGCGGTCGTTTCCGGTGATCAAAGACCTGGTGGTGGACCGGTCGGCCTTCGACCGCATCATCCAGGCCGGCGGGTTTGTTTCCGTGCGGACCGGCGGCGCGCCGGATGCGAACATGATACCGGTTCCCAAGCCGGCGGCCGACTCGGCGATGGACGCGGCGCAGTGCATTGGTTGCGGCGCGTGCGTGGCGGCCTGCAAGAACGCCTCCGCAATGTTGTTCGTCGCGGCCAAGGTTTCCCACCTCGGCATCCTGCCGCAGGGGAAGGTGGAGAAGGACCGGCGCGTGGTGAAGATGGTGAAGGCCATGGACGAAGCCGGTTTCGGCCATTGCACCGTGACCGGGTCGTGCGAGGCGGTTTGTCCGAAGGAAATCAGCCTCCACTTCATCGCGCGGATGAACCGCGACTACGCGGTGGCGCTGTTGAAGGGATCATAAACCAACTGCGCGGCGGCGACACGCAGCCGTTTCACGGGCTTTTTGGCCACCGCCAGGCGCAGTTGGCGCTGCGAACGGGTTTATCTTTTCAGCAACCCGTCCGTTTCCAGCGAACTCACCAGATCCTTCTCCGCCAGCACCCAATCCTCCAGCGTGAGCGATTCTTCCTGGCGCAGTTTGTCCCGATACAATTCCAATGCGTGCTGCCGCACCCCGCCCCGGGTGATGCCGGGAGTGAACGGTTGGGGCTGAGCCATCGGTTTCTTCGGTTTCATCATCGATAGTTTCTTTGTTGCGTTCGATTTAAATTTAGACCCCGGCAAACGATTTTCAACCCGCGTCGTAAAAAACTTATTCACCGGGTCAAAGCGCGCCCGGCGACACGCCCACCCCCATGATGCTGCACGCCTGAATGACGTTCAACCCCAGCCGCGCGGCTTCAACCAGCACTTCTTCGGATTCCGTCCCGGGGTTCAGCCAAAGCTCGTCGCACCCACGGGCCGCAATGTCCGGCAGAACCTTCAACAGCACCCGCGGCGGCAAATAAACGCTGATCAACTGCGGATGCACTGGCACGTCGCGGACGTTGCGATAAACCGGCAGCCCTTCGATTTCGGTTTCATTCAGGTTCACCGGATAGACCGTGTAACCCTGCTGCAGGAACGCACGCACAGCCTTGTTGCCGAACTTGGCGCGATCGCGCGAGGCCCCGATGACGGCGACAGTTTTCATGCGACAACTATAGACTCAATACACCAACAGCAACAGCGCCGCCAGCTCCGCCGACATGAGCAATTCAGCCGCAAGAGAACGCACAGAACGCAAAAAGACTGACGACGAAGAAGAAGCCGCGCGCCAGAATCTTCGTGCTTGCGACGATTCAGAGCGATTGCACTGCAAAGGGAAATTCACTGCAGTGCTATCCCGTGACATCGTTCCGTTCTGAGAAGATTTTTTAACCACGGATTACGCGGATGAACACGGATGCGGAAGAATCAGCATTTCAGAAATCTTATCCGTGTTCATCCGCGTAATCCGTGGTCAATTCGTTTTGGCTGTGGCTCCGCCGCCCCATGCCTTGGCGTCTTTGCGTTGAAGCTTTTGATTGAAATGTTCCGCCCGGCCATTTGCCCAGCCAACCCTGAGCCGCAAGCCGCCGTCGCGCCCGTTGCACGGCTCGCTTGCCGCGCAGGCATTACTTCTTCGGGGGCAATTCGCGGATGAAAGACCACGAGACTTCGGCCACCTGGCCGTTGTCGTAGCGCACTTCGAAGCCGATGCGACATTCTTCGTCGAGGACAATTTCCACCGGCTCCGCCTTGGAAGAAATCTTGTTGGCTTTGCGGATGGTTTGGTGCGGTTCTAAAAAACTCAAGCCGTCATCGAATTCCACGTCGAAGGCATCCTCCCAAGCGAGATACCGCACGCCTTTGATGCGAACCATTTTGGCGGTGCCAAAGGGTTTTTTGAGATTGGTCAGCGATTTCATATCCGGCCTTCGCGTTCAAGTTCCGCAATTACCTTTAGCAGCTTTTTGTCCGGCTGCCAACCTTCCATTCCGCGCCTGGTGCGGAGATCAAACCGTCCAATGAGCCGCCCTTTGTCGGTCTCCACGTGGACATGGGGTGGCTGGTGATCGCCGATATACCAGGTGATGATGTACCCACCGCGTCGGACTCGCCCCATAGGTTTGCATAACAGTTAAACTTTTGGCGGGCAGTCGTCAACGCGGTAGTGATCTGCGCGTTCGCGTGTTCGCGTGAATTTCCAAGCTGCTTCGCCCGATTCGCCTCCCCCACCGTTCGCCCAGCCTGCTTTGAGCCGCGAGCCGCCGGCGCGCCCGTACCGGCGGCCCGGCGGCTTTCCTTCGCCATGGGCCGAAATGAGAGGTTGACACCTCCGGCGGGTTTTGGTTTTATCGCCACCCCCTGAACGGGAAAATTTATGTATGCAGTTTTGGAAACCGGCGGCAAACAATATCGCGTGATGGCAGGCGACACGTTCGAAGTCGAGCGGCTCGACGCCGAGGCGGGCAAGCCGTTCACGTTTGATCGCGTGCTGCTCGTCAACCAGGATGGCAAGCTGTCCGTTGGCTCGCCCACCGTCGCCAACGCCACGGTGGAAGCCGACGTCGTCAGCCACATCCGCGGCGAGAAGAAGGTGACGTTCAAGATGAAACGCCGAAAAGGCTATCACAAAACCATCGGCCATCGGCAGGAGCTGACCGTAGTGAAGATCAAGGAAATCAAGGCGTAATCTGCCGCGTTGCTCTCAACTCGCAGCCATCAACAATCAACTCTTTTTATGGCACACAAGAAAGGCCAGGGCAGCGTCCGCAACGGGCGCGACAGCGCCAGCAAACGGCTCGGCGTGAAAGAATTTGGCGGGCAGTTCGTCACCGCCGGCAGCATTCTCATCCGCCAGCGCGGCACGAAGTTCATCGCCGGCCAGAACGTCGGCACGGGCCGCGACTGGACCTTGTTCGCGCTCGTGGACGGCAAGGTGAAATTCGACAAGAACAGCCGCCGAGTGAACGTCGTGGCCGAAGCCGCGCCAGCCCGCAACTGAAGTTGGCCGGACACCCTTTTCACGGCGAGGTCACCGGCCTCGCCTTTTTTGTTGGAGTTCAAGCTTCAGCTTGCGTGATTGAAAGGAAAAACATTGGGACAAGCTGAAGCTTGAACTCCAAACTCCGCCATGTTCATCGACGAAATCAAAATTTTCGCCCGCGCCGGCCACGGCGGCAAGGGCTGTATCGCGTTCCGGCGCGAGAAGTACCGGCCCAAGGGCGGGCCGAGCGGCGGCAATGGCGGCCGCGGCGGCGACGTGATCCTGCAGGCGGACCACGACCTGAACAATCTCATTGCGCAGTATTATTCGCCCCGGCTGATCGCGCAAAAAGGGGAGGCCGGTCTGGGCAAAGGGATGGACGGCCACGGCGGCAGGGATTTGATCGTCAAGGTTCCGTGCGGCACGCTCGTCTGGAAATTGCCGGCGACCGCTCAGCCGATGGACCCGGCGTCGGAGGAGGACGAGGGCGTAACTGACGCCCCGCCGCTGCCGCTCAGTTCCAGCAAACGCCCGTTGATCCGCCACGCCGGCAGGGAGCGGGCGATGGAGATTGATCTGACAGCCGGGGAAGAGGCGATGGCCAGTCCGGGCGTGACGGACAAAGGCGAACTGATTGCCGACCTCACCGGGCACGGCCAGCGATTCGTGCTTTGCAAAGGGGGCCGCGGCGGGCTGGGCAACCGCAACTTCGCCACTGCCGCGCGCCGCACGCCGCGCTTCGCCCAGCCGGGCGAGCCGGGCGCGGAAGGAGAGTTTCTTTTCGAACTGCGTCTGATGGCCGACGTGGGGCTGGTTGGCTATCCCAACGCCGGGAAGTCCACCTTGCTGGCGGCCATTTCCAAAGCGCGGCCGAAAATCGCGCCGTATCCGTTCACGACCCTCCACCCGCAAATCGGCATCGTGGAATACACTGACTTCCATCGCCTCGTCGTGTGCGACGTGCCGGGGCTGATCGAGGGGGCGCATCAGAACGTCGGTCTTGGCCACGCCTTCCTGCGCCACATTCGACGCTGCAAAATCCTCGTGCTGCTGCTCGACATGGCCGGAGTGGACGGACGCCAGCCTTGGGATGATTACCATCAACTGCTGGGCGAACTCGGCCTCTACGATTCCGCGCTGCTGGAAAACCCCCGACTGGTCGTGGCGAACAAAATGGATGAGCCGGTTGCCGAGAAAAATCTGAAGGACTTCAAGCGCAAGGTTCGCCGGACACCGGCGCTTCCCATCTCGGCTGCTTCTGGCGAAGGGGTCGAGAAGTTCAAGCAAACCATCCGCGAAGCCGTCGAAGCCGGATCCGGAAAATGATTCTCCTTTGCCACAAAAGAACGCAAAGGACGCAAGGAAAGAATCATTCCTTGTGCTCTTTGCGATCTTTCGCGGCTGACAAACATCTATGCTGAAAGCTGGCATCGTCGGTCTGCCCAACGTGGGCAAGTCCACCCTGTTCAACGCCCTCACCCGCGCGCACAAGGCGGAGGTGTCGAACTATCCGTTTTGCACGATCCATCCGAATATCGGCGTCGTGGCGGTGCCGGAGCCGCGACTGGGAGTGTTGGCAACAATTACCAAGGCCAGCGCCGTCATCCCGCCAGCCATCGAGTTCGTGGACATCGCCGGGCTGGTCAAAGGCGCGTCGCACGGCGAAGGGTTGGGCAACAAGTTCCTCAGCCACATCCGGGAAGTGGACGCGATCATCCATGTTGTGCGCTGCTTCGAAGACCCGAACATTATCCACGTGTCGGGCGCGATGGATCCTCTGCGCGACATTGAAACCGTCGTCACCGAACTTGTGCTGGCCGATCTCGAAGCGGTGAAGAAGCACCACGAAAAAATCGCCAGGGACGCCAAGCGCGGTGACAAAACCGCGCTCGTGGAAGAAGCCTTGCTCAAAAAGCTCGAGCCGCACCTCGACGCCGGCAGGCCGGCCATCACGCTCCCGCTGACGCCGGAAGAAAGGGCCGTGGTGAAACATTTCTTCCTCCTGAGCGACAAGCCGACAATCTTCGCCGCCAACGTGGCTGACACGGAACTCGCCGCCGCGGACGCCAACCCGCGTGTGGCGCAGGTGCGCGACTACGCCCGCGCGCATCATGCCTGCGAAACGGCGGTCATCAGCGCGCAAATCGAGAGCGACCTCGCCGACCTCCCACCCGGCGAGGCGAAGGAATTTTTGAAAGACCTGGGCGTGGCGGAGTCCGGCGTGAACGCGCTGATCCGCACCGTCTATCATTTGCTCGGTCTGCGCACCTTCTTCACGTTCAACGATAAGGAGGCGCGCGGCTGGACGATTCATGCGGGCGAGACCGCGGCCAAGGCGGCGGGCCACATCCACACCGATTTTGAGCGCGGCTTCATCAAGGCGGAAACCGTGGCCTTCGACCACCTCGCCACATGCGGCTCCGTCCACCACGCGCGCGAAAAGGGTTTCTATCGCGTGGAAGGCAAGGATTACGTGGTGCAGGACGGCGACGTGCTGCTGTTCAAGTTCAATGTCTAGGCTGCTGCCCATCGAACAGCGCGACGGATTCCTCGAAGCGTAAGAGCCGGCTGATCGCGATTGGGTTTGGGTGGTGTCTTAATCTTAATCGTAATCTTAATCGCTTGCCGGTCAGAGATTATGATTAAGAGAAAGATTAAGATTAAGACACTACCTGGGGTTTGGCTCGCGTTGACAGTGCCGGCGCAGACGCTATATTTGCGCCGCTTTTATGAACCGCAATCCGCATGTGGCCGTGGTCGGCGCGACGGGCGCCGTCGGCCTCGAGATGCTCAAAACGCTGGAGAAACGCAACTTCCCGGCGGGCAGATTGACGTTGCTCGCGTCCGCGCGCTCGGCCGGCAAGAAGCTCAAGTTTCGCGGCCACGACCACACCGTGAAGGAACTCCAGCCGGATGCCTTCGCCGGCATTGACCTCGCGCTGTTCAGCGCGGGCAGCAGCATTTCGAAGGAGTTCGCGCCCCTCGCGGCGAAGGCCGGCTGCGTGGTGGTGGACAACTCCAGCGCCTTTCGCATGGATCCCGGCGTGCCGCTGGTGATCCCGGAGATCAACGCCGCCGACGTGAAGGACCACAAGGGCATCATCGCCAACCCGAATTGCACCACGGCGGTCACGCTCGTGGCGCTTTACCCGCTGCACCAGGTGTTCAATGTGATCCGCATTTTCGCCTCCAGCTACCAGGCGGTCTCCGGCACCGGCGCCAGGGCCATCGAGGAACTCGAACGCCAGGTCGGGCAAATCGTCCGGGGCGAGCCAGTGACCAAGGAAGTCTATCCGCACCAGATCGCCTTCAACGTGTTGCCGCACGTGGATTCGTTTTTGCCCGACGGTTACACGAAGGAGGAGATGAAGATGCAGAACGAGGGGCGCAAGATCATGCATCACCCGGCGTTCAAGGCGAGCGTGACGTGCGTGCGCGTGCCGGTCTATCGCGCGCATTCGGTGGCGGTGAGCGCGGAGTTCGCCGCGCCGGTGAGCGTGGAGGCCGCGCGCGCCGTGCTGATGAGGGCGCCGGGGCTGGACGTCATTGACGAGCCGGAGAAGCAGGAATATCCGCTGCCGCTGTATCAAGCGGGAAAACACAACTGCGCCGTCGGCCGCCTCCGCAAGGATTGTGCGCTGGACAACGGGCTGTGCTTCTGGGTCTCCGGCGATCAACTGCTCAAAGGCGCCGCGCTCAACGCGGTGCAGATCGCCGAGGAGTTGTTGAAGTAGGCGGAACACGCCCGTTGGGGGTGTGATGTCCGCAACGCCGCGGAGTCGCAACCAAATCGTTCTCGTCCGCGACTGTTCGATCTCGAGTACGAGAACGAGAACGACGACGAGGACGATGGAATTGGCGCGGTTCGCGACGATTTGGACCGGCGCTTCTCCCGGTTTCGCTCTTGACGCGTCGCGGAGGTGCGGAGAAACATCGCGCATGATGCCGACCGCGCTGACGCCCCGTTCCAAGCCGGGGCTGCTTTCCCTCGTGCTGCCGCTGTTCAACGAGGAGGAGGTCTTCGACGAGTTGGAGAAACGCCTGACCGCCTTTCTGCAAAGCCTCGACTGCGACATCGAAGTGATCCTCGTCAATGACGGCAGTCGCGACCGCACGCAGGAGCGGCTGGAATCCTGGGCGCGGCGCGACCCGCGCATCAAGGGCCTGTGTTTCGCGCGCAATTTCGGCCATCAAGTCGCCGTCACCGCCGGACTCGAGCACGCCGCCGGCGACGCTGTGGTGATCATGGACGCCGATTTACAGGACCCGCCGGAGTTGATTCACCAGATGCTCGCGGAATACCAGAAGGGCTACGACGTCGTTTACGCGCAGCGGGTGGAGCGGGCGGGCGAGACTGTGTTCAAGCGGGCGACGGCCTGGCTGTTTTACCGGCTGATGCGCCTGCTGGTGCACCGCGACCTGCCCTCGGACACGGGGGATTTCCGCCTGATGAGCCGGCCGGTGCTGGACGCGCTGTTGCAGATGCGCGAGAAGCACCGCTTTCTGCGCGGCATGGTGACGTGGGTCGGCTTCGCGCAAACGGCGGTGAAATTTTCGCGCGAAGCCCGGCGGCAGGGGCAAACGAAATATAATCTGCGCAAAATGCTCAGCCTGGCGTGGAACGCCTCGGTTTCCTTCTCGCCGTTGCCGCTGCGGCTGAACCTTTTTGCGGGCGTGGGCGTCGCGCTCTTCGGCGCCGGCTACGGCGTCTATGCCGTGCTGCGCGCCGTGATCATCCGCGACACGGTGCCGGGCTGGACAACGCTGGTGGTGCTGCTGTGTTTGATCGGCGGATGGATCCTGATTTCCGTGGGCATTCTCGGCGAATACGTGGCCAAAATTTTCGAAGAGGTCAAACAACGCCCGCTTTACGTGATCGAAAAGAAAATCAACTTCCCCGCCGCCCATGAATGGGACAACACACACCCGGGAATCCACCTTCCACGATCAGTGGGCCGGGTCGGTTGACCTGGAACGGATCGCCGTGCGCGGGGCCTTCGAGTCGCCCACCGCGCTGGAGAACCGGTTCATCGTGCGCCAGATGGGCGAGCTGCGCGGCCGGCGCCTGCTCGACGTGGGCTGCGGCCTGGGCGAGTCGTCGGTCTATTTCGCGTTGCGCGGGGCCGCGGTGACGGCGACGGACATCTCGCCGGGCATGATCGATGTCGCGACGCGTCTGGCCCGGCGGCACGGCGTCGCGCTCGACGGCCTCGTGGGGGCCGGCGAGGAACTCCGCCTGCCGCACGATCATTTCGACCTCGCCTATGTCGCCAACACGCTCCATCACGTCGCCGACCGCGACCAACTGTTGCGCCAGCTCCAGCAGGCCCTCAAGCCGGGCGGCCGCGTTTTTTTCTGGGACCCGCTGGCCTACAACCCCGTCATCAATGTCTATCGCCGCATGGCCACGGCGGTGCGCACGGCGGACGAATCACCGCTGACCTTCGCCGATGTCCGGCGCGTGCGGCACTATTTCGTCAACGTGCGGCACCGCGAATTCTGGCTGCTCTCGCTCGCCCTGTTTTTGAAATATTATTTCGTGGACCGCATTCATCCGAATCAGCAGCGGTATTGGAAATTGATCTACGCGGAGACCCCGCGCCGGCTCTGGTGGTGGCGGCCGCTGGCCGGACTGGACGCCGCGTTGACGCGTGTCCCGCTGCTGCGCCGGCTGGCGTGGAACATCGTCATTTGCGGAGAAAAGCCGGTGCCGGCGGCCGGCCCCGGGAAACCCCATGGATAATAACCGCGCGGTCCGTTGGGAATTTGTTCTCTTCCTGCTGCTGGGCGCGCTGACGTTCCTGGTGTTCGAGCGCGCGATGTTTTTCGACTTCGTGGCGTGGGACGATCCGGTGCTGGTCTATGAAAACCCGCACCTGGGTGGCGTGGACTGGGCGCGCCTCCACTGGATGTTCACGGACGTGACCTACCTCTGGCGCTACCTGCCGCTGACCTGGCTGGGCTGGGCCATCAATTACGACCTGGGCGCGCTCGACCCGTTCGGTTATCACCTCGGCAACCTGCTGTTGCACGCCGCGAACGCGGGCCTGGTTTTTTTGGTGATCCGAAAATTGTTTCTCCCCGGCGGACGCGAAGAATGGACGCCGGCGCGAAAAAATTATTTAAACCTATGCGCCGCGCTCGGGGCCGCGCTCTGGGCGGTGCATCCGTTGCGCGCGGAACCGGTGGTCTGGGTGACGGACCGGGTTTACTGCCAGGCGCTGTTCTTTTTGTTGCTGGCCTCTTGGTGCCATTTGTCCGCCTGCGCGCAACCAGAGGGAAGTCCGGGACGGCGGCGCTTTTACTGGGCGGGTGTCATCTTGTTTGCGGCGTCCTTGCTCTCCTATCAAACCGGGCTGGGTTACGTCGGCGTCCTGGTGGTGCTGGATGTGTATCCGTTGCGCCGGTTCAATCCCGGCTGGCGCGGCTGGTGGGACGCGCGGGCGCGCCGGCTCTGGCTGGAAAAAGTTCCGTTTTTGGTGGTGAGTTTCCTCGTCGTGGCGGTCACGCTCAGGGCGCGGTTCACGGCGCCCACCATGCCGATCCCACCGGTGGGCCTGGACCAATTCAGTGCGGTCCAGCGGCTGGCCCAGGCGTTTTACATCTGGGCTTACTACCTCTGGAAACCGTGGCTGCCGCTGGACCTGGCACCGGTCTATACCACACTGCTCCACGTGCGCCTGGCCGAGCCGCGATTCTTGTTGAGCATCGCAGCGGTGGTGGCGTTGAGTGCGCTCTTCGTCTGGAAACGTCGCACGTGGCCGGGATTGCTGGCGCTCTGGGTCTGCTACCTCGGCTTGCTGGTCCCCGTTCTGGGATTGACCGAGCATCCCCATTTTTCCAACGACCGTTACAGCTATTTCGCCGGGGTCTGCTGGTCGGTGCTCCTCACCGCCGGCCTGCTGCGGTTGGATCCGTCACCTGGACTGCGGCGGGCGGTCTTTGGCTTCGCCGCGGCGGCGACATTGCTGTTGAGCGTCCTGGCGCACCGGCAGACCGGCATCTGGCAAAACAGCGTCGTGCTGTTCGAGCACATCATTGCCAAACTGGGCGACGACCCGTATCGCGCCGACATTTACTGGCGGCTGGCGGACGCCTACGGCCGGGCCGGCCAGCCGCAGAAGGCGCTGGCGGCCTTCGAGCAATTCGCCGCCTTGCGCCCCAACGACGCCGCCACTTATCGGAAAATCGGCGAGTCGCTCTACGGCATGGGCCTGATCGCCGAAGCCCGGACCGCTTACGAGACCGCGCTGCGTCTGAAGCCGGACGACGCCCGCCTGCACAACGGTTTTGGCGTGATGCTCGGCGCGCAGGGGCAGCTCGACGAGGCGATGAAGCAATTTCAAGAGGCCGCCCGTTTGAATCCGGCTCTCGCCGGTGCGTGGCAAAACATCGGGTTGGTCCTGCGCCAACAGGGCAAAGCCGACGAAGCCAAAGTTTATTTTGAAAAGGCCGACCGGCTCCGCCAAGGGCAACCGCCGGCCGCGCCGTAACTGAGACGCTTCATGGGGCGCGAGGTTTGGCGGTGTCTTAATCTTAATCTTTCTCTTAATCATAATCTCTGACCGGCATGCGATTAAGGTTGCGATTCGGATCAAGATTAAGACACCACTTGAGGTTTTCCTGCTTTCCTGAGTTCTCGATTCGCTGCTAACGTTTGCGCGCATGAGAATTTTATCGGGCATCCAGCCCTCCGGCGCGCTGCATCTCGGCAACTATTTCGGGATGATGCAGCCGGCGTTGGAACTCGCCCGGCGCGGTGAGGCCTTCTACTTCATCGCCAACTATCACTCGATGACCTCGCTCTTCGACGCTGAAGCGCGGCGCCGCAACACGCTGGATGTGGCGCTGGATTTCCTCGCCTGCGGCCTGGACCCTCAGCGCACCGTTTTCTTCCGCCAGTCCGACGTGCCGGAAGTCACCGAACTGACCTGGCTGCTGACGACGGTGACGCCGATGGGCCTGCTCGAACGCTGCACCAGCTATAAGGACAAAATCGCGCACGGCCTCTCGCTCAACCACGGCCTGTTCGCCTACCCGGTGCTGATGGCGGCGGACATTTTGATTTACGACTCGAACGTCGTGCCGGTGGGCCGCGACCAGAAACAGCACATCGAAGTGACCCGCGACATCGCCGTCAAGTTCAACGAACTGTACGGCAACACCTTGGTCGTCCCGGAAGCGCACATTCGCGACGAAACCGGCGTGGTGCCCGGCACCGACGGTCAGAAGATGAGCAAGAGCTATGGCAACACGATTGACATTTTCGGCGACGAAAAAACCGCGCGCAAAACCATCATGAGTCTGGTGATGGACAGCCGCACCGCCGCCGAGCCAAAGCCCGACGCCGGTAATAACCTCGCCATCCAACTGCTCAAACTGGTCGCGCCCGCTGGCACGGCCAAAGAGTTCGAGGACCGTTTGCGCGCCGGCGGGCTGGGCTACGGCGATTTGAAGAAGGCGTTGTTCGAGCACTACTGGGCGCACTTTGCCGCCGCACGCGCCAGGCGCGCCGAACTGGCGGCCCATCTCGATCACGTCCACCAGGTCCTCCGCGACGGCGCGGCCAAAGCGCGGGTGCTGGCACGGACGGTGTTGCAACGGGCCAGACAGTCCTGCGGGGTGGATTGAATTGCCGGGGATCGCACCGGGGTGCTGGTCGCCCGCCTCACCCGTGTGAGTTGTCTTGAGTATCATGATTCGCCATCGGCATTGCCGCCACGAGATCGCGGGCTGTCTGGCCCTGCTTGTTCTGGGTTGCTCTAATTTCTTGCGCGCCGAACCGCTCTTGTTTGAGAGCGCGGCCGCGCAGACTGCTTTGCTGGAGCTGTTCACTTCGGAAGGGTGCAGCAGTTGTCCGCCGGCCGACGAATGGCTGGGCCGCCTCAAGCACAACGCGGCGCTCTGGCGGGATGTCGTGCCGGTGGCCTTTCATGTGGATTATTGGGACGGGCTCGGCTGGTCGGACCGCTTTGCGGACAAGCGTTTCACCGGGCGCCAATGGGACTACGCGCGCGCCTGGCTGAATGGGAATTCCGTTTATACGCCCGGCTTCGTGCTCAACGGCCGCGAATGGCCGGCCTGGCGCAATCACCGCGAATTCCCCCGCCTGGCCGGACCGCAAGTCGGTGTGCTTCGCGCGGCTTCGGACAACGGCGAGAAATGGTCGGTCCGTTTTTCTCCCGTCGCGGACCAGCGCCAGCGGCATGAATTTTACGCCGCCTTGCTCGGCTGCGACCTGGATTCGGAGGTGACGGCCGGGGAAAACCGCGGCCGGCGATTGGCGCATAATTTTGTTGCGCTCAAGCTGTGGAAACAAACGTTCTCGCGCCACGGTGAAAACCTTTCGGGCGAATTCGTGTTGAACCCGCCGTCCCGCGAAAAGACCTCGGCCCGCGCCTTGGCCGTCTGGGTGACGCGGGCCGGCGAACTGGCGCCGGTGCAGGCCGTGGGCGGATGGTTGCCCCGATGAAATCGGTTTTTTGAAATGGGTTGTTCGATATCCCTCACGCCGGCCAACGAATTTCTTTCCTCTCCCTCTGCCAGCTCCGGCAGTGCCCGGTTGACTCTGCCGCTGGTCATGGGCCTGGCGCTGCCGGCCAACAAGCCGGCGAAGCCGAACATGCCGGCAGGCTAGGCCTTTAACGCCGCGCGTGTCCGCTGCACCAGTTCGTTGTCCGCGCCGCCGGAGCCGCGCAGATTGAAGACGCTGGCGGCCAGGTAGCGGGCGCGCGCCGCCGGCGACACGTGGAAGTAATCTTCCAACACCGCTGCGCTGAACTTGTAGTCGTGGGCGTTGTTGCCTTTGAAGAAGATCAACCGCCGCGCCGTGTCAATCAACTCCCTGGGCTGCGGGTGGTCCTGCAAATACGCCAGCGCCTTGCGCGCGGCGGTCAGCCGATTGTTGCTGATTTCGGAAAAAATTTCTTCGACCGCCGGGTTGCCTCCGGCCTTGAGCGGGACCGGTTCGAACTGGTCAATCAACACACCCTGGCCCGGTTTGCCCCGGAAGAGCGGCAGAAAGGCGGTGTTTTGCAGCAGGAGCAGGCGGCGCGTTTCGTCGTGGCCGCAGGTTTGCCAGGCGAAATGCAGCGCGTTGGTGCTCGTGACGGCGTGCAACGTGCCGATGCCAGGATTGCGCATGAGCAACTCGCCTGCGCCCTGGAACAGCGCGTCCCAGAGCGATTGCGGGGCGACGCCGCGGTTGAGCAGTTCCACGGCCTTGTCGCACGCTTCGTCACTGGATGCCTGGCGCAACGTTGCCAGCATTTCAGCGGTGGCTGCTTCATTCGGTGCGTTGGCCAGCCAGCCGGCGCGGATTTTTTTGGTCAGTTCCTGATTGCGCCGCCATGGCCGGTCCGGTGCGCCGTCGCGTTGGGCCGGATTTCCGCCCTCGTGTTGCAACAGAGCGTACGCCAGCGAGCGGAGCACCGGCTCCGCGTGCTGCCAACCGATGGCCTGGAGCGTGCGCCAACTGTTGGCCACGTAGATCGCCTTGTGGCCGATGTCGCGAAAGTCGCGCGCGCCGCAGCGGCAGAAAATCTCGAACACCTCGTGCGCGCCGGCCGTGCGGGCCAGGCCGGCCACGGCGGCGTCGGCGGCGGCCACGTCCCAGTTGTTCATCGCCTCGCTGAACGCCTGGCGCGCTTTGTGCGCGGGCGCCACTTTGGATTCTTCCACGGCCGCCAGGGTCCAATCGCCTTCCCGCGCGTCCTGCGCCTGCGAGCTTTTGAACTGGTCGAGCGCCCAGAAGATCGGCAGCCAGCGGTCGGCGTCCGGCGAGGAAAGGCTGGCCAGGTGCGCGGAGTTGACGACCAGCACGGCGTGAAACTTGAAGCCCACCGGGCGCGGCTGAATGTTGCGCACACCGGCCAGCAGCAACGCCGCCAGCAGTTCGCGATAGCTGAGTCCGCGTTGCAACCGCGCCGCCACTTCCTCGAGCAACCGCTCGCGCGGCGTGTCCTCCAACAGCCGCACCAGCGGCTCGATCTCCGGCAAAAACTGGACGAACCGCGGCTCCAGTCCGGCCTCGGCCGCCGAAACCACCGGCAGGCGAGCGAGAAATCCCAAGCCGCCCGATCCGGCCAGCGCGCCTCCGGTTGTCACGGCCCTTAAGAAACGCCGTCGGGTGAGTTGCGCGTTCATAACCTTCCTTTCTTTGGTGAAATTATTTTGAAACCAACAGGGTCAGGAATCGCCATCAGTATCGCGCACGCGTGCTTATTCGGCAAGCCCATTCAAGTTGACCTTGCCTCGTGGGGGGTTCAAAACCGGACAAAAGGGAGGGAATGCCGTCAATCGTCCCGCTTCAACCTGATTTTTCGGGTCAGTTCACCGGTGGCCGTTTGCGCTGGAGTTCCTCTAAATTTACCGCGGCCACCTGGTCCCACTTCAATTTCATTGATTTGGCAAAAGCCTCGAGGGCTTTGGGATCATCCCCGTTCTTGCGGTAGAAGAGTCCCAGGTCGGTGAAGAGCCGGTAATTGTTCGGATCCAGTTCCAGGGCGCGCTGATAGGTGTTCAAAGCCTGGACAGGGTCGCCCGAAAGTTCGTAAGCCGCGGCCAGTCCCGCCAGCACCTCGGAATCGCGCGGGTTCAAGGCCAGCGATTGCTGGTAGGATTCCTTGGCCAGGCGAAGGCAGGCTTCTCGTTTCTCCGGCACACTCGCCACGGCGGGCGATTGGGCCAGCGCGACGTATGCCGTGCCCCGGCCCTCATAGGCGCCGGGCATTTTCGAGTCCAAAGCGATCGCCTGCCGATAAAGCTCCAAGGCTTTGTCCCATTCCTGCATGTCTTTTAAATCGTCGGCCCGGATCAACAACCGTTGCGACTGCACCAGTCGTTGCCCCATCCAGGCGCCCGCGCCCGCCAGCGCCAGCAGGACGGCCGCCAGTCCGAGGCGCTGGGACCATTGCATTTGGACCCGGCGCGACAAGCGGGTGCCGTTTTCCATCCCCACCGCCAGCGCCATGAGCGTGATGAGCAGCAAGGCGTTGGCGGGGATGTGAACGTTGAAATCCAAAAAGGAATGCACCAGCAGGACAACGACGGCAAAGGAACTGCCGACCGCGAAAGCGCGTTGATCGGAAAAATTCGCGAAGCTGGAAAGATGGCTCGTGTGCCAGAAAAAGCAGACAAAGGCTCCCACGACCAGCAGCAGCCCCACCAACCCATATTCAGCGGTCAATTGCAGCGCGTCATTGTGCGCATGACGCGGACGGGCCTGGAGCTTGGGGTCGCGGTACTGCGGATGAAACCATTCCCACGTGCCCGGACCGGTCCCGAAAAACGGGTGATCGGCCGTCATTCTGACCGTCGACGACCACATCAAGGTCCGTTGGCCCAGGGTGGCATCCTTGACCCCGACGCTGATGTTGTCTTCGGCCAGGAAAAGGGTTTGGCCCACCCGCTCGCGTACCGAGGGCACACTCAGGGACACAATGCCAACGAGCACGCACGCACCGGCCAGTGCCCCGACAATATACTTGGACACCACGCCCGGACACCAGGCCCAGATCAGCAGGGCTGCCAGGCTGACGGCCACGGCGATCCAACTGCCGCGGGAATTCGTCGCCACAATGCCCGCCAGGACGGCCAGCGACCCGTAGCCCTCCAGGATTTTCGGCGCGGCATAGACGCCGAAGCTGGTCTGGACGTCCGGCCGGTGCAAGAGCAGGCGCGCGAGCATCAGGCCCAGCACCATTTCTAAAAACCCCGCCAGATGATTCGGGCAGATGTAAGTGCCGCTGGCCCGGCCGGAATAGGCGGCGGGCCTTTGCGCGAAGAGCACCATGTTGCTGTGCGCCACCAATTGCCAGAGGCCGTAAAGCGATTCGGCCAGCGCCAGACCCATTAACACCAGAAACACCACCGTCAAATCCCGCCGATGATGCAGATTGCAAGCCACCAAAAAATACATCAGCGCATAAAAGCCGACGTGAAACAACTCGACACGCGAATAGTATTCAACCGGCGAGGTGAAATAACGAATGGCGCCGTAAACCACGAACAGAAGCACCGGCAGATGCATCGGCGAGCGAATCCAGGACACCTGCTCGACCAACAACAGTTTCGCCGTCCAAAGCACCGCCAGCAGGACCGCCATCCCGAACAACGGCGCGGCAAATTCCACCGACACGGCGCCAAAGGCAATCACTCCGTAGGCCAGCGTCAGCACCACCAGCACGAGGATGGCGCTGTTGAGAAATTGCTTCATGTCGGGCTATAATGCAACGGGGGGAGGCAGGTTGCAAGACTCCCTGAGAAGATCAGATTGCGGAGAAAACCGGTTATTGGGTTTCCGGGCAGCGCCCCAGTGTCGCGCCAAGATCCAGATATTCTTGAATCGACGAGCGCGAAATCATCAACGTATTCTCCTTATAGCAAACCGCCACTTCATCCCCGCTAAGAACCGGCGCCGTCAAAACCGGCAGCGGGGCGGCAATCGCCGGTCGCACCGGAGCCGCCAGCGGCGGTGTCACGGATGGGAGGGTTGACGGGGGCGGTATCGCCGCCGCTGCCCCAAGCGCAGGCGCCACGGGGGCCGAAGGCGCCTTCGGTGCCGCAGGAACCGTGCGGACGGCCGCCGACGCTACGGAAGGAGAACTCACCGAACCACTCGGCGGCGGAGCGTCCGGTTTGGAGGGCGTCGCGTCTGCCCCCAACGAACTGGGACACGCTCCCAGCGTGTCGCCATGGGCCAAGTGCGACTGCACCGCCGCTTCGGCTACCGAGATGGTACTGTTTTTATGGCACAGCGTCACCTTCGGAAGCACGGGCGATACCGCGTCGTCCTTTTTTCCAAAAGTAGTTGTGATGAAGGCGATGCTCAGGCCCGCCGTCACCAGCGTGAGGAGATAAGAGTGCACACGAGATGAATTGAAGGTTTTCATAAAACTCCTAAACGTTTAATAATACATCAACCTGCAGTCGGAAAAATCATCCGGCAGATCATTGACACTTCTCAGACAATTCGTTTCTGGACTACTGTCCACAATCACACAGTATTTTGCAGGAAAGTCAATCTTAAATGCTAAAAATTTAGGAAAAAATCCGGCTCCCCAATCGCCTCCCCCGCCTTTTTGACTGGTCAGACGACGCCTTCGAGCTTAGAAAAATCAACCGATTATGGCCGCCTTATCCCGTTTTTCCCTGCCGGCCCGCTCCAAAACGGACGGCCCCTCGGCCAGCGTGTTTGCCGTCGGTGGAATGACTTGCAACAATTGCGCCCGCCATGTCAGGGAGGCCATCCAAAGCGTGCCCGGCGTGGCCAACGCAAGCGTGCAGCTCGAAAGCGGTCGCGCCGTTGTGCAATGGACGGGTGCGGCAGCGGTGGACGCCCAGGCCGTGGTCGGCGCGGTGAAACAGGCCGGATATACGGCGCAACCCGCGGCGACCGGCACCCCTCCCTCCCCGTGGTCTCCTCTGGCCGGCTGGCGATTCAACGCGCTTGTCGGTTCGGCGGCGACTTTGTCCCTGTTGGTTGGAGAGTGGTTCTTCGGCTGGGGCATGAGCCGCTGGTTTCAATGGGCCGCCTTCGCCCTGGCATTGCCCGTGCAGGTCCTCTGCGGCGCGCGCTTCTACCGCGGCGCATGGAACCAGCTTCGCGCCGGCAGCTCGAACATGGACACGCTCGTGGCGCTCGGCTCCACCACGGCGTTCGCATACAGCGCCTGGGGACTCTTCGCCGCCTGGCCCGTGCACCTCTACTTCATGGAGGCCGCCGCCATCATCACGCTCATCAGTTTGGGGCATTGGATGGAATCCATCGCCGGCGCGCAAGCCGCCACCGCGCTCCATGCGTTGTTGAATCTCGCGCCGCCAACCGCACGACGTCTGGACGCTTCCGGCCAGGAAAGCGAAGTGCCCGTCGCCGAACTGGAACTCAACGACACCGTCGCGCTGCGCCCCGGCGATCGCGTGCCCACCGACGGCGATGTCTGCGAAGGCAGCTCCACCGTGGATGAATCCATGCTCACCGGCGAATCTCTCCCCGTCGAGAAGACCGCCGGCGCGAAACTCTTCGGCGGCACGGTGAACCTGGATGGCCGCGTGCTCCTGCGCGTGACCGCCACCGGCGCCGCCACGGCACTGGCCCAAATCATCACTGTGGTCGAACGCGCGCAGAACAGCCGCGCGGACATCCAAAGACTCGGCGACCGCGTCAGCAACGTGTTCGTGCCCGTCGTGGTCATCATCGCCGGCGCCACTGCGCTGGGGTGGGGACTGGCGCCGGACTCCGCGCGCGTCCTCAGCCAGGCGTTGGCGCCGTTTCTTTGGCCCAGCGTCATCCCTGAAACCGCCCTGGCCGCCGCGTTCATCCAGGCGGCCGCCGTCCTGATCGTTGCCTGCCCCTGCGCGATGGGCCTGGCCACGCCCGCCGCCATCATGGCCGGCACCAACGTCGCCGCGCGCCGCGGCATCTTGATCCGCGATGGCACCGCGCTGGAGAAAAGCGGCCGCATCACCGCCGTGCTCTTCGATAAAACCGGCACGCTCACCCAGGGCAAACCGGGCGTCGAAGCGGTCGAGGATTTGCGCGCCGAGGGCGAACGCTCGCTTTCGCTCGAACAACTCGCCGCCGCCCTCGCCAAACCCTCCAGCCATCCTTTGAGCCAGGCGGTGGCCGCGTTGTCTTCGGGAGCCTACGCGTCCCGCGTGCAGAATTCGGCGTCCCGCCGAATTCCCTCAGAGCCGGCCGCTGAACTTCCGCCCTTGACGGATTGGCAGGAGCTGCGCGGCAAAGGCCTCCAGGCAACATGGCGCGTGCTCAACGGCCAACCCGCCGTCCTGCGTCTCGGTTCGCTGAACTGGCTCCGCGAAAGCGGCGTGGACCTGGGCCTTGCCACCGCGTTCGTCGCAAAGTGGTCCTCCCAGGGCGCGACCCTCCTCGGTCTGGCCGCCGGTTCGCGCCTCATCGGCCTGCTCGCCTTGCGCGATACCCTCAAGCCCCACGCTGCCGAAATGGTCGCGCAACTGGCGCGTCAGGGCAAAACCGCCTGGCTCATCACCGGCGACAACTCCCTCACCGCCGCTGCCATCGCGCAACAAGCCGGCATCGCCAGGGAAAATGTCTTCGCCGAAATCCGTCCGGAGCAAAAAGCCGGCATCGTGAAGCAACTTCAGCAGCGTGGCGAACGCGTCGCGTTTGTCGGTGACGGCATCAATGACGCTCCGGCGCTGGAGCAGGCCGACCTCGGCATCGCCGTTGCCCGGGCCAGCGACGTGGCGCGCGAGGCCGCCGACATCATCCTGCTCAAGTCGGACATTCAGGCAATCCCGGAAGCGCTGGGCCTGGCGCAGGCGACGTTGCGGACGATCAAACAAAATCTTTTCTGGGCCTTCTTTTACAACGCCGCTGCCGTGCCCTTGGCGGCGCTCGGCTTCCTCAGCCCGGTGCTCTGCGCCGCTGCGATGGGCCTCTCCGACCTCATCGTCATCGGTAACGCGTTGCGGTTGCGAAGGTGGAAGGGATAGGAACGCGGACAGCTTGTCCGCAACGACAGGGGCGTAACTCGATTTTCAGGTGGTTCGACGAGTGGGCCTAAAAGCTCCAAATTCCAAACTCCAAGCTCCAGAGAAACACCAACCACCAAGTTTCAAAAAGCGACCGGACCGCAGTTTGGTGTTTGAGATTTGGAGCTTCTCTGGTGCTTGGAGGTTGGAGCTTGGTGCTTCGCTCACCCCGTGCTCATAAAGTGTGATGCGCCGCAATGACTGCCCTGTGCCCCAAACTGCTCGACACGTCCGCTTGATTCGGTTATTTCTGAGATCAACACCGCACCCACATGAAAAAACTTTTCCTTGCCTCGCTCATTGGCCTCGTCGCCTGCTCCCTCACCGCCGCCGAAAAACACAAGCCCCTTCCGCTCTTCGACGGCAAAACCTTCGCCGGTTGGGAAGGCGACACGAACAAGACCTGGCGCATCGCGGACGGCGCGCTGGTGGGCGGCAGCCTGGCCGCGCCCGTGCCGCGCAACGAATTCATCTGCACCACCCGCCGCTATACCAACTTCGTGTTGCGCCTAAAGTTCAAGCTCCTGGGCGGCGAGATGGCCAATGGCGGCGTCCAAATCCGCACCGAACGCATCCCCAACCATTTCGAAGTGATGGGCTACCAGGCGGACATGGGCGACCCCGCCTGGTGGGGTTGCCTCTACGACGAATCGCGCCGCAAGAAACTGCTCGCCCTGTCCGACACCGCGGCGGTCAACAAAGTGCTCAAGCGCGGCGACTGGAACGAATACGTCATCCGCTGCGAAGGCAAACGAATCGTGCTGGCGATTAACGGCGTGCAGACCGTGGACTACACCGAGACCGAGGACATCATCCCCAACTACGGCATCATCGCCGTCCAAATCCACGCCGGCCCGCCAAGCGAAGCGTGGTACAAGGACATCATGATTGAAGAGCTGCCGTGAGGCAATGGCTTGGCGCGACACAATCGGGACCACGCCGGTGGGGCGAGACTCCGTCGAGTCAGGTCCGATTAAATCCCGGCCCGGCGGAGCCTCGCCCCACCCAATCTTCACCCTGCTCCTCGCGACGTTGGTTGCCGGTTTGATTGGACCGACCGCGCGGGCTGCCTCCACCGTAACCAACGCGGCCAACCTCCCTCATTGGATCTGGCCCTCTTCCGCGCCGGCGCAGAACGAAATCGCCTTCCTTCGTCGCACGTTCGCCATCACGCAGACGCCGCAACGCGCCGGGCTTCGCGCCGCCGCCGACCGGCGCATGACCTTGTTCCTCAACGGCACGAAGATCGCCGACGTGGACGGCTACCAGCGCATGGCGAAGTTCGACGTGACGCACGCGGTCAAGCCGGGTGCCAACGTCATCGCTCTGCGCGCGCAGAATGACTCCGGGCCGGCTGGCATCCTCGCGCAGCTCACGCTCACGTACGCTGACGGCCGCACTGAAACGATCCTGTCCGACACTTCCTGGCAGGCGTCGTTGCGCGAGGAACGCGGCTGGGAGCAGCCGGACTTTGCGGCGCGCGGCTGGTTTCACGCGCTGAGTTTCGGGCCACTGGGTGTGAAACCTTGGGGCGATCCCACCGGTGTCGTCGAGGATTACAACCAGTGGAAGCTCGCGCTCGGCGAGGAGGCGGTTGTGGACCCGGCGTCGCTGACGGTCGCGCCCGGATTTCAGGTCGAATTGCTGCGCGCGGCGCGGACCAACGAAGGCTCGTGGGTCAGCCTCGAATTCGATCCGCAGGGCCGCTTGCTCGTGGCGCGCGAGGACCGCGGCCTGCTGCGCTTCACGCTGCCCGCGCGCGACGCCCAACCGCTGCGCGTGGAAACGATCAACGACACATTGCTCGAATGTCGCGGCCTGCTCTGGGCGCACGACAGCCTCTTCGTCAACGCCAACAACTCGAAGGCGCTCTTTCGCCTGCGCTCCACCAGGGGCGACGACCGTCTTGACGAAGTGAAGCAGTTGCGCGTGACGCCGGGCGGCGTCGGCCACGGGCGCAACGATCTGGCGCTCGGCCCGGACGGGATGATTTACGCGGTTCACGGCAACGACGTGAGCCTGCCGGCGGATTACGTGGCCGGCGCATCGCCGTTCCGCAACTTCGCCGCCGAGCGGTTGCTGCCGCGCGTGTGGGACCAGTATCTCGAATACGTGGACAAGGTCGGCAGCGCGCCCGCCGGCCACCTCGTGCGCACCGATCCCGAGGGGCGCCAGTGGGAGGTCGTCGCCGGCGGTTTCCGCAATCCCTACGGTCTCGCGTTCAACCCCGACGGCGAGCTGTTCACCTACGACGCCGACATGGAATGGGACGCCGGCGCGCCGTGGTATCGCCCCACGCGCGTCAACCACGTCGTTTCGGGCGCGGACTTCGGCTGGCGGCCCGGCACGGGCAAATGGCGCGCGTGGTATCCCGACAGCTTGCCGGCGATCCTCGACATCGGCAAAGGCTCGCCCACCGGAATCAAGTTCGGCACGCGCAGCCATTTTCCGCCGAAGTATCAACGCGCGTTGTTTATTCTCGACTGGGCTTACGGCCGCATCTTCGCCGTGCACTTGAAGCCGTCCGGCGCGAGCTACACCGCCACGCAGGAACTCTTCCTCAAAGGCCGCCCGCTCAACGTCACCGATCTCGATTTCGGCCCGGACGGCGCGATGTATTTCGTCACCGGCGGCCGCAAGACGCAATCGGCGCTCTACCGCGTGCGCTACGGCGGCCCGGTGACGAAGGATGAAGTGCTGTCGCGCGAAGAACGCGCAGCAGCAACGCAAGCCACCGAAGCCCGCGCACTGCATCACAAACTCGAAGCCTTCCACGGCCACGAAAATCCGCACGCCGTGGAAACGGCGTGGCCGCATCTGAACAGCGACGACCTCTGGATTCGCCACGCCGCGCGCGTGGCCATCGAACATCAACCGGTGGGGTCATGGCAGAAACGCGCGCTGACCGAGACCCGGCCAACCGCCGCGCTGACCGCATTGATGGCGCTGGCCCGCGTCGGCCCGAAGTCGGCGCAGCCGGAGTTGCTCGCGCGACTAAACGCGATGCCGTGGGCCACGCTGGACGCCGGGCAGCGGCTGATTGCGCTCCGTGCCTGCGAACTGTGCTTCACCCGCATGGGCCGGCCGGCCCGCGAAGTTCTCGCGCCAGTTGTCCGTCGGCTCGAAGCCCTGCCCGCCGACGCCGACGCGCGCGTGAATCAGCTCTGGTGCGAGCTGTTGGTTTACACCGATTCGCCGCAGGCGCCGCAGAAGGCATTGCCGCTTCTCGACCGCGCGCAAACCCAGGAGGAACAACTCGACCTCCTCTACGCGCTCGCGCTCGCGAAGCGCGGCTGGACGCTTGACGCGCGCCGGACTTTTTTCCAATGGCTTAAGAAGGCCGGGTCGTTCCCGGGCGAGCATCTGATGCCGAAGGTGATCAACTTCATCCGCGCCGATGCGCTGCTGACTTTGAGCGCCGATGAACGCGCGGTACTCACGCCCTTCCTCGCCGAGTTGGACCAAAAGCCGGTGGTGGAAGTGGCGCGGATCAACCCAAAGCAAACCATCAAGGCGTGGCAGATGGCGGACCTCGAGGGCGCGCTGGCAGACGTCGCCCGCGGCCGGAGTTTTCATCGCGGCCAGGCGGCGTTCGCGGCGGCGATGTGCAACCGCTGCCATCGTTTCGGCGCCGAAGGCACGCCCATTGGCCCGGACCTGACCGACGTGGCGGCCCGCTTCGGCCGGCGCGAAATCCTGGAATCCATCCTCGATCCGTCGAAGGTCGTGGACGAGAAATATCGCAACACGATCGTGGAGACGAAGGACGGCGAAGCCTATACGGGCCGCATCGTGGGCGGTGACGAGCGGACGTTGGTGCTGGGCGCGAATGCGCTCGAACCGGGCGAGCCGATCACCCTCGAACGCGGTCGCATCGCGGCGCAGCGCGAGTCGCTCGTTTCGCCGATGCCCTCCGGCCTGCTCGACACGTCGACCAAAGCGGAAATCCTCGACTTGCTGGCCTACCTCGAATCCGGCGGCGATCCCAACCACCGGGATTTTCAACCATAAACCGTTGCGGAAGCTGGCCGTTGATTTGCTTTAATGCCCTTGGCTCCCGAGTGGAGCGTGGCGGTCAAAACGGCTCGAATTAACATGCGGCTCAAACTTATTGGATTTTTGGTGATTCTTGGCACGGGCGGTTATGCTGCCTATCCCTACGTCACGAAGGCCTTGAAAGAGAAGGAATTTGCCCTCCCGTTGGCCTGGACAGCGGCGTTCACGGGTAAGCCCAAGACCGCGCGGCCGCCGGCTGGTCAAAAACCTTGTTTTGCCTGTGAGAGCAAAGGCAAAGCTGCGTGCACCGCGTCCGGATGCCAGCACGGCCAGGCCGATTGTCCCGCTCCGTGCCTCAAAACAAGCCAGGGCAAGTGGGAACATCTCGAGGTGGCGGGGCACCCGCCGGGTGAACTCTGGCAGAAATTCTATTACGGCGGTGGCTCGAAGTCCAAGGCTTGGGACCAGGCTCACGTGGGCGAGGTCATCGAAATGCGCGACGGCGAACCGGCCAACATCGGCAAATGCAAAACTTGCGGCGGCACGACCAGAGCCAGGTGTGCGACTTGCGGCGGCACCGGCGAACTACCCTGCGAAACGTGCGAAAGCCGCGGTTTTGTTCCTGAAGCCTGGACTGCGTCCAATAATCCGAAACGCAAATCCCCGCTGAGCGCCTTCGTGTTCAAGGACGGCCGCCAGTTGCGCGGGAAAATTTCAATGCAGGTGGGGCGCTGGGTGAGCATCACCACCGTTGACGGAAAGAAGATCGAAGCCAGCCTCAACGACATCGTTTCGGGCGGCAGCGGTGGAAGCGTCATCGCTGTGCGATGATCGGGCGCCGCGTCAGGCCGCCAGCGTGTGCCTGAACTTGCGCACGCGGCCGTAGGGGAGCCACTCCACCACGTAAAAATCACCGTGCGAGTCCACCGTCATCGCGTGTGAGGCGGCGAATTTGTCCGGGTGGCCGTGCTCGAACTCCTCTTTCTTCACCCCGGCGCCATCGCCCAGCCGCGCGACCACGCGGTCTTCCGCGTCGAGGATGCTCACGCGGCCGCCCAGTTCGGGCACGTAAAGATGGCCGGCGTGCTGGTAAAAACAGCAGGGCAGATTGAAGTCGGGCAGCGTGCGTTTGTAGTCGAGTTCGAGCGAATAAATTTCGATGCGTTTGTTGGCCCGGTCGGCGATGTAAACCTCCGGCTCGCGCTTGAGCGTGCTGATCCAAACGCCGTGGCAGGTGTTGAACGTGCCGTGGGGCGCGTCGGGTCCCGCGGCGCTTTTCTCGGTGCGCTGGCCGATCGTTTTGATGTGCTTCCAATTCCTGTCGAATCGGCTCACGCGCTGGCTGCCGTAGCCGTCCACCACGTAGATGTCGCCGTTGGCCGCCACCGCCACGTCGGTCGGGCTGACCCACTCGAACTTTTGCGAGGTCGACGTCTCCTTGTCCACGTTGCCGACGGTGTAGAGCACCTTGCCTTTGAGGTCGGTCTTATAGACGCGCTTGCCGAGCTTGGGGCCTTCCTTGTTGGTGCTGACGTTCTCGGTGAAGTAAAGAAACTCGTCCCGGCCTTCCTTGCTCCAATAAACGCAGTGCGCGGTGTCGGCCACCTGCGGCACGGAGTAGCCCACTTTGTCGGCGAACTCGCGGCTCCAGGTCTCCAGCAATTCGCCGGCGCGGCTGAAAACGGCCACGCACGGGCTTTGCGAGCGCGAGGTGACATACACGCGGTCCTTCGAGTCCACGACGATGCCGCAGCCGAAGCCGTATTTCATGCCGTCGGGCAGCCGGCCCCAGTTTTCGTCGAGCGTGTAGGTCCACTGGCCGGAGCCGATGCGGACGGGTTCTTTGTTCCCGGCGCCCGTGCCGGGTGAAGGCAGGGCCAGGCCGGCGGCGGTGGCGCCGCCCAGTTTCAAAAAATCGCGCCGGGTGAGGCGCTGCGGAAAGAGGTATTCGTTCGTTTGCATCAGAAGCCTTTGGTTGAAATTGAGCCTCCCTCTTAAATCCGTGGCGCCGATGTGTCGAGCAGGAAACGTTCGCGACGGCGTTTCCACGGGCGGTAAAAAAACCGGCTCAGGGGAAACCGCGCCGGCCGGCCCACAAAAATTCCCCGCGCCTTACTTCAACTCCGCCTGGTGAAATTCATACCAGTCGTCGAGGTTGTTGAGGTTGATCGCGTCGGGCAGCACGGAGCCGTCGTCCGGCACGCCGTTGGCGCCGAGGATGTTCTTGCGCGTGGCGTCGTCGTGAATGTAGCCGGCAATGGACACGTTGAGCTTATGGGTGGTGGCCTTGTCGAGCTTCACGCCGGGCTGTTTTTTGATCCACGCCTCGAACTGCGGATAGGTGGGCTTGCTGTCCGTGATGAATTTCTTCACGGCGTCGGCGTTCAGGCCGAGGGCACTGATGACCATCATGTCGTAGCCCTGGCCGATGCCGGGATAGCCCGCGGCGAGCTTGCCGCGCGCTTCGAGCGAAACTTTCAGCCACAGGCGCGGCAGGTGCGATACGCCCAGCGGGCCGGCGACGCCGGAACTGATGAGAGGAACAATGGTATTCATAGGTTTTTTGGGTTTGAACGAATTTGGTCCGCTCAGCTTAGGTAAAAACACACGGGCCGGTCAACGGGAAACTCGCTTTTTCTATCGCCTTTCGCGCGGTCGCCATGTTATAGGGGTTCATCCGGGCAAAATCATTTCGCCTATGAACACCAAAACGTTTCTTGCGCTTTCACTGGTCCTCAACGTCGGCCTGGCCGCCGCGTTCTTCTTGAAACGTCCCGCGACTCCCGGCAACGAGACCGCCGCGCCGCAACCGGCCACCGTCAAATTGGTGACCAACGTCACCAAAAAGCCGGTCGCGCTGCCCGCCAAACCGGGGCAGTCCTTCGACTGGCAAATGGTCGAGTCCGAGGACTACAAGAAATACATCGCCAACCTGCGCGCCATCGGCTGCCCGGAGGAAACCATCCGCGACATCATCTCCGCCGATGTAAACAAGCTTTTCGCCGATCGCAAGCGCGCGTTGAGCGGCGCGAACACCAACAAGTTCGAATATTGGAAGGGTGGCATGAAGATGTTCAGCCAGATGTTCGATGAGGAGAAAATCAAGCAGCAGCAGGAACTCGCCAAGCAACGGCGCGCGTTGCTCACGGAATTGCTCGGTGTTGCGCCGGAGGAAAAGCCCGATATGAATGCGATGATGGGCGGCGGCGCACAGATGATGGAACAAATGCTCGACTTCCTCCCGGCAAGCAAACAGACCGCCGCGATGGAGATTGAGCAGAAGTTCGCCGCCAAGCTGATGAAGTCCGTCGGCAACGCCGGCAGCGGAGACCTGGACTCGCTCAAGGACATGCAGAAAGTCCAGAAGGAAAAGGAAGCTGAACTTGCCAAGGTGCTCTCGCCGCAGGAACTGGAGGACTACAACCTCCGCATGTCGCAAACCGCGCACATGATACGTTTCCAACTCGCCAGCTTCGAGCCAAACGAGCAGGAGTTCCGCGACATCTTCAAGACAAAGAAGGCATTTGACGACGAGTTCGGCGGCTTCGGCATCAAGCCCACCGACAAGGCGGAGGCCGAAAAATATGACGCGGCGAAAAAGGAAATGGACACGCAGCTCAAGGAAACACTCGGGGACCGCTACGCCGACTACGCGCGCGCACAGGACTACGCCTACCAGGGCATTTACAACCTCACCCAGAAGCAAGGCCTGCCGAAGGAAACCGCCGTGGCCGTCTATGACATGAAAAAATCCGCCGAGGCCGAGGCGAAGAAAGTCCGCGCCGACCAATCACTCTCCGCCGAGCAACGCCAGGCCGCGCTCCAAGGCATCGCCGACGAGACCGGGCGTTCGATGCGCGGCGCGATGGGCGACAAGGCCTTCGAGTCGTATCAGAAAAATCCCAGCGCCAACTGGTTGAAGAACCTCAACGGCGGCAAGAAGTGAAAGCCCGCCCCTCGCAACAAGTCATCGTAAAGCCGTGAACGTGGCGCCGGCGTCCCGCCTGCCCGCCACCCTCTTGTAGGAGCCGACGTAAGGAGGCTCATTTCAAAACAGAACGCGGCATAAGAGTCAGAACTTCGTCACCTCGGCTTCCGTGAGCCGGGAGCAATTCCCCCCGCTTCCCGTCTATCACATCCCGACATGGCCAGAAAATTGCGCTGCCGCGCGCAAAAAAGGGGTAAAAATTAGTTTGGCGGGCAGACGCATTCCCCGTATAACGCCTGAGTCGAGAGGTATTATGTAATTTTTAACTTATAATAATCCCTACACTCTTTCGCCAGGGAATTTACCCAGCTATATCGGGGGCGGAACGTTTATGTTGGTGCCAGAAAACAAGGCTGATTTCATGAGTTTTTTGAGCGAAACCAACTCGCGAAACTTTTTCTGGTTCGGCCACGGTGAGGCGGACAATTTTGGTTATCGCCTCAAGACCAATGGCACTTCCGTGCCGTATGTTTATGTCGGCAAAGAAGAATTGCGGATTGCTCTCAACAACCGACGCGGAAAATATGCGCACCCCTATCGCCTGGTGATGTTATATGGCTGCGACACCGCAGACAGCGACCTTTCCACAGCCTTTGGTATCGATAATCGGGGTTCTTCGGTTGCGGAGTATGGTAAGAAGGGATTGAAGTCGCGTGCTTATATCGGGGCTAAGGGGATTTGTGGCTATTATCAGGATACGCAGGACATCAACGGGCTGGGTGATTCTTTCAATATCTTTTACACGCGCTGGATGCAGAACTTTAGTATCGGCCAATGTCTTTCTGAGGCCCAAGGCACGCAGCCGAATCCCATTGCCGCCGAGTTCACCATCCAAGGCGCCGTGGACATGGACAGAAATTCGCCGTAGTCAGTTTGTTGTATGATTCAGACATCACTGGCCTATAAACTACTGGCATTTCACTTGTTGCTCGGGGAGGCCGATTATTTCGTGAAACAATTGGATTTACCGGTGCCGCGGCCCATCCAAAGAACCAATCTGACAGAACTTTTTGTCAGTTCTCCCAACGTGCTGGCGGATTTTGGAGGGAGTTTGCGTACGACGAACTTTTCTTTCGGATTCGGATACAACCAATTATCCTCCATTGTTTGCATCAATCGCTTTGGAAAAAACGTTTCGATGGTGGCCAAGTTCGATGAATTGGCGACTCAGCCATCGCTGATTGACACCAACGGCGCTTACCAATTGGCAACGCAATGGTTGACCGCCGCATCCGTGGACGTCGCGGCCCTCTCGCGAAAATACCCGCTTAAACTGTACCAGCAGGAGTTGGAGACGCGACCCTCTTTGGGCGATGTGGTGCGTTTTCGAAAAGGGACAAAGATGATCCCGATTTTTTATGTGAAATGGGAGGGGCCAACGCAGACGTTGGGCGGGGTAAAGATTGCTTTGCCCGTGGCGGAGGTCTGCATCCTGGGCACCACCAAAGAGTTGATGTCGCTGCGCCTGCCCGGCTTGGAATTTTCCAGCCGGCCTCCGTTAGTCATCGCCGGGGCCAAGGAAATCAACGCTTTCCCCGATCCACCGTTCAAAGAGCTGATGGAGCGTCCGGGATTCAAATTGTCCGACGTGCAGGAGTTGCTTTGGACTTCGCCAGCTTATCAATCCCGCGCCTATCAATTGATGTTGGCGGAAGCCAACACGGTTCGCAAAGATCTCAAGCTGCCGGTTGACCCCATTCAGCCGGGTGACATCACCGAGCAATATGTTCGCCCGCCGCGTTTTGGTTATGGCGGGCATCTGACCACGGCCCGCTATGATTTCCAGTTTGATACGGCCGGCAAATTACAAACCCTGCTTCGCTTCAGTCTGGTGTGGCCGCCCGAACCAATCGAAACAACCTACGGACGGCTGTTCAAAAGCCCCTCCTTGCTGGACACCAATAGCGCCTATCAACTGGCCACGCAATGGCTGGCCCAACTCTCGGTAGATGTCGCGGCACTCGAGGCTAAATACACAGCCTCAGTCGGACAACAAGAATGGTCCAACAAATCCAAAGACCCTAGCAAACCCGTCTATCTTCCCGTTTACCTGGTGAGATGGCGTGCGGGACGCTCTAAACAAGCAGCGGAAGTCCATATTTTGGGAACCACCAAGGAATTGCTCATGTTGCGCATTGACGATCCCTCCTTTTCCTCGCGCGCTCCCTTGGTGATAACAGAGCCCGCCGAACTTGAAACCAGAACCTTGAAGCCTTCTCCATGACAGGCCTTTTGCTGGAATTGACAGCGGACTATGCAGCCGCAGTCTTGTAGGAGCCGACGTAAGGAGGCTCATTTCAAAACGGTACGCGGCGTAAGAGTCAGAACTTCGTGACCTTGGCTTGCGTCAGCCGGGAGCAATTTCCCCCGCTTCCCGTCTATCGAAGCATGAAACGCCGGTTTCACTTGTCGCAGCAATCCGCGGCGCGGACCAGACTCGCGCTTGCGGCGCGAATTTCACGCCGCTTGCAAATTCCGTTGAACGCGCTTCCCCGCCGGATGTCCACTCCCTTGTTCCCGCCCGCTGCAAGGCGCGGACTATGCCGGCTAAATTCTCATGAACTCCGGGTAAACCACCAAGGAAAGGAAAGCCTATGAAGAACACGCTCCTCGCGCTGCTGTTCCTGCCGTTGACACTGACCGCCAAGTCCCTCGCCCCCGCCGCCCCGCCGCCTGAAACTCCGCCGCCCGCCGCCCAACTCGTCTTTCACGAACTTCACTATGACGCCAAGGTCACCGACCGCGAAGCGCGTTTCGTCGTGGACATCGTCGCCGAGTCAGCCGTGCGCGGCGAAGTCCTCGCGCCGCTTTTCACCGGCGATATCGCCGTGTTGCCGCCCAAACTGCCCGCCGGCCTCCGCCTCGAACGCCAGGGCAACCAATACCGCCTCATCGCCACGCGGCCTGGCAAATATCAGTTCAAAATCGAACTCGTCGCCAAAATCACCCGCGCCGAGCCGTGGAATCAGGTGTCGTTCACCGGTCCGCCCGCCGCCATCGCGTCCGTGACCGCGCAGGGCGCAACAGGCGGCGTGGAACTGCAACTTCTCACCGGCACCGTCATCGAAAGCAGCGCCCCTGTCCCGCCTGCCCCATCCGCCAGCGTGACTCCGGCGGCGCGTTCCTCTATTGTCCGCGGCTTCCTCGGAGCCGACAACACCGTCGCGCTTCGCTGGAAGAGCCGCGTCGCCGAAATCGCCCGCAGAGCACTCCTCACCGCCGACACGACCGTCACCGCGCACATTTCGCCGACCGTCATCAAATTCACCACGCAACTCCGCTACGACATTCTCCAGGGCAGCGTGCCGCGCCTGACCCTCGCGTTGCCGGCGTCCCACGCGCTCACGCGCCTCGTGGGTGAACAAATCCGCGACTGGCGCGTCGCGCCCGACGGCGAGCGGCAACTGCTCACGGTCGAGTTTATCAAGCCCGTCGAAAAGGCATACAGCCTCACGCTCTTCTCCGAGCAAACCGTCGAAGGTACTAGCGCGACTGCGCCGCTCGTCCCGCCGCAGCCGCTCGAGGTCGAGCGCGAGTCCGGCTCGTTCAGTGTCACCGCCGAGGACACGCTGGTGGAAGTGGATTCCGCGGCCGGCCTGCGCCAGGTCAACGCGCCGGGCGGCGCCTTCGCGGCGTATCGCTTCAACGGCCGGCCCTTCACGCTGGCGCTCAAGCTCCGGCGCATCGAACCGGTGGTGCAAGTCGCCGACCGCGTGACCACGCGGCTCGAAGAGACCCGCCTGCTCGTCTCGCACGCCCTGGCGCTCAACGTGGAAAAGGCCGGCATCTACGTGCTCGAATTGACGCCGCAACCCGGCTTCGTCGTCGCTGAAGTGCGCGGCGATGGCGTCGAGGATTGGAAGGTCGCCGATGGCAAATTGCGCGTGAACTTCTCCGCTCGCGTCCTCGGCGCGCGCCAGCTCGAGGTGCAGCTGGAGCAGGCGTTGAAAACGTTTCCCGACCAGATCGTCGTCGCCCCGCTCCGCGTCACCGGAGCGGCGAAGGAAACGGCCGAACTGGGCGCCGCCGCCTCGCCTGGCATCCGCGTCAAGACCGCCGAGTTGAACGGCCTGCGCGAGGTCCCGGTCCATCAGCTTTCCCGGCGTTCCGACGAATTGCTCGCGTTCACCGCCGAGCAGCCGGACTGGCGGGCTTCCCTCGCCAGCGAACGGCTGGCCGCCCGCATCGTTGCGGACATCTTCAACCTCGTGACCATCGGCGACGGGCTGGTGGGCGGCAGCGCGACGGTCCGTTACGGCCTCCTCAACCAGGGCGTGCAGGAGTTCCGCGTCAAGCTCCCGGCGCATTGGAAAAACGTCGAGTTCACCGGCCCGAACATCCGCCGCAAGGAACAGGCGGACGACACCTGGACCATCGGCCTGCAGGAAAAAGCCTGGGACGGCTACACGCTCGTCGTGACCTACGATTTCCAGTTCGATCCGCAGGGCGCGACCCTGGCGCTCGGCGGCATCCGTTGCCTCGACGCCGAGCGCGAGACCGGCTCGGTGGCCATCACCACCGCCGCGAGCCTCAAGCTCACGCCCAAGACCGCCACCGGCTCGGTGCGCCGCGTGGATGAGTCGGAGTTGTCCGCCGCCGACCGCTCGTTCATTACGCGCCCGGTGTTGATCGCCCACCGTTACGCCGGCGGCGAGTACGAACTGGCCGTGGACGTGAAACGGTTCGACGAATTGCCCGTCCTCTCGGCCGTCGCCGACCGCACGCAACTGACCACCGTGCTCACCGAAGCCGGCGAAATGCTCACGCAGGCGAGCTTCATGGTGAAGAACAACGACAAACAATTTCAACGCTTCCAGCTTCCGCGCGGCGCGAACTTCTGGGCCTGCTACGTCAACGGGCAGCCGGCCAAGCCCGAGCGCGACGGCGACTGGCTGCTCGTGCCGCTGCCGCGCGGCGCCAACCGCGACCAGGCCTTCGCCGTGGACATCGTTTATGCCGGGAAACGCGGCGCGCTCAAATCGTTGTGGCCGCAATCGGTCGCGCTCGTCGCGCCGAAGACCGACGTGCCGAACACTTACGCCGAATGGCAGCTTTACGCGCCGGCCACGCATCGGCTCGCCGGGTTCGGCGGCAACATGACCGTCGCGCGCGGCACCGAGTACGGTTTGCACGACGCCTGGCGGCAATTTGTCGAGTTTTACGAGGACTTTCTCCGCGAGGCGGGTGTGACGCTGGTTGGAATTGGGGCAATAATCGCGTTGGTAGTTGCGGTGGTGGCCTCGGCGGTTCGCCGGGGCTGGCATGGGGTTCTCGCCGTTTTCGTGGTGTTTGCCGTTGTCGCCGTGATGGCGAGCATGATGTTGCCCGCTTTGTCCAAGGCCAAGGCCAAAGCGACTCGCATCAAGGCCGCGAGCAACCTGAAACAGATTGGCCTGGCAGTGCGCCTGTTTTCAGAAGGCAACAAACGACTGCCGGCTTCACTGGAAGAAATCCTGCCTGAAGTCGTGACCGAAAAAGTGTTGACCGACCCGCAGACAAGCCAGCGTTTTGTTTACGTGGGCGGCAGCGAACGGTTGGAAGGCTTGCGGCCTGAATCGGTGCTGGCCTATTCGCCAGTGGACAACAACGGGCGCAACGTGCTCTATGCCGACGGCAGTGTAGAGGTATGCAGCACCGCGCGTTTCGACGAGTTGCTCCACCGCGGACTGGTGGCGCGCGTGACACCTGAACAAGAGGCCGTGGCGCTTCAAGTGGCCGCCGTACGCGAGAAGCAGTTGAACGAACAGGCAGGAGCCGCTGTGCCGGCGAAAAGTCCCGTCGCCTTCGGTCTTGGTGGGAATATCACTACAGTGAACGGCGCTGCCATCGCGGCGACGTCCACGCCCGCTACAGTTCCGCTGTCTGAACCTGCACCAATGGCCTCCGGCCTGCGTCCCATCCGCATCGAGATTCCGCGCGCGGGCCAGCCGTTCGTTTTCACCAAAGTCCTCAATGTGCAGGACGAACCGCTCACCATCCGCACCGAGATCATGACCTGGCGGACGTTCCAGATGACACGGATGATCGCGCAACTCGCCGCCTTTGTCGCCGGTCTGGGTCTGCTCCTCTGGCAATGGCGGCGCGTGACGCCTAACACTTTCCTGCTCACCCTCGCCGTCGTGCTGATGGGCGGTGCGGTGACAAGCCTGTTCCTGTCCTGGCGCACGCTGCACACCGCGCTCATTCTCGGCGCGCCCGCCGTCGGCCTGGCCGCGCTCGCCTGGGCGGTCTGGAAATTCTGGCCGCGCAAGGCCGCTTTCACCGCGCCGGAAGCCAGCGGCGGCCACGCCACCGCGAACGGCCTGCCGCCCGTCGTCGCCGGACTGGCGTTGCTGCTGTGGTTGAACACCTCCGCGAGCGCCGCCGAGGCGTCCATTGCAAATCAGCAACCGTCAATCGCCGGCGTCTCCCTCCTCTCGGCCGTTTACACCGGCACGATCAACGACCGCGTCGCACAACTCGAGGTGACGCTCAAGCTGGTGGCCGACAAACCGGACCAGACGATCGCGCTGTTCGACCAGGCCGTCGCCGTGCAACAGTTCACCGCCAAAGGCGGCGGCGCGAAACTGGTTCGCCAGGGTGGCACCGTCAGCGTGCGGCTCGCACGCGCGGGCGAGGTCACGCTGCAAATGAAATTGCTCGTGAAGCCCGGTGGCGATGTGACGAAGCGCCAATTGGCCTTTGCCATCCCGCCTGCATTGTCGAGCCGTTTCGCCGTAAACCTCGACCAGCCGGAGGCCGACGTGGATTTCCCGACTGCCGTGTCGTACACCCGCACGAGCGGCGAGAAGCAGACACGCGTCGAAGCCATCCTCGGCGCGGGGGAAAGTGTGGACTTGCGCTGGACGCCGCGCGTCAAACGCGCCGGCGAAATCGCCGCAACGGTCTTCGTGCAGAATGCCGCGTTGGTCACGCTCGGCGGCGGCGCGGTGAACGTGCGCGCCACGCTCGATTACACGGTCACGCAGGGCGAGCTGCGCCAGTTGCGCGTGCGCCTGCCCGCCGGCCACCGGCTGTTGCGTGTCGAGGGCGATGGCATCCGCAACTGGGACGTGAAGGCCAACGGCGAAGAAATATTGAACGTGGAACTGCTCAAGGGCGCCTCGCCCAACTACCGACTCACGGTCGAAACTGAAAAGCCGCTCGACGCGTTGCCCGCCCTGGCCCCGCTGGAATCGCCGCACGCGCTCGACGTGAAACGCGAGACCGGCCTCGTGGCGGTGCGCGGCGCCGAGGAACTCGAACTTGCCGTGCACAGCACCGTCGGATTACAGCGCGTGGACAGCGAGGAGTTCAGCCTCGCGTCCGGCACGAAGGTCACCGGTCTGTTCAGCGTGTTTCGGTTCCTCAAGCCGGAGTTCGACCTGCGTCTGCGCGCCGCGGTCGTCGAGCCGCACATCGAAGCCGTCGCGCGCAACACCGTGCGCGTCGGCGCAGAGCAACTCGCGCTGTCGGCCACAGTGGACTATACCATCAAGCGCGCCGGTGTCTTCGCGCTCCGGCTCGCGCTGCCGGCGGGCTACCGCGTCGAGAAAGTCGTAGCGATCCCGGCGGCTCCCGCTGGCGGCTACGAGCCGCAGTGGTTCGAGCGCGCGGAAGGGAACGGGCGCGTCCTCGAAGTCGCGCTCAAGGAACGGACCAGCGGCGCGTTCTCGCTGCGTGTCGAGTTGCAACAAACCCTGCGCGAACTGCCGAAGACGCTGGCCCTCGCCGATGTGCATCCGCTCGGCGTGCAAAAGCTCACCGGGTTCATCACCGTGACCGCCGAGCCGGGTGTGGCCGTGAAGACTGCGGCGTTGGAGGGATTGACGGAGATTCCCGCGGCGGCGGCCGGCAGCGGAAGCGGTGCGCTCGCGTTCAAGTTCATCACCGCCGAACCGAAAGCCGGACCGGCCTGGAAACTTTCCGTCGCCACCGAAACCGTCGCGCCGTGGGTGCGCGCCGAAATCGTCAATTTCATCACGCTCACCGAGACGCTGGTCAGCGGGCGCGCGCTGGTGCGCTTCGATATCGCCAACGCGCCGGTGAAGGAGTTGCGCCTGAGAATTCCCGCCGCGTTCCGCAACGTCGAGGTCGCCGGCGCGAACATCCGCCGCCGCGACCAGGACGGTGAACAATGGCGCGTGGAGTTGCAGAGCAAGGTGCGCGGCGCCTACACGCTGACCGTGACGTGGGAGCAGCCCCGTGAGGCGGGCACGAACGCGCTCGCCGTGGCGGGCGTGGGGGCCGGGGGCGTCGAGCGCGAGACCGGGTTCCTTGCCATCGTGGCGCGCGCGCCGTTGCAGGTGAGCGAGCAGGCGGCGGGCGAGTTGATCAAGGTGGACCCGCGCGAGCTGCCCGACTGGGCGGGCCGCGCCGGGGAGGCGACGGTGCTGGCGTATCGCTACCTGCGGCCCGGCTACCGGCTTGCGCTGGAGGCGAAACGTTTCGACGAGGCCGAAGTCTTGCAGGCGCTCGTCGAGAGTGCGCGGCTCACGACGGTCGTCGCCGACGACGGCCAGACGATGACCGAGATGTCGCTCGCGGTGCGCAACAACGGCCGGCAGCACCTCGAAGTGGAATTGCCGCCCGGCGCGACGGTGTGGTCGGCGTTCGTCGGCGGGCAGCCGGTCCGGCCGAGCCGGCGCGCGGGCAAATTGCTCCTGCCACTGGAACGCTCCGGCGCGGACGAAGCGCCCGTGACGGTAGAGTTGATTTACGTCGGCGGCAATCCATTCCCGCGCGGACGTGGGCGCGTGGATTTCGCGTCGCCGCAACTCGACGTGCCGATGAAGAACGTGCGCTGGGAAGTCTATCTGCCGCCGGACTACGAATACCGCCGCTTTGCCGGCACGATGTCGCGCGAGTCCCTCGCTGCGGTCGCGCCGGCGGCAGCGAGCTTCACGCTTTCGGACTACACGAAGCAGGAGCGGTACTACAAGTCGTCGCAATTGGAAGGCTCGAAGTCCGCCGTGAGCAGCGCGCAGCGGAAACTTTCCAGCGGCAACGTGAAGGAGGCCGTGGACGATTACAACCGCGCGCGCGGCCAGCGGTTGAATGCGGACGCCGAAGAGGACAAGGACTTGAAGCAACTTCAGTCCGACCTGGCCAAGGCGCAGGCGAGCAACCTCCTCAAGGCGCAGACCGATTACATCACGCTCAACAACGATGGAGCGGGCGTGGTGGTTGCGGGCAAGCCGATGCAGGCGGGCGTGCGCTACGATAGCGCCGCAGCCGAAGCGCAATGGGTCAAGCTGCAACAGGCGCAGGAACTGGCCGTGGCCAGGGTGCAGCCATTGCGCGTCAATCTGCCCACGCGCGGACAGCGTTACGCCTTCACGCAAGTGCTGCAAACGGAAATCGGCAAGGCGATGACGATTGAGCTGGAGGCGGTGAACTTGAAGACGGTGAGCTGGACCTCGCGGATCGCCGGCAGCCTGCTGGGCTTCGTGGTGTTGTGGGCCATGGTGGCCTTCGTGGCGCACCGGCCGGCTGCGAGAAATGCGCAATGACGCACGCCCCCCGGGCGGAGTATTTGTTCCCGCCCTCCGTCTAACCCAATATGAAACGCTGGATTTCCTTCTTCTTCGCCGCCGCGCTGGCCGGTCTGGCCACGCCGGGTTTCGCCGCCGGTTTGGTGATCGTTGCGGATGAAGCCTCCTGGCATTGGCCGGAGCCGCCCATCCTGCCGCCGCCCCAACCACCGCGTCCCATTCCCCCGCCGTGGCCAGTTCCTCCGCCGCGTCCCATTCCCCCGCCGCGCCCCTACATCTTCGCGCCGTTTGAAATCAGTTCCGAACAGGTGCGCGTGCGCATCACCGACCAGGTCGCCGTCACAACCATCGAGCAGGAAATCCACAACCCGAACCCGGCGCGGCTCGAAGGCACATTTCTTTTCCCGGTGCCGCGCGGCGCGGCGTTGAGCAAGTTCGCAATGCAGATTGACGGCCGGCCGGTCGAGGCCGAGTTGCTCGCGGCGGACAAGGCGCGGGGCATCTACGAGGACATCGTGCGCCGCGCGAAGGACCCCGCGCTGCTGGAGTTCGCGGGCGGCCAGGTCTTCAAGGTGCGCATCTTCCCGTTCGAGCCGCACAGCCGCAAGCGCGTGACGCTCTCCTACGCGCAGGTGCTCAGGGCCGACGCCGGCCTGGTCGGCTACGTCTGCCCGCTGGCCGCCGGCAAGTTCTCGGCGCAACCGATCAAGACCCTCAGCGTAAAGGTCGAACTCGAATCGCCGCGCCCGCTCAAGTCCATCTACTCGCCCAGCCACACCGTCGAGGTGAAGTATGACGGGGAACGTCGCGCGACCGTCGGCTTCGAGGCAACGGACGCGAAGCCGGACGCGGATTTCCAACTTTTCTTCGCCCCGGAAAAATCCGACGTGGGGCTGAGCCTGCTCACGTTCAAGCCGGACGGCGGGCCGGGCTGGTTCCTGTTGCTTGCGTCACCGGGTTTCGGCGGTGAGAAACAGAAGGTCGTGCTCAAAGACGTCGCGTTCGTGCTCGACACGTCCGGCTCGATGGCCGGCAAGAAACTCGACCAGGCGAAAAAGGCGCTCGCGTTCTGCGTGGAAAACCTGAACGACGGCGACCGCTTTGAAGTCATCCGCTTCTCGACCGACATCGAACCGCTGTTCAACAACCTCGTTCCCGCCTCGGGCGACAACCGCCGGCGCGCGGGTGACTTCATCAAGGACCTCAAGCCCATCGGCGGCACGGCCATTGACGACGCGCTGCGCCGCGCACTGGCGTTGCGCCCGGAGAAAACCGACCGGCCGTTCTTCGTCATCTTTCTCACCGACGGCCTGCCGACCGTGGGCGCGACGAGCGAAGAGCAGATTCTTGCCAATGTCAGGCGCGCCAGCGGGGGCAGCACGCGCGTCTTCTGCTTTGGCATCGGCACCGACGTGAACACGCACCTGCTCGACCAGATCACCGAGGAGACGCGCGCGTTCAGCCAATACGTGCTGCCGGACGAGGACCTGGAGGTGAAGGTTTCGAGCTTTTTCACGAAGATCAAGGAGCCGGTGCTGGCCGCGCCGCAGATCACGTTTTCCGACGGCGTGCGCGTGACGAAAATGTACCCGATGCCATTGCCCGATCTGTTCAAGGGCGAACAACTCGTGATCGTCGGGCAATACGCCGTTGTAGGGCAGGCATCCTTGCCTGCCAGTTCACCGGGCTTCCAGCCCGATGAACGCGCCGCTGGAAGCGCCGCCAACCGGCAGGCTGGGAAGCCTGCCCCACAACTCGTGACACTCACCGGCACCGTGAACGGAGAAAAGCGCGAGTTCACTTACGAGTCCCCTTTCGCCGATCGCGCGACCGAACATGATTTTATCCCGCGCCTCTGGGCCACGCGTCGCGTCGGTTATCTGCTCGATGAAATCCGCTTGCATGGCGAAAGCGCCGAGTTGCGCGACGAGGTGACCGAACTGGCCCGCCAATTCGGCATCGTCACGCCTTACACCGCCTACCTCATCGTCGAGGACGAAGCGCGCCGCGGCGTGCCGGTCCCGATGCGTTCGATGCGGCGCCTGGAAGAAGACCGCGACGCCCGCCAGCAATCGGCGCAGGTGTGGGAGCAGTTCAAAGACGACAGGTCAGGCGAAGCGGCTGTGGGCGGCGCGCGCCTGGGGCTGGCCTTCAAGTCGGCCAACGCGCCCGCCGAATCGCTCAAGCTGGGCAACGAATCCGCCCAGCGCGGCATCGTGGCAGCCGCGGCGGCACCCGCCTTCGTCGCGACGGCGACCCGCGTGGTGGAATACGCCCAGCAAAACCGTTTCGTCGCCGGTAAAAACTTTTTCCAGAACGGCGAGCAATGGGTGGACTCCGCCGGGCAGAAGCTCGCCAACGCGAAGAAGGTCCAGTTGAAGTTCGGCTCGAAGGAATATTTCGATTTCCTCGCCAAAAACGCCGCCGCGCGCCCGTGGCTTGCACTGGGGCGCCAGGTGCAGTTCGTCCTCGACGGCACGCTTTACGAAGTGGTGGAATGAAACCGTCGGAAATCAAGAAGGCCTCCCTCAATGGCCTGTTGCATACAATGATGCGCTCAAATTCCTCTTTTAGAAATTTGATCAGGTCTTCAATCTCGTATTCTTGGTCTGAAGCAGGCATAGGCTTTGGATCAGTTCTTCAATTTAATATCCAGCTTCTGCGGCTCGTCCTTGAGGCCGGATTGTTTCGTCGCGTCGCGGAAGGCGAAGAGGTGCGTGTTGGATTGGATGTAAACCATAACACCAATTCAACGCAACAAACGCCGTTGCGAACGGGGAAGTCGGGACAGCCAGGCGCGCGGGGTCAGGATTTCAATTCCGAAAGGCTTTTTCAAAACGGTCAGGTCGGGATCGCGGGCAACCAGCGTTCCGGCGCCTGCGGCCAGGGCCGCTTCGATGAACTTGTCATCACTCGGATCGCGGCAAACGCTCCGGCCCAGCGGCACGGATGTCACCCAGACGGCGGCGACCTTCAACGCTTCAAGCCAGGGTGAAATATCCGTCGCAAAACCCTCCTCCCGCTTCACATCCTCCAGGACTCTTTCGTATTCGTCGAAAATCCGGTCGGAGACTATCGGAGTGATCAGGCCGGCCTTCCAGGCGCGCAAGACCTGGTGCGGCTCGCGCCGCCAAAAAACGCCCGAGACAAACACGCCGGTGTCAATGACGGCGAGCACCCCTCACCTTTTTGATGGATCGCTGAACGATGGCAGCGGCTTCCTTCCGCGAGTGCTTGCCGGCCGGCGATTGCGAGAACATCGCTTCAATCAGTTCCGGGGGCGGCGGCTTGACGGGTTCGATCACCAGCGCGTCGCCGACTTCGAACACGTTGAGCGCCCCTCCGTTCTCGAGGCCCTGTCGTTTGCACCAGTCGAGCGGGAAAACGGATTGTCGCTTTTGGGTCAAGGTCATCGTTGTCGCTTTCATGGCGCAAATTTAACAGAGGCAATTGGGTTCCTGCAAGCGGGCTTTTAGATGGTCACCCGCTCACTGCTTCAACTGTATATCCAACTTCTGCGGCTCGTCCTTGAGGCCGGATTGTTTCGTGGCGTCGCGGAAGGCGAAGAGCCGCATGTTGGATTGCACTTAAATTGAAGCGCGTGTTGTCATTCCACGCCACACCGCCCTCGTCGAGGCGCACATGAGGTTCACCGGGTTGTCGTCATGGCCCAACGATACTCCACCGTCTGGCGCCCGAAAGCCGGCAAAATGTCCCCCCAATCGGCAGGCCATGGTGGCCGCCGACGCATAGAACGCAAAAGCCGCCAATCGCGCCCACTTCCAGGCTGACAGAGTTTGCCGGTGGGAGTATTCTTCCCCCCCGTTCCGTCCAACAGGATAACTATGAAACCGCGCTCTTTATTTCTGCCGCTGACGATGCTCCGGCTTGCCTGTTCCCTGGCCGCCCAGCCCGCCGACTACGATTCGCTCAAGACGGAGGCCGAGCGGCTTTTCGCCGAGAAGTCGTTTGCCAGGGCGAATGAAATCTACCGCAAAGTAAACGTCACCAACCTCCCGCCCGCCGAGGTGCGCTGGGTGCAGTTCCGGCTCGCGGACACACAGTGGCGCTCGGAAGCGTCCACGCAACGGGCGGACACGACAAAGCTCGACTCGGCGCGCGACGCGCTCGACAAGCTGGTTCGGGATATTCAACGCACAGAAGACAAGGACCGCGTGTGGGCCGAGGTGCAGGAGTCGCTCGGGGATTTTTGGTGGACGCGCCGTAATCAACAGAACTGGGGCGCGGCCTGGCCATTTTATCAGAACGCGCTCGATTGGTGGGCGGGCGCGCGCGAGGTCGAGCCGGCCCGCGGGCGTTACCTCGGCATCGTCTGGCGCATCGCGGAGCCGCCGGGGCGCGAGCGGAATTACTCCTACGGCAACTACGGCAATGTGCTGCCAATCGCCGTCGCCGAGAATGTGCTGAAGATCGCGCAGTCGGAAAACGACCGGGCGCACGCGCATTATCTTGTCGCCATGACGCTGCGCCAGCAGGGCGGCGGCTGGGAGCAACAGGCGCGCATTCCGGAGGAGTTCGAAGCCGCGCTCAAGTCCGCCAAGACCGACTGGTATGACGACGCGCTCTATCATTACGCCGAGTGGATGATGAACCAGGGCCGCGCCGTCGTGCTCAAGGACGGCGGGTCGCGTTGGGAGCCGGACTTCGTGAAGGCGCTCGAACTGTTCCGCCGGCTCGTCGCCGAGTTCCAGAAAGGCGAGACGCGCTACTTCGAGCAGGCGCAGCAGCAGATCAAAAACATCACCGGCGAACAGCTCGGCGTCAGCGTCTCGCATTTCTTCCTGCCGGACTCGGAGGTTCAATATCACCTCAACTGGCGCAATATCGGACGCCTCGAACTCGCGCTCTACCCGGTGGACCTCACGAAGGCCGTGAACCTTGCGGCCATTGACGAGAAGCGGCGTAACGACTGGTTGACCTCCATTGACCTCGCGGGCCGCGAGAAGCTCAAGGAATGGGAGTTCGATACTCGTAGCCGCGGACGTGAGTCCGCGCAAACTTCCTCGGCAAATGGTCAGCGCCGACTCACGTCGGCGGCTACGGCACAGGAGAAGGATTACCGGCCCGGTTCGGCGTCGCTGCGGCTCGAACAAAAGCTCCCGCCCGGCGCCTACGTGCTCGAAGCGCGCGGCGGCGGCCAGAGCGCGCGCGACCTCGTGCTCGTCACCGACGCTGCGCTGGTGCTGAAAACTTCCGGCAAACAGGCGCTCGCTTATTTTTGCAACGCGCTCAACTCCGCCCCGCAACGCGAGGGCAAGGTGAAACTCTGGGAGCGATGGCACGACGGCAAACGGTGGCAGACGCGCGAGTCGGAGAAGGAAGTCAATGCCGACGGCCTGGCGGTCTTCGATCTGTCGCGGCCCGCGAATCAAAACCTTGAAGTGTTCGCCGCCGCCATCAGCGCGGACCGCCAGGCGTTCAGCCAGGGCAACAGTTATTGGGGCCAGGCTGATTTCGAAAAGTGGCGCATCTACGCCTTCACCGACCGGCCCGCGTATCGTCCCAAGGAGACGGCGCAGTGGAAATTCATCGCGCGCCGTTACAACGGCTCGGTTTATTCCACGCCGGCGAACGCGACCATCGAGTTTGAAATCACCGACCCGCGCGGCGCGAAGGTGAAGGCTGACAAGGCGCAGCTCAACGCGTTCGGCAGCGCCTGGGGTTCGATCGAACTCACCGAGGCGATGCCGCTCGGCGAATATCAGGTGCAGTTCTGGACCGAGGGCCATAAGGAGCACATCGGCAGCGCGCAACTTTTCCGGCTCGAAGAATATAAACTGCCCGAGTTTAAAGTCACCGTGCAGACACCGGAGGAACCTGGGAGCGCCGGCGTCCCGCCGGCAGCCGGTGAACCCAGGCGCAAAAAAACCTTCCGCCTGGGCGAAACCGTCGAGGTCAGCATTCAGGCGGATTATTATTTCGGCGGCGCGGTGGCCAACGCGAGCGTCGAGGTGCTCGTTTACCAGGACCCGTTCTGGCGCACGTGGCGGCGCGAGCGCGATTTCCCGGGGTTCTGCGAGGACATGGACGAGGCCGCGAACCGCTTTGGCCGCGGGGGTCGCGGTGGCGGGCAAATCATCAAACGCGAGACGCTCAAGACCGACGCGACCGGCAAGGCCGCGCTCAACTTCGAGACGCCCAAGGGCGGCGGGCAGGACTTCGAGTATCGCGTCGAGGCGCGCGTGACCGATTCGAGCCGCCGCGAAATCACGGGCAGCGGCACCGTGCGCGTCACCCAGCAGCGCTACTACGTTTTCGCGCGGCCCGACCACAACCTTTACCGTCCGCAGGACAAGGTGCGCGTCGAGTTCAAAGCCGCCGACGCGAACGACCAACCCGTGTCGAGCGAGGGCATTGTGAAGCTCGTGCGCGATTACTGGTTTGAAATCTGGCTCGCGCCCGACGGCCGCGAGGTGAAGGGCGACGAACTCAGGAAACTCCAGGCGCAAACCAGAATCTGGCCGCCGCCGCCGGAGCGCCCCGATCAGCGCGATTGGCGGCTCAAGTTCCGCGGCTACGAGCATGACGAAATCAAGACGCAGGGCGTTAAGACCGATGCGGAAGGCAAAGGTGAATTCACCTTCACTCCTGAACGCGAGGGTTACTATCGCGTGTCATGGACGAGCGACGACGCAATCGTAAATCGCAAATCGCAAATCGTAAATCAGGTCCAAGCCGAGACCACGGTCTGGGTTGCCAACAACGCGACCACGGATCTGGGCTACCGCCACGGTGGCGTGGAAATCATCGCGGACCAGGACACGTTCCGCGTCGGCCAGCGCGCGCCGGTGATGCTGGTCACGCCGGCGGCCGACCGCTACGTGCTCTTCAGCGTCGAGGGCGAGGACCTTTACAGCTACCAGCTCGTCCACGTGACCGGCACCGTGAAGCTCGTCGAGCTGGACATCGCTGAGCGGCATGTGCCAAACATTTTCCTCAGCGCGGCGCTCGTGAGCGACCGGCAGTTTTTCACCGACACGAAACAAATCATCGTGCCGCCCACGAAAAATTTCCTCACCGTGGACGTGAAGCCCGACCGCGCCCAGCTCCAGCCACGCGAGCAGGGCACGTTCGTCGTCACAACGCGCGACCACGAGGGCAAACCGGTCGCGGCGGAGGTCGCGTTCGGCCTGGTGGATGAATCGGTGTTCTACATCCAGAGCGATTATGCCGGCGACCCGCGGCAGTTTTTTTACGGCACCAAGCGCCCGCACCAGATCCAGATGCAGGCCACGATGAACTGGAGGAGCTACGCGAAGCTGGTCGTGTGGGAGAAGGATTTACTGATGGATGATTTGGAGGCAGAAGCTCGGCGACAAGCTGGCGAGGGTGCGGCCATGGGCAATAGTGGTGGCGGCGGTGGTGCTGGTGGAGGCGGGCGATATTGGCGGCAAGAGGGTGCCTTCGCAGCCGACGCCGTTGCACCGATGTCTGAACTGGCCGCAGCCGCGGCCCCGATGCCGGCGTCCGCGCCGATGGAAGCCATGCGCGGAGCAAACCGGATGTTGATGAAGTCGGCGGCCGACAAGCGCGAGATGCAACTCGGCGAACGCAAAGGCACCGGCACGGGCGAAGAACCCGCCGTCGTGGTCCGCACCGATTTCCGCTCCACGATTCTCTGGCAGCCCGAGGTGCAAACCGGCCCCGACGGCACCGCGACGGTGGAAGTGAAGTATCCCGATTCGCTCACCGGCTGGAAGGCCACCGCGCGAGCCGTCTCCGCCGCGAACCAGTTCGGCATCGCCAGCGCGAGCACGCGCACGAAGCAACCCCTCATCACGCGCCTGCAAGCCCCGCGCTTCTTCGTCGTCGGCGACGAGGTCGTGTTGAGCGCCGTCGTGAACAACAACACCGACGAGGCGATGGAGGTGAAGGTGTCGTTGGATGTAGGGCAGGTGTCCTCGCCTGCCGGTTCTGGCAGCATCCTGCTGCCAGTTCAGGCGAACGCGCGGCAAGATGCCGCACAACCGGCAGGCTGGAAGCCTGCCCTACTCCGCATCCCCGCCAATGGCGAGGCCCGCGCTGATTGGAAAGCCCTCGTGAAATCTCCCGGCGAAGTGAAACTCAAAGTCACCGGCCGCGGCGGAAAGTTTTCCGACGCGATGGAGAAGACCTGCCTCGCGCACGAGCACGGCATCGAGAAGTTCCTCACCAAGGCCGGCAAAGTCCGCGGCAACGACATCACCGTGAAACTCGACCTGCCCAGGGAACGCAAACCCGGCTCGACCACGCTCACCGTGCAGGTCACGCCGAGCCTCGCGGTCACGATGCTCGATGCGTTGCCCTATCTGATTGATTACCCGTACGGCTGCACCGAGCAGACGATGAGCCGTTTCCTGCCCGCCGCCATCACCGCCCGGACGCTCAAGGACCTCGGCCTCGCACCCGAAGACGTGATGGGCCGGGTCTTCGGCGGCATCGAGCCGGCGAACGTGAAAGCCACGCAGCCCAAAGGCAAAAAGGATCTGGCCAAGCTCGACGAAATGGTGAAAGCCGGCCTCGAAAGGCTTTATGACTTCCAGCACGGCGACGGCGGCTGGGGCTGGTGGAAGCCGGGCGACAGCGACCGTTGGATGACCGCCTACGTCGTCTGGGGCCTCACGCTCGCCAGGCAGGCCGGCGTGGAAATCAAAGCCAACGTCCTCGACCGCGGCGCCGCCTTTCTCGACAAGACGCTCGTTGAAGAGGAGGAAAATCCCGACATGCAGGCGTGGATGCTCCACGCGCTCGCCGTCCACAAGGCATCGCAAAAAGAATCCGGCCTCTCGAATTTTGAAAAAAAGGCCTTCGACAACCTCTGGGCCAATCGCGAAAAGCTCAACGCCTACACCCGCGCGCTTTTCGCCCTCGCCGCGCATCATTTCGGCAAAGCCGCCGAAGCGAAAACGCTGATCGCCAACCTGGAGAACGGCGTGAAGCGCGATGA
>CAZIFU010000103.1:0-20385 GCA_964539075.1 uncultured Verrucomicrobiota bacterium | reverse complement strand
AGTTGGGAATACGACATCGAGTGCCGGATGACGCGCAAGCTGGACGCCAACAGCAGCGTGGTGCTGACCAACGGTTACAACGCCAACGGGTGGTTGACGGCGCGTTACACGCCGGCCAAGGGGCTGACTCGGTATGGCTACGACGACACGGGCAACCTCACGAACATCAATTATCCCACCAGCCCCGACATTACCTTCCAGTACGACGAGGTCAACCGCCTGACGAACATGGTGGATGAAGTGGGGACTACGGGCTACGCTTACACCAACCTGGATCTGCTCCGCGAGGACGGCCCGTGGGCGGCCGATACGGTGACTTACGCGGGTGCCAACGGATTGCGCGCGAGCCTCACAGTAACCAACCCCGCCGGTGGGACGTGGACGCAGACCCATACGTACGACACGATGAAACGCCTGAGCAACACCGTCAGCAGCTCGGGAACATTCACCTACGACTACAAAGTGGGAGGGACGCTTTCCCCGGCGTCTCTGATTAACAAACTCTCACTGCCCGGCGGTTCCTACATCACGAACACCTACGACGGCAACGCGCGGTTGCTCACGACTCAACTTAAGAACTCTGGGAACACGCTTCTCAACTCTCACAGCTACGTTTACAATCTCGAAAACCAGCGCGCGACGGTCACGAACTTCTACAGCAACGCTTGGGATTACGTGTATGACGGCGCGGGGCAGTTGGTGTCGGCGAAGGGCCGCGACGGCACGACGAACCGATTGCATGAGCAGTTCCTTTACAAGTATGACGAGGCAGGCAATCTCCAAATGCGGACGAACAACGCACTGGTCCAGAGTTTCGTGGTCAATGCGCTTAATCAGTTGAGTAATATCACGAGGAACGTGACCAACGCGTTGACGGTCTCCGGCGTGACAGAGACCAACGCAACTAGCGTGACGGTGAATGGTCTAGCTGCCGCGCGGTATCTGGACCGTTCGTTTGCCAAGGACGGATTCACGCCAGCGGATGGCAACAACACGTTCACGGCGGTTGCGTCGAACGGGGGGTTCACGAACACAAACGCGATTTCCGCTTGGCTGCCCGTGACGCAGCCGTTCACGTATGACGCGAATGGGAATCTTCTGAGTGATGGCCGACAGGCCATGAGTTACAACGATGAGAACCAGCTTATCGGCATCCTGGAAACCAACCACTGGAAGACTGAGTTTACGTATGACGGGCGGATGCGGTTACGGGTGCGAAAGGAATACCAGTGGTTTTCCGGCGCGTGGTCACTTAACGCGGTGACCCGATACGTTTACGACGGGATGCTGGTGATTCAGGAACGCGACGTAAGCAACACACCGCTCATTACCTACACGCGCGGTCGGGACTTGAGCGGGACGATGGACGGTGCCGGGGGCATTGGCGGGCTCCTCGGAATGACCGACCACACGCAGACAGCCGTGACCGTTGCGCAAGCCTACTACCACGCGGATGGCAATGGCAACGTGACCGCTCTGGTGAGTACGAATGGAACTGTAGTAGCTCGGTACTCGTACGATCCATACGGCAATACGCTTGCCATCAGCGGCCCGAGAGCGGGTGTGAACCGGTTTCGATTTTCCTCCAAAGAGGAACTTCTGCGAAGTGGCCTCTACTGCTATGGGTTCCGCTTCTACGCACCGGAATGGCAGCGGTGGCTCAGCCAGGACCCAATTGGGGAACAAAACAGCAAGAACTTACATGCAGCGTTCCATAATAACCCAGTACGGAATTTTGATAGTCTGGGTTTGTGGGATAACGAAAATGCAATTGATCTAATCTTTTCAACCTTTTGGATTAACAATAGCACGAAGCTTTCGCAGAATCTGATCAACGAGGTTAAGATCAGTGAAGAAGTCACCGCTTTCGGTGTCGAACTTTTGGAGCAGGGACGACGACTTTGGGCTTGTAACCAGTCTGGCGTATACGGAAAAACTTTTTATGAATCCGAATTTAACCCTTTTTGGGAAAATCGTTCAACACTAGGTTTGGGGGCATCTTTAAAGTGGTTTTTGACAGGGCGATGGCAATTGTATCTCCGTGCCACCTGCAGTTGGAAATGTCAGCCCTGTGAAGACGGATCTTGCAAGTGTGAAACCAAGTGCAAAGTCAAAGGCACACTCAGCAAGAATTGGACGTTTTTATATTCAGGGAAAAATTCGAGCCCGTACAACATACCGGGCACGGTTTTCCTCATCTGGATTCCGCAGCGTTCGTTAATCCTTAATGAAAATTTTGAATTAACGTTTATCGACTCTGGTAGTCCACGTTGATCGAAGGATCTAATGCTGCGATGCGCGGCTGACGCCTGGCGATTGTAAAAACATCAATAACATTTCGCCGAAGACGATGTGAGTACTATGATTTGGATTATTCGTTTCGCGGTTGGCATAAGCTTCATTTTAGCTATTATTAGTGTTGGCTGGATTGGAAAGTGGCTGAAGAACAGATTGCTAGCTATAATCACGGGATGGGCATTGCTCACGGGATGGGCTGTGTTCTGGAGCTTAATTGTTCCTGCGTGCCTTTACGGAATTATTGGCAAAGCCAAAGTCGCTGCTTTGTTCCCGGACGGAACAATTATTCTGCCCCCACTATGCTTTGGATGGATATTTGCTTGGATCATCGTAACGATTGTCGCTCGCCGTCGCCGTGCAAGTGTCAGTCCTGAATCGCCCTTAGATAAGGCCTAAAACTGTTTTGCCAAACCGTTTGCGTCGAGGCGGATGCGGCTGGGAACCTCAACACGCGGGCGAACAACGCGTATGATACCGACGGCCTGCTGTTGGCGACGAAGCTGTTGGGGTTGGGCGGTCAGGTGACCAACGCGCACAGCTACGGTTACAACGCGGCGCGGCAGCGCACGGCGGAAACGAATTATTTTACCAATGCGTGGGACTACCTCTACGACGATCTTGGGCAACTGTATTCGGCGAAGGGCCGCGAGCCGAACCCGGCCACCAACCGGTCGCACGAACAGTTCGGCTATCGCTATGATGCGGCAGGCAATCTGAGCGTGCGGACCAACAATCTGCTCCAACAGACCTTTACGGTGAACAATCTCAATCAACTCAGCAACGCGACGCGCAGCGGCACACTGACCGTGTCGGGCGCCACCTTGGGCAGCCCGACGAGCGTGAAGGTGAACAACTCCAATTCGGTGCTTTACTTGGACGCAATGTTCGCCAGCACCAATCACACTCCGGCGAATGGTACGAACACATTTACGGCGGTCGCCACCAAGGGGACTTCGACCAACTTCAACACGATCACTGCCTGGCTGCCCACCAACCAGGTGTTCCAATACGACGCGAACGGCAATCTGACCAGCGACGGGCGGCGGGGGTATGATTACGATGATGAGAATCAACTGATCCGCATCACGGAGACCAACAGTTGGAAGAGCGAGTTTACCTACGACGGAAAACTCCGGCTGCGGGTGCGCAAGGAATACACGTGGAACGGCAGCAGCTACGCCGTGGCCACCGAGACGCGCTACGTGTATGACGGGATGTTGGTGGTGCAGGAGCGTGACGGGAACAACACGCCTACGATCACCTACGCGCGCGGACGTGATCTGAGCGGAGCGATGGAAGGTGCCGGCGGCATAGGTGGATTGCTGGCGATGACAGATCATACGGAAACCGCCGCCACTGTGGCTACCGCGTATTACCACGCCGACGGCAACGGCAACGTGACGGCGCTGGTGAACACGAATCAGATCGTCGTGGCGCGTTACGCCTACGACCCGTATGGCAACACGCTATCAATCAACGGCCCGCGAGCGGATGTGAACCGGTATCGCTTCTCCAGCAAAGAGGCTCACCTCCGAAGCGGCTTCGTTTACTTCGGCTACCGATTCTATGTGCCGGAGGTGCAGCGGTGGATGAATCGGGATCCCTTAGGAGAACAGGGGGGACTTAACTTGTATCAAGCCTTTATAAATTCTCCTTTGTATAATTATGACCCATTCGGGGAATTTACATACCCCATTCTCTGTCCAAAGCTTTGCCCCTGCACCGTTAATTGCATCATGTCTGGATCGTCAGTTTCAGGATGGGGTGATTACTCGACTATCAGATTCATTAGAGTGACGGCGACCTACACGTGCACCGACTGCCGAGGGAATACCTCGGAAGAAACGAAAACTTCCACAAGGGCAATTAATCGACCATTAGGTATAATCATTGGCAGACGACCATCTTTCCCGCCATCCTACGACTACATAATATATATCGTCTGTGACAACTCTGCGTAGTTTATGACACTAACTAAATGGAGATTGGCGATTACAGTCATTGCCATATACATCGTCGGTACCCTGTACGTAATAATGCGGACAACAAATACATCGTTTAGCAGGCAGCCTCACAATGAAGTTACGTACTATCGTATCGACCAGCTCGCTCAGGAATGTCACCACTATCGCCACGTCGTTGGGACGTGGCCAACAACCCTTCTATCGATGCTTGTGACGATCCAAAGTAAGGACACAAACATCGTGATTGATGGCTGGGGGCGTCAATTTGCAATCCTTGCATTCAGCAACGCCCCGAGCGAAATCTACCTTGTTAGCTACGGCGCTGATGGTCGGCCGGGAGGTCGCGGCTCAAATGCGGATATTGTCGAACACTTAAAGTAGGTGAACGGGTCTGTCCTCACTTTTTACACTTGAATACCATGACGAACGATTTCTCGGAGACCTTGCATTACGCCTGCGACGACAACGGCCAATTGGTGTGGGCCAAGGGCAAGGAGATCAACGGCACTCCCGACCGAATGCACGAACAGTTCGGCTATGCCTACGATCCGGCGGGAAATATTCAGACGTGCACGCACAACGCCCTGATTCGAAGCAGCTTACTCGCAGAAGAAAACTGACCAACCGAAACCGAAGTTAAATTATGAAACCGCGACTCCTCCTGCTGTTGAACCTGGCGTTCCTGGTTTGTGGCGCAGAATTTGCCTCGGCCTTCTACGATCCCACCGTCGGCCGCTGGCTCAATCGGGATCCGATCAAAGAGGAGGGCGGTATAAACCTTTACGGGTTTGTAGCGCATGATCCAATCAACGCCATAGACACTGATGGCCTCGGCATCTTTCGCGACATCGGCAAAGAACTCGCTGGGCCTGGCCAACTTTGCACGGACAAGTCGTGCGACAAGAACAAATGTAAAGACAAAGCAAAACGTCTCCCGGAAGAAGGGTGGGAAGACGACGTGAAGAACAAGAAAGACCCGTGGAGAGAAATTCCCGACCCTGGCAATTGTGCGGACGCTGACGCGGTGGCGACGCCGAAAGGAATTCTGAAGATTCCAAACGGTGTGACTTGCACAATCCGGTGTGACAAGGGTGGGCAAGCAAAGGACATCGAGTGCAAGAAGAGATGGAAATTCGCGCCTGACCCGGAAATGAATCCTCCATACTTTCCTCCGAATCCTTTCTTTCCTCCGATTCCCTTCATCCGATGAGCAATTGCTTGCTGTTTAGTCTGACTCTTTCGGCGGTTTGGCTTTCTGCCTGTGATCGTGTTTTGTATTCTGAGGAAACGAAGTTCATGAACGGCTATTCCGAACAAAAGTTTCGCCAATTGAAGCAAGGCATGTCGCCTGAAGAAGTCCGCGCGTTAATGGGAGCTCCTTGGGCAACGACTACTCAGAGTTGGTCAGAGGTTTGGTCGTATTTCCCTCGTGAATCCCAGTCCTCTGCGATCCAGGGCAGAGACGGAAGCGTCTCTTATAACTTGTTTGGCAAAGCGTCCAACCTTCGGTTTGCTGAATCCGGCATCGTCGCAGCACACTCAGGTGATTATCTGGAAGGAGATTTCAAGGGTCTGACAAAGCAGCAAGTCGTGGCCAGGATTGGAGAACCAACGCGTCGTGAACTCAAGCAGTTCGAGATCATTTACCACTATACCAAACCGGGGAAATCCGGCACCTACAAGAAGAGGGAAGTTCACTTTGACTCGAGCAGCAAAGTAATCTCGACCGTGACTGCGGTTTATTACGATTAAGCGCGTAGCACGGGGTTTCCCGTCGAATGGTGTAGGTATCGTGCGGTGCTCAAGCCACGGTCAAACAGTTTGGAATTGTGAATGCAAATCCTAGCCGGTCAGCCAGGGAACATTGAACTGAAAAATGAGTGCCAGCACCAAAAAGTGGACCTTGACGGGAGCAGCGGCAACAACCGCACTCATCCTGCTTTTCGCCTGGACTACCCGCAGAGCCACTGATGGTTTTGAGATGTCGCCCAAAACCGCCGCCCCTCGCGAAGCAATCATTCCCAGAACACTCCAAGAGCTTTTAGCGAGACCCGCTACTGGCTTGGAGCAGGGCGATACTACGCTGGCAAACCTGTTGTGTGCCCAAGGGCTGCCCGGAGCAGATGACCTCGACGTAAGAGATTGTCTGACCCGGCTCGACCAATGGGCAAAGCAAATCAAGGCTGAAACCGAGCGGCACCTCTACCGATTCCGCGCCAACCCCGCCGAGTTTGACAATTCGGAAGGCTACTTCAGAATGCTCATGATGGCTGTGGTAGTCTATGAGGATTTCCGTGTTCATTACAATCCCCGCCTGATCGAGAGTCCAACTCTGACGGACCCAGACGACCACTTCTTCGCCGACTCGGGTGATGTTTTCCTGCATGGGTTGCTGAGCGAGAGGCGGATGGGCACTTGCAGTTCCATGCCAGTGCTTTACGTGGCCCTTGGCCGGCGGCTGGGCTACCCGCTGAAGCTCGTCACGACCAAGGCCCATTTGTTCGTGCGTTGGGAGGGCGCCGGAGAGAGGTTCAACCTTGAAGCCACCGGCAAAGGAATGAACCACTACGACGATGATCATTTCAGGGAGTGGCCTTTTGCTGTGAACGAAGAGGAAATCGAGGCCGAAGGCTACCTGAAATCACTGTCTCCCGCCGAGGAACTGGCAGTGTTCCTCTCCATTCGTGGCCATTGCCTGCGCGAAGCAGGGCGGTGGCCAGAGGCCGCGCAGAGCTTCGCGGAGGCCGCAAGCATGGCGCCGAACACACGCGGCTACCAATTGCTGCTGGCGGACGCGAAGCAAAGGCTGGCGCTTGCTTCTGGCGTGTTCGATTTGTCAGGAAGATGATAGTAACAGCCCAACACTTAGAAGAAAATATGAACCCGATTTTAAGACACATTAAACGGTGTTTTCCGCTCGTTCTGATGTCATGGGCAATCAATGCCCCCGCGTTCTACGATCCCACCGTTGGCCGCTGGCTCAACCGCGATCCAATTCAGGAATACGGGGGAGCTAATCTTTATCAGATGCTTGAGAATAACCCAGTAAACGATGTTGATAGTCTCGGATTAAGGACGTATAAGAATTGTTATTTCTGGGAGGCAGCAGGTTGCAGTCTGGCATGTGAAAGGAGAGGAGCAATTATGAAATCCTGCCGAACTTGGGTAAGCTACGTCTTTACCAAAGGTGTAATTATCAAGCACTGGGGGCTTGATTGTGTGTGCGATAAGCCTCCTCCTCCTCCTCGTTGGCCTCCTCTGCCTCCTCCGCCATCTTGCACTAGTCGAAATGCGCCGCCTACATGGCCACCACCTTTTCCGAGGAATTGAACTTGCAGTGCAAAGTATACCACTATTGGGGTAAAATATTTTGAGAGGACTAACATTGACTCTTCGAATTTGAGGAAATGAAATCCGTCGTCACCGAATTTCTGGGGCGGAGAAAAGTTAAGGTCATGTTTTGGTTTTGTTTTCTGCTAATCACGGTGCCGGCTGTTTACTTCTATTACGAACGGAGTAGCCTTGTTAGGCTATCAGTTCCATATGAAAGTTTGGAAAAGTGCCTGCAAAACTTAGTTGCCCAAGGGTTTGAAATCAAATCGATACAAATTGGTCATGAAGTCCAGGGAAAGAATCCTGTCGAGGTCGAAGTGCGTTATTTGCTGAGTCTTGTTACTCCTGAGTATTTGGGAAAGCGAATTGAAATGCATTATTTCACCCGTGGTAGTGTATTCATATCGGTGAAAGCTTGGATAAAATGGCACCGGGTGTTTACAGTCGAACTTATTGCAAGCGACGAAGCTCTCGGTGATGCAGAGTTAATTCGCCGAAATATGCAACAGTCAAACCCAAGTTTAAAAGTTATCCTTGTGAAACCCGCCGATTGATACAGAAGGTAAGAAAAGTAAACGTAAACAGGCACTTGGTATTGATAACTCACGTTGTGAAGGAGTATTTGAGGTTGTGGGAACCGGCTTCTGCTGCCTCAAATGGTATCCCGATGGGCGGCGCGCACAGTGAATTGTCCGGTGCCAAATACCCAACAGTTGTCTTCCGGCGGGAGAGGGGGAATCATCGGCAGCGTGTTCGCAGTCTGAGCGCGCCCGTCTTGGCGAGAGAGGGGATGCGGTTCTCCCTCTCCCTCCGGCAGCGCCGGGGTGACGGGCCGCTTTATCGTTTCTACCGATTATTACTGAGAAATGATATGACTTGCCAACCGCCTGAAGGCGGAACTCCGGACAGGAAAAGGCCTGTTGGCGGGGGACTGTCTAATTGGAGCGGATGTAATCGTCCGCTTCCATGACAGTGCTGTCATCGAAACGGCGATTGGGGCCGGCGGAGCGGACCAGGACACCGCTGTCAGAAAAATAGATACGCAGCGGGGTTCCCCAGGGATCGACGAATTCGCCCTTTTCGTTCACCTCGTTTTTGCGGCCGACGAGAATGATGACATTTTTCGGGTTATTGCCCTGGAGCGCCTTGGCGACTTCGGCGTTGCCGCCCATGGGGTAAGAACCGACGCGTTCCTTGAATTTTTGCAGGCCGACAAAGAGGTTTTCCACGTCTTCGTTGAACTTGGCCGTTTTGGCGTTGACCTGCAGGCTGGACCAGGCTTTTCCCGCCCAGACGACACCGAACACCAGGGTCAACACACCGATGCCAATCATAATTTTCTTCATGACCTTTTCTGAAGCACATCGGATACCAACCGGGCGTGTCTGGAAGATGGGCAGCCAGAGCACGGCGGTTCACTTGGCCCGCGGTGGGGCGGTGCTGGCGCGCACGACGAGTTCAGCCGGCAGGCGCTTGCTGACCGGAGGTTCGCCGCGCATCAATCTGGCCATGAGATCCATGGCGGCGGCGCCCAGGCGCAGCTTGGGTTGCCGGATGGTGGTCAGGGGCACCCGAAAATATTCCGCGACGAGAATGTTGCCGAAGCCGACCACCGAGAGGTCGGCGGGAATGTTCAGGCCCTGGTCCAAAAAAGTGTTCGCCGCGCCGACGGCCACCAGGTCTGTCACGGCCTGAATGGCGGTGGCGTCGGACCGCTCGTTGATCATTTGCAGCGCGGCTTTGGCGCCGTGTTCGATCGTGCTGCCGGCGTTGAACACCAGTCGGTCGTCCGTTTCCAGGCTGGCTTCGCGCAGCGCGCGGCGATACCCTTCAACGCGTTCCTGTGCCCAGGGCGCGGCGGGCGGACCGCTCAAAAACGCGATGCGCCGGTGGTCCAATTCCAGCAGGTGCCGGGTGGCCAGGTAGCTGGCGTTGACATCGTCGGTTTCCACGTTGGCAAAACCGCTGCAAAAGGGCGCCAGGTGCCCGAGCAACACCGTGGGAACCCGGCGTTGCCGCAACTCCTCATAAATCGCCGCCGTCGGCCCCAGCCGGTAAACGGGCGAAAGAAACAATCCCTCCACCCGCCGCGAGAGCAGCCGTCGGATGTAGGCCTCTTCCCGTTCCGGAATGTTCAAGGATTGGGAGAGGATGATGTCATAACCGATTTCGTGGGCGCGTTCCTCCAACCCGCGGATCAGGCGGGGAAAAATCGGATTGGTAAGCGAGGAAACGACCAAGCCGAATAATTTCGTCGTCCGGCTGCGCAGGCTCTGGGCCATCGAGTCGGGCACGTAGCCCATCTGCTGGGCCAGCAGTTTGAGGCGGGTCTTGGTGGCCGGCGAAATGTCCGGGGCCTCGCGCAAGGCCTTGGACACGGTCATGACCGAGACGCCCGCTTGTTGCGCAATATCTTTGAGCCGGACCATGGTTTGGTGATCAGTATTCAGTGTCCTGGTTCCGGCTGACGTTGTGCTTCCGGCACTGAGCCCTGATTACTGAACATTGAAAACTCTTCATACGCTGGAGCCGCTCCAATTGAGTTTGTGGCGCAGGGTTTGAAAAAACGAACTGCCGCGCAGCCGCACCAGGCGCACCGCTTGGCGGCTGCGGCGGATGGTGATGGCGTCGCCCGAGGCCAGTTCCGTCTGCACCTGGCCATCGGCCGTGAGAATGGTCTCCAGTTTTTCGCTGATGACTTTGACCTGCACGACCGAGCGGAGGCTCACGATGACCGGGCGGTTGGAAAGCGTGTGCGGGCAAATGGGCGTGAGCGCGAACACTTCGGCCGTGGGAGAAACCACCGCGCCGCCTGCGGCCAGCGAATAAGCCGTGGACCCGGTGGGCGAGCTGACAATCAACCCGTCGCAACGATATTGCGTGAGCACTTCGCCATCCACGCTCACTTCGAGTTGGATGAGCCGCGAGTAGGTGCCGCGGCTGATGACAAAATCGTTGAAGGCCAGTTGGGCGATGGGCCGGCCGTGAGTGCGGCCCGTGGCGGCGAGCAACGGGCGCGCCTCGAGCGTGTATTCTCCCTGCCAGATCTGGCGGAGGGCCTGAGGCAATTGATGCGAGGAAACGGCGGTCAAAAAGCCCAACCCGCCCACGTTGATGCCCAGGATCGGAGTCCGGGTCTGGCCGGTTTCGCGGGCGACCCGCAGCATCGTGCCATCGCCGCCGAAGACCAGCAGCAGATCGGTCTGCCGCGCCAGGGTCGCGGGGTTCGGGCAGGTGGGCAGATTCAAACGGGCCATGCCGCCGGTGGGCGCGTCGGTGAAAACCCGGCGGCCGGTTCGGGCGATGAGCGCCGCGGCTTTTTTCAACACCGCGCAACAGGCAACCTTTTCCGTGTTCGCGATCAGGCCGACGCGCGCGAGAGGTTTAGAACTCATCTCCTAAAAGATTTATCGGAGGGACGAGTTACACGAGTCCCCAAACGGGACGGCTTTTGCTCAGAAGTCAGGGACTTGTGTAACTCGTCCCTCCGGTTTATGAGATAACTTCCAGTCATTTTTTTCAAGCAATGCCAAAAATTCTATGTTCCCGGCGGGGCCGGTCAGCGGTGAAGCGGTGACGCCGCGCCAATGGATGCACGGCAGGCGGCCGGCAAATTCCTTCAGCCCGGCAATCACCCGTTCGTGCACCGCCGGGTCGCGGATGACGCCCGCGCCTTTGTCGGCCTCGGCCCGGCCCGCTTCAAACTGCGGCTTGATCAACGCCACGATTCTACCGGAGCCGCCCAATAATGCAATCGCGGCGGGAAGAATCTTGCGCAGCGAAATAAACGAGCAATCCACAACCACCAGGTCGGCGGGTGAGAAGGGGGGCGGCATCGTTTCGGGCGTCAGCGTCCGCGCGTTGGTTTTCTCCAGGACCACCACGCGCGGGTCGCGGCGGAGTTTCCAGGCCAGTTGGCCACGGCCGACATCCACCGCATACACGCGGGCGGCGCCGTGTTGCAACAGACAATCGGTGAACCCGCCCGTCGAGGCGCCCAAATCCACGGCGGCAAGGCCCCGGACATCGAGTTGAAAATGGCGCAGCGCGTGTTCGAGCTTGTGGCCGCCGCGGCTGACGTATTTTTCCGGGGCGATCAGCGCCAGTTGGTCGGCGGGGCGGACGGGGTCGCTGGGTTTGCGGGCGAGGTGTCCGTTGAGTTGGACGCGCCCGGCCAGCACGGCGCGTCTGGCTTTTTCACGGCTTTCACAGAGACGGCGTTCCACCAGGGCTGTGTCGAGACGAGTCATCGGGTCGTCGAAGGCCGAGAATCGAGCGTCGAGGGCCGGAAAGCAAGTCCGGGGAAAACGTGGCCGCAGGCCAGGTCGCATCTCAAGGGCGTGCTGCCCAAATCTGCTTTTCGGAGGGACGAGCTACGCGAGTCCCAAACTTCTTCCACTTTGCCGGGGAAATCAGGGACTCGCGTAGCTCGTCCCACCGAACATAACGCCTGGGGCGATTTGGGCAACACGCCCGTGACATGCGCCCAGCAGGTCAGTTGGCGCGCAACGCTGGCCGCTCAGAGTTTGCCCTGGGCGATGCGCAACTGGGTTTCGCGATAGGTGTTGAGGAAGAGGCTGTTCTCGGCAACCGCCTGTTGGATGACACGCGGGAGTATCGGCATGTCATCGGACTGGACGACGGCGTGAACGCTTTGCTGGAAGGCTTGGAGAGCGTTGCGGGTGAGGAACGATTCGCCCACCAGGATGACGACCGCGTGGCGCCGCTGGGGCATCGGCATGTTTTGGAGGACCAGCAAGGTTTTGTTTTCGGCGGGGGCGGCGGCCGAAAACAATTCCTCGACCACCACGAGCTGGTATTGGACCTGGGAAAAGCGGGCCAGGAAATCTTCGTGATTGGCGGCCGGATGCACCGCATAGCCGAGTTCAGTCAGGACATCGCGGACTTCGGCCATCAGCCTGGGCGAACTGATGGCCAGCAGGGCCGGCTTGTCTGCGGGGCTGGTGAAATCAAATTCGATGGCCATGGCTTACTTTAATTTGAGGGTCAGCGAAGGCGATTTGTCCTCTTTGTGGTTCCGCTCCTCCGCCTGTTTCATGTGTAATTTGGTGTAGTAGGTGGTGGATTCGCCCCGTTTCTTGCGGATGAGGTCAATGCCCCGGGCCACCAGGCCGCGCTTGGAGCAGTAGAGCAGGGCGGTTTCCTGGCTGATGGTGCCCTGCTCGAAGGCCTCGAGGCAGGAGTTATCGAAGGTGCGCCAGCCGAAGGGATAGCTGGCCTCGATGATTTCGTAAAAGCTTTTCCCCTGGCTTTCGCCCATGACGATGCTTTCCGTCACGCGCAGATTGGTGCCCATGATTTCCAGCAGCGCGATGCGCCCGCCGCGGATGATTGGCGCCAGCCGCTGGCTGACCACCCAGCGCAGCGTGTCGGCCAGGCGGTAGCGGATTTGTTCCTGTTCCTCGGTTTCGAACATGCCGAGGATGCGGTTGATGGTCTGCCCGGCATCAATGGTGTGCAGCGTGCTCACGACCAGGTGGCCGGTTTCGGCGGCGCTCAAGGCGATCTCGACGGTGAGGCGGTCGCGCATTTCGCCGACCAGAATGACCTTGGGGGACTGGCGCAAGGCCGCGCGCAGGCCGTTGGAAAAGGTGTCGAAATCATTGCCCATCTCGCGCTGGTTGAAGGTGGCTTTTTTGGGCGTGTGCACAAATTCCACCGGGTCCTCCAGCGTGATGACGTGAATGGATTTGGTCTCGTTGATCACGTTGAGCAACGCTGCGAGGGTGGTGGATTTGCCGGCGCCGGTGGCCCCGGTGACGAGGATCAGGCCGGTTTTTTCCCGGGCGGTCTGGAGGAGAATTTCCGGCAAGCCCAGTTCCGTAAGCGTGGGGATTCTGGTGTTGAGCTTGCGCATGACGATCGAGTAGTTGCCGCGCTGGGAAAAAATGTTGACGCGGAAGCGCGCCTTGCCGGGCAGCGTGTAGGACGTGTCGCAGGAGCCGGTGCGCAGGAGGTCTTCGGTCAGCCGGCGATTGCCGGCGATCAACTTGAGCGCCAGCGTTTCGGTTTGAAAGGGGGTCAGCTTCTCGATCGGCGGGGTGCTGGTGGCCGGCATCAGTTCGCCGAAGGCCTCGACTTGCAACGGCCGGTCCACGGTCAGGTTCAGATCGGAAACGTCCTTGTGGGTTCCCTGCATGGAACTGAGGATATGATCAAGCACATTGGTGCGCATAGGTCTAATTTCAGGTTAGGCGGTTCAAACGGAATTCAACAGCTTTCGTCGTCCTCGGGGGGATTGGGCAGAAACACGCGGAATTTCTTTTTGTCCAGACATTTGTCGTAAGCGTCTTCGGGGGAAATGCGCTTCATCTTGAGATGATCCATGATGGAATCGTCGAAGGGCGTGTTGCCGAATTTCTTGCCGACCTGGATCATGCCGGGGATTTGATGTGTCTTGCCTTCGCGAATGAGGTTGGCCACGGCGGTGTTGACCACCAGCACTTCCAGCGCGGCCACGCGGCCTTTCTTGTCGATCCGTTTGAAGAGGGCCTGGGCCACGACGCCTTTGAGGGATTCGGAGAGCGTGGCGCGGATTTTGTTCTGCTGTTCGGCGGGGAAAACGTCAATGATGCGGTCCACGGTCTTGGCGGCGCTTTGGGTGTGCAAGGTGCCGAAGACCAGGTGGCCGGTGTTCGCCGCCGTCAAGGCCAGTTCGATGGTCTCCAGGTCGCGCATTTCGCCCACCATGATGATGTCCGGGTCCTCGCGCAGCGAACCGCGCAAGGCGGAGGCGAAGGACACGGTGTGCAGGCCGACCTCGCGGTGGTTGACCAGGCAACTCTTGCTTTCATGCACGAACTCGATGGGATCCTCGACGGTGATGATGTGGTCCTTGCGGTTTTTATTGCAGTAATCGACCATGGCCGCGAGAGTCGTGGACTTGCCGCTGCCGGTGGGGCCCGTGACCACGATCAGCCCTTTGTGGAGCATGGCGAATTTCTTGAGCACGTTGGGGAGGGGCGCGTCGAATTTTTCAAAATCCTCAAAAGAGAGGACCTTGGAAGGAATCTGGCGGAACACGGCGCCGACACCGTTTTTCTGGTTGAAGAAATTCACGCGAAAGCGCGAGAGGTTGGGAATTTCGTAGCCGAAGTCCACGTCGCCGGACTCTTCAAAGGTTTTGATCTTGTACTCCGGCGTGATTTCGTAGAGCATCGCCTTGAGCGCGTCGCTCTCCAGCGCCGGAAAGTCCACGCGGCTCAATTCGCCATTGATGCGCAGGATGGGCGGATTGCCGGACGTGAGGTGAAGGTCCGAAGCTTTTTGCTCGAACATTAAATTGAAGAAAGCGTCGATTTTGGCCATAACTTGCTCTTCGAGTTTCCAGTCGGTTCTGTTTTCTGTTAAACAACTGTCCGCAAACCAATGCGTGCGCTACGCGAATTGATCGGGAAGCAAATTGTCCGCCAAGGCGTTATTTCCTTTGAGAAATTCATGGAGCTGGCCCTCTACTGTCCAGATTATGGATATTATGAAAGGAAATCTGCCTCGATTGGCCGGCGCGGCGACTATTTCACCTCCGTCAGCGTGGGCAGCTTGTTCGGCGAATTGCTGGGCTTCCAGTTGGCCCGGTGGCTCGACGCGGCGGGGGGAAGCCCGGCGGAACCGGTCCAACTCGTCGAGGCGGGCGCGCATGACGGACGCCTGGCGCGGGACATCCTCGGCTACCTGCAAACCCACCGAAGGGAATTATGGGAACGACTGGAATATGCGATCCTGGAGCCTTCTCCGCGGCGCCGGGAGTGGCAGGAAAATTCCCTGAGCGATTTTTCCGGAAAGCTTCAGTGGTTTGACCGTTGGGAGGCCCTTGGCACAAGCGTTGTTCGCGGCGTGATTTTTTCCAACGAACTGCTCGACGCTGTTCCGGTCCGCCGGCACGGCTGGGACGCGCGCGCCCGCCAATGGTTTGAATGGGGAGTGACGCTGGAGGAGGGACAGTTGGTCTGGGCGAGGATGCCGGAGGATGCGGGCCAGGCCCATCTGTCCGCACGCCCGCCGCAACTGTCTGCCGAATTGCTGGCCGTGCTGCCGGACGGTTTCACCACCGAGTCCAGCCCGGCGGCCCAATCGGGGTGGCAGCAGGCCGCGCGCGCCTTGCGTTCGGGGCGCTTGATGACAGTGGACTATGGCTTAAAGGAAGAAGATTTTTTTGTTCCGCACCGCGCCGCCGGCACGTTGCGCGCCTACCATCGACATCGCCCCGAAGCTGACTTGCTGGCGCGCCCCGGCGACCAGGATCTGACGGCGCATGTCAATTTTACGGCGTTGCAGCGGGCCGGAGAAAGCGAGGGTTTGAAAACCGAATCCCTGCTTTCGCAAGCGAAGTTCCTGACCCGCATCGCCGAAGAAACCTGGCGACCGGGCGCGCCGTTTGCCGAGTGGACGCCAGCGCGCCGGCGACAGTTTCAAACCCTGACACACCCCGAACATTTGGGCCGGCCATTTCAGGCGCTGGTGCAGACGCGTTGAGGAGGCCGCGCACTGGAAGCGGGCTGGGCGCAGCGAAGGCGACCCGGCCCTGGTTCGCAAAGGGGCGAAAACTCCTCAGCGGCGGCCGGCGCCCCTTTGCGGAACGACTATTGCTTCGTTTGAGGAGCGTGACCCTTGTTGAAGAACAACCCAAAGTGCATGGGGCAAGTTTATTTGCCCTGTTGTTTGTTTCCGGCGCCGATCAGGGCAAACGCCTTCCTTTGCCGTTGCAGGGCGTGGTTCTTTTCGGCCGGGCCAGCGACGCGGACGTCATCCTGACCGACTGTCTGACCTCGCGTCGTCATGCCGCCCTCGGCGTCCAGGACGGGCAAGTGGTCCTGGAAGACCTGGAATCCACCAACGGAACCTACGTCAACGGCGAAAAAATCCGCCGGGCAGTGCTTCAGCCGGGCGACCGTCTTTTGATCGGCACGATGAATTGCGAACTGGTGGCCGGCGAGGCGCCGCCCGCCCTGGCCCGCCCGCCCGCGCCCGTGGCGAAAACCAGCGAGGCGGCCGATTGGGAAACCACCACTCTGGAAACCGGCCGCCTGATCTCCGGCTTGATCAAGGAAATTCCGATCGTGGACCTGCTCCAATTGTTGTGCCATTCCCGCAAGAGCGGCATCCTGATCATCCGCTCCGAACAGGGTCTGGGTCGGATGTACCTGCGCGAAGGCCGGATTTGCGGCGCCAACATCAACGGCAGTTGCGCGGTGACGCCGGAACGGACAGTGTATCGCCTGTTGCGCTGGCAGCGCGGCACCTTTGAACTGCGGCCGCTGGAGCAACAACCGGTCAAAGAGGAAATCACCCAGCCGACCGAGGTGCTGCTGCTGGAGGGCGCCTGCCAGCACGACGAATTGGTCTGCCTGGAGAAGATGCTGCCCGACCTGTCCGCGCAGATGACGCTCGCCAATCCGCTGCCGGCCGAGTTGCAGGACCTGTTGCCGCAGGAGATTGACCTCTGCCTGTTGGTGCTCAAACACAGAACGTTCTTGAAAGTGATTGATGATTTTTGCGGGACCGACCTGGAGGCTTACCGCTATCTGGCGGGTCTGCTGGAACGCAAGTTCGTCGTCGTCGAGACGCCCGCCTTCCCATTGGGCACGGACACGACCTCCCCGGCGCGTTTCTGACGGAAAACCCGCCCGTTCCGCCCGCCTTCACCCGGCTCGACAAAGCGGTTCGGAAATGGCACGTTCTATTCGTGTCATCGACCAAACTGGGACAATTGCGCGCGTTGCTGCGCTCTTATGGCTCGTGCCTGGTCGCTTATTCGGGCGGAGTGGATTCGGCCTTCCTGGCGCGGGTGGCCCGCGAGGTTCTGGGAGACAAGACACTGGCCGTGATTGCGGATTCGCCGAGCCTGCCGCGGCGCGAACTGGCGGAGGCGCTGGCGCTGGCGGAACAATTTCAAATTCCCGTGCGCGTCGTCCAAACGCAAGAGTTCAGCAATCCCGATTACCTGGCCAACCTGAATGACCGCTGTTACTTCTGCAAGCACGAGTTGTTCACGGAACTGGAACCCCTCGCGCGCGCGGAGGGTTTTGCGGTGATCGCTTACGGGGAGAATGCGAGTGACATCGGCGACTACCGGCCCGGCGCGCAGGCCGCGGCGGAGTTTCAAGTGCGCACGCCGCTCAAGGAAGCCGGTTTGACGAAAGCGGAAATCCGCGAGTTGTCCGCGCAGTTCGGCCTGCCCACGGCTGACAAACCGCAGATGGCCTGCCTCAGTTCGCGGATTCCACACGGCGAAGCGGTCACTGAAGAAAAATTGAAAATGATTGAGCAGGCCGAGAACGTTCTCAAGGACCTGGGGTTTTATGATGTGCGGGTCAGGCACCACGAACTGAGGGTGACAAGTGACAAGTGGCAAGCGACAGGAAATACCGCGCGCACGTCCGATGGCAATGATCCTGTCACCTGTCACCCGTCACCTGTCACTCATCTGGCCCGCATCGAAGTGGGTGTGACTGAAATCCCGAAGTTGCTCAACGGCGGCGTGCCCGCGCGCGTGGCCGAGGCGCTCAAAAAAATCGGCTACAAGCACGTCACGCTGGATTTGCAGGGGTATCGGCGCGGGAGTTTGAATGAATCGGTGGGCTTTACGGCGAAGAGTAATCAGTGATCAGTGGCCAGTAATCGGTTGCTGCGTTCGCGCGTCTGCTCACTGAATACTGAAAACTGAACACCGATTACTGATGACCGATCACTGATTGCTTTTAAAATCGGCGGAAACTTTCCGCTGATATTCGAGTTCAAAATAGAAAGAACCGTTACAGACCATGGCACAGTTTGCTTACAAAGCCCGCCGCCGTTCCGGCGAAGTGGTGCAGGGCGTTCTCGAGGTGGCGGACCGTTCGGCGGCGCTGATGCAAATCGAGCGGCTGGGCCTTTTTCCCGTGGTGGTGGACGCGGCCAAGGGCGCCATCGCGGCCCCGGAGCGCGCGAACGGCGCAAAACCCCGGGCTTCCTCGCTCCTGCCCGCGGCGTTGCGGAACCTGGCCAACCGCCAGCGCCGACCCCGCCTGCAAGAACTGGCCACCTTCACGCAACAGCTGGCCAACCTGCTCAAATCCGGCATGACCCTGACCGTGGCGCTCAACAGCCTCTCGCACCTGGAATCCAAGGGCATTTCCCCGGCGGTCAGCAAACAGTTGCGCCAGGACGTCATGGAAGGCAGAAGCCTCTCCGACGCGATGTCCCGGCAGCCGGTGATCTTCACCGACATGTACCGGAACATGGTCCAGGCCGGGGAACAAAGCGGCGCGCTGGAAAACGTGTTGCGGCGGCTGGCCGATCATTACGAGCGCTTCGCCGAAGTGCAGTCCAAACTGACTGCCGCGCTCATTTACCCGGCGGTGGTGGCTTGCGTCGGCGTGGTGATCGTCATTTTTTTCATGACCAAAATGTTGCCGACCTTTCTGTCCATTTTCAAAGGGATGAACGTGCCGCTGCCCTCCTCGACGCTGGCGTTGATCGCGGTCAGCGACTTTTTCAGCCGCTACTGGTGGCTCCTGCTGCTCCTGCTGGGGGTCGCGCTCATGTTGTTCAAACGCTACCTGTCCACCGACCAGGGCCGTCGCACCATTGACGGCTGGAAGATGAACGCCCCGGTGCTGGGCCGGGTGATGCGGTTGAACCTCTTCGGCCAGTTCGCCCGCACGCTGGCGACGCTGCTGCACAACGGCGTGCCGGTGCTCACCGCGCTCAAGATCACCGAGCAGGTCATCCCCAACCGCGTCCTCAAGGAGGCCATCGCCAAAACGCGCGAACAAGTCACCGACGGTAAAACCATCGCGCAACCGCTCGCCCAGTCGAAGCTTTTTCCGCAACTGATGATTGACCTGTTGAAGATCGGCGAGGACACCGGCGACGTGCCCGGCTCGCTGGAAAATGTGGCCGACACCTACGAAAACGAACTGGTCATCGCCTTGCGCGTGCTGACCAATTTGATCGAGCCGGCCTTGATCATCGTGATGGCCGTCGGCGTGGGCTTCCTGCTCTTCAGCATCCTCTCGGCGATGTTTACCATCACCGCGAGCATCGGGAACAGCCGTTGATGAAAACAACGTTTTCAAGTTTGAGTTTCAAGTTTCAATGTGGCGCGTTGCGCCCGCGCGAAAGCAACTCAAAACTCAAAACTCAAAACTTAAAACTGCCCTCCAGCGCCTTCACGATGATCGAAATCATGATCGTGATCGCGATCATCGGCATCGTGCTGACGTTGGGAATCCCCTCGATGTTCAAGACGATGCACAAGGATTCGATCCGCAAGGCGGTCAGCGACGTCCTGGAGGTGTGCCAGCAGGCGCGCGCCCAGGCCATCGTGCGGGGCACCCTGGTGGAATTGCGCATCCGGCCGTTGACGGGCGAGTTCCTCGTCGTCCCGGTTTCGGAAACTGACACCAACCTGCTGGCGGTGAATGCGCAGGGCCAGGCCATGTCCGCGGGCGTGGCGGCGGCCCCGGCCGCGCCGACCTTCAAGGCGCAATTGTCCAACCGGATCGTCATTGAACTGTTGGACGTGAATTTTTTGGAGCTGAAGGACGAGGAGGACGTGCGGGTGCGTTTTCAGCCCAATGGCACCAGCGATGAATTCACGATCGTGCTGCGCTCCGGCGCGAATGAATGGCGCAAAATATCACTCGACGTGGTCACCGGTCTGGCGGACTTTGAGGTGATCCGATGAATATACGATTTGCGACTAGAAGTGGTTTCATAAGGTGGGGCGAGACTCCGTCGAGCCGTGTCGGGCGCGGATTGAATTGGCTCGACGGAGTCTCGCCCCACC
>CAZIFU010000102.1:0-51315 GCA_964539075.1 uncultured Verrucomicrobiota bacterium | reverse complement strand
ACTTTTTCGCCAAGCTCTTTGACGCGCTTGTTGGCATCGGTGATGTCCAACTCCAATCGTTCTGCGCGTTCTTCAAATCCTTGAACCGTCGCTTCCAGTGAGCGAATGGTGCCGAGCGCCGTGTCTGTGACCCTAGCGCTGTAACTGTTTTTGCCGCTCAAGACCATTTCGGTTGTGTTGTTGAAACCCGGACGCAGGAACAAATCAAACCCGGCGAAGCGTCCGATATTTATGTCGTCGCCAAAGCGCGCCTTCAGTTTTTCCGCCCGCCGCATGATCAGCTCACCGGCAATACCCCGGTTGTTGGATTCCTGGCCGTCGAGTTCAATGCGGAATTTATCGCCGGACGTATCCTGTCGGATACCCAAGTCCTGCCGCAGATTGGCAAGGCGCGTGGTAAAGATTTCCGCATCCTCGTGCGAGCGGCGGAGATTGGTGCGGATGCGATATTGCTCCTCGGCATGGGCAGAACGCAATCGGGTGAGGCGGATCAACTCCGCGTCCACCTGGGCTTTTTCAATCACCAACGGGTTGCCCGATGCGATGGCTTTCACCTCGGCATAGGTCAACGCGGCGGAGTCCAAATCCTCAAGCCGGCGAATGGTCATGTCGCCGCTCATCACCTGGGCAATGAATTTTGCCTTCGTCTCCAATGTTTGCCACATATAGGCGTCGAAGCTGCCCTCGGTGACGTAGCGGAACACCTGCACGACGGAATTCTTGTTTCCCTGCCGGAGAATGCGCCCCTCGCGTTGCTCCACGTCTGCCGGTCGCCACGGCGCGTCGAGGTGATGCAAGGCAATCAACCGTTCCTGCACGTTCGTCCCCGAGCCCATTTTCTGCGTGCTGCCGAACAGCACGCGGACTTTGCCCGAACGCACATCACGGAACAGCGTCAGCTTGGAAACGTCCGAATCGTAATCCTGAATGAAGGCGATTTCAGAACTTGGGATGCCGAGTTTTTCCAACTTCTGCGCCATGTCATTATAGACGGAGAAGCCCTTGTCTTTGGGCGTGGAGAGGTCGCAGAACACAAGCTGGGCGGAACGCTCCGGCTTGGACTCCTGCCAGATGTTGAAAATCTTTTCGACGGCCAGATTCACTTTGCCCTGTGGTTCGTCCGGTGCGGCAGGTTTCATCAGCCGGAGATCCAAAGCTGCTTTCCGGCCCTCGGACGTGATTTTCAGCATGTTGTCTTCGCTGGAGTCAACGCGGCCGTTTTTCAATCTCTCGGCGCGGGCAGCGAGCGATTGCACGAACGCCTTCAGCTCCTCCGTGGCTGGCGCATTACGAATGGTCGGCTTTTCACCGTCCAGCTTTGGTCGGGGCAGATTCAGCATCGCGGCGGTCTGCACGTCGGCGGACTGGCGGAACATCTGCATCAATTCCGGCACGTTGATGAATCGCGCGAAGCGCGTGTTCAGCCGGTAGCCTGCCCCGTCCGGCGAAAGTTCCATCGCCGTCACCGGCTCGCCGAACGTCGCCGCCCACGAATCGAAGTGATGCAGGTTGTGTTTCTTCAACGCGTCGTGCTGGAGATACCGCTGCAATGTGAACATTTCGGCCATGCTGTTGGCGATGGGCGTGCCGGTGGCGAACACCACACCTCCCCCGCCGTTCAACGACTGGATGTGGCGCACCTTCAAAAACATATCGAACGCCCGTTCGCTCGCGGTTTGCGGTAAACCCGCAACCCGCGTCATCTTGGTGACGTAAAACAGATTCTTGAAATAGTGCGCCTCGTCCACGAGCAGCCGGTCCACGCCGAGTTCTTCAAAGGTCAACGTGTTATCCTTTTTGTGTTCGGCTGCCAGCGCCTGAAGTTTGGCTTCCAGCCGCTTCTTTGCCTTTTCAAGTTCCTTCACCAAGCGGCGATTGGAACTGTCCGCGTGCTGGCGTTTGATCATTTCCAACTCGTGAAGCTGCTCCTTGAAAAACCGTTCCTGGGTTTCGCGCGATAGTGGAATGCGTTCAAACCCGGAATGCGTGACGATGACGGCATCCCAATTGCCGGTGGCGATGCGGCTGAAAAGTTTCTTGCGGTTCTGCGACTCGAAATCCTCCTTGCCTGCGGCTAAGATGTTAGCGCCCGGATACAACGTCAGCAACTCGGTGGAGAACTGGCCGAGCATGTGGTTGGGGACGACAAACATCGGTTTGCCGGAAATACCGACGCGAGTTTGAGCGATCTCGGCGCCCATGAAAGCGAGCACTTATATCATGTGACTGCCGGATTGCACATCGGAGCAGCAGGCGACAGCGCAAACTACGAAGAACGCGAGAGCCAAATGCCGTTCGATACCCGTTTGCGACTCAAGGACGATGATTCCCTCGCAGCAGCAGCAACCGAGATTTACTCCCGTTCGGATGAAAAGTGGCGACGTATTGACAGCGATTGGCTGCACGCCGCCGCCGATCTGGCGTTGCAACTCGACAGCCTGACCAACAACACGAGTCTCGCGCTCGCTATCGAGCGCATCAGTGACGGACGCGTGCTGCTGTTTCCGGCGGACGCGCAACAAGGCAACTGGCTTTCCTGGCACGCGCCTGGAATGAAATGGACCTTCAAGGACGGTTCAACCATCAGAGAAAGAACTGCGGAGCAACTCTTAGCCCAAACGGTGTTTTACAAAGTCGGCCATCATGCCAGCCACAACGCAACGGCCAAGGCTAAAGGACTGGAATTGATGAGCCGGGAAGATGAACTTGTCGCCTTTATCCCCGTGGACCGGGCGGTGGCGTTGGGACGCAATCCCAAAGACTCATGGCAGATGCCCGCGCGCGCGCTCTATCGGCGCCTGCTCGAAAAATGCAAGGGCCGCGTCGTCCGTTCCGACCTCGGCTTGGCGGATGACGCCAAAAACGCGAAGGACAAGGAGACCGAAAGGGAGTTTGTCGGACTTGCAGACACCACAACGTGGATGAAATGGAAGCAGGCCCAAACCAAGGCGGTTACCGATAAGCGCGTGGACATCAAACCACTCTACGCCGATTTCATGCTGGCGTGATATGCCAATGAACGATGATTTCGACGCGAGCAATGTAGCAAAATGTCCTCTTGCGGTGAGTTGTGGTTACACGACGGACCTGGAAAGACGGTCGGTGCGGCTGGACGGCGCAGCAGGCGGAACGAACGCATAGTCGTCTCCGCCAAGCGCGACGGGAAACGGCACGGATCGGCCATGAACCAAACCGTTGCGGCGCGTGCGTTGGGTTGGCGGAGCGAAGTGAGCGCAGTCAACCGCACGCACGGGCCAGCGGGGTGTTAATAAGGCGATGAATCAGGCCGTTTGCCGAGGCGAATCACTCTGGCAACAGGCTTAACAGATTGGCTTTAATAAAGCTCCCAGCGGACTGCGGGTCGTAACTGATTCCGCTACGCAGCAATGGCTCCATATCTGAACAAAAGCCACGGTCTTTGAGGTGCGCTTCAAGAATTCCGACAAACTCCGCGCGGCCCGCCTTGGTGCCTTCTTGCTTCATGTAATGCTGAAACGATTCAATAATCCCGGATGGATCAACGGCGCTGGTGGACTTGGTAAGCGCCCAATACAAATCAAACAAATCCCGCCCGCGCTTCCGTTGGAACATCGCCCGCAGCTTGGTGCCCAGCATCTCATGAATATCATAGCCCTTGATCTGCGTTTGGACGGGTTTATCCCGGAATGGAAAACTAAACGGGATTTGAACCACGGAAAGATGCGGTTTGCGCTCGGTCACATTCGCCTCGACCACGATGTCCAGCATCCGGCCAGGTTCAATAATCGAAGGCAGCGAGTAGGTCATCCGCAACACCCGTGAGGGTTTGACAGTATTTCGCAACGCCAATTTTAGGGTGTCCCACGCTGACGTCTTCGGCGCGCCCAATACATCCGCCAACACCCGCCGAATAGCACGGCGGATATGTTCTTCCGGGCGCGTTCCCACCACCACCAAATCAATGTCCTCGCTGTAGCGAGACGCTGGTGCGAGATGAACCTTGTGCAGGAGCGTGCCGCCGCGCATGGCGATTTGGGCGCTCAAGAAGGCGTCGTCGAAAAGCGCCACCATCGCCCGGCACAACAACAAATCCTGCTCAACCTGATGCTGCGCTGACCACGGCACGACGGCTTGATGGGCCAAAATATCCTGGCGCGTGATGGGCGTCATAACTTCAGTTCGCTGGAATTATTGAGGACCTGCCAGCGTTCAATGACAGGAATATTTTTGCGTTCACCCTTGAATGGAGACAGGAGAACCGTCACCAATTTGTCGGGAAGCCAATCGTGAACAACTTGAGCCAGTTTTTTCGCACCGCGAGCTTCAATGACAAAACCCAACCGCTGGGCGATGGCCAATTCATTTTCCGCTTCCAGCACGCGTTTAAGTTCGCGGGCACGCATGACTGGCAATAGCGGAACGATGGTTTCAGCCGCGCGCTCGATTCCGCCAATGCTGGTCGCATACCGGATCAGATCAAATGCCGTTGCCTCCGGCGTGCTGATACAAAGCGGGGCTGATGCTTGCTTCAGTTGCTGCGTTGGCGTTCGCTCAATCCCGCGTTTGACGAAAAACCTGACTTGAATGCGCCCTGTCTTGATTGCCCGGCAAGGACGGTCGGTCATCACTTGCGTGACCTGTAAGGCTTGCGGATTTGAACCAAACGAACCGGCCGCAGATTGGAGCGCCAGATAATACGGGCGACCAAGCCAGTTAAAATAATCCTGGAGCCACCAAATCGCCGGTGGAGCGCCCATGTTGCGATGTTCCGGCCCAACGATCAGAAAAAATGGCTGCCTCGGCGAAACCCGAACCACTTTGCCAACAAGCCTCGATAACTGACGTTTTGCAGCAATCGCTGACAACCCCGATTCCTTCACCAAATCAGCCAGAGAAAATGCGACGCGACCCAAAGCCAGGCGCGCATCAATAAAAGTCTCTGCTGCGCCAATCCGACGAAGCTCTTGAGCATGTTTAGGCTCTTTTTTCATTCGCGTATCGTATCGTCTTACGGTTCATTGTGCAAACGAAATATGCGAACCAATGACGGCGAAATCACCAATATGCAATGGCGGTCGGTGCGGCTGGACGGCGCAGCAGGCGGAACGAACACATAGTCGCGTCCGCCAGGCGCGACGGGAAGCGGCACGGACCGCCTGATGATCCGAACCGTCGCGGCGCGTGCGGTGGGTTGGCGGAGCGAAATGAGCGCCGCCAACCGCCGGCACGGGCCAGCGCGGCGACCTACTTTGGCAAGTCAGTGAGCATGTGTCACCTCTCCTCAGCCTTGCGATTCACCTCCACCAAGAGAGAGCAGGATTGCTCCATCAGAAACGCACCCACCTGTGCTCGCGCCGCCAAGCAGCGGACCATCAGCAGCCGGGTGACGGCGAGCGCAAAGAGAGGGCGCGCGGAGTAATCAAAGGCGCGGGTGCTGACGGGGTGAACACAACGAAAGACCTCATCGACGGATGCCTCATAAACTCTCCGCTACGATAGGAATAAAGTTTTTCGCCTAAAAGCTTGAACAATTGAGCTGTTTTTGGGTAAGAAATACGCGGCGGTTTTTCTTACAGGATTAAACTGCATTTGACAGTGCAAACTATTGATAAAAGGATTGTTAGCAGAATCTACGGCAGCGGCAGGGGTGCGGTGTTCACTCCAACCCAATTTCTCGACTTGGGAGGCCGGCGGGCCGTGGACGTGATTTTGCATCGGCTGGCCAAGGCCGGGACGATCCGCCGTCTGACCCGCGGGTTATATGACTACCCGAAGCAGCATCCAACTTACGGCGTGCTGTTTCCCAGCCCTCAGGTCGTGGCAAAAGCCCTGGCAGGAAAAGACGCGACGCGATTTCAACCGTCTGGCGCTTACGCGGCGAACTTGCTTGGCCTGTCCGACCAAGTGCCGGCAAAAATTGTTTTCCTGACCGACGGGCGGGCGAAACGGGTAAAAATCGGACGTTCGGAAATCATCCTCAAACGGACCTCGCCGCGAAATATGGCGACCGCCGGAAAATTGAGCGGGCTGGTCATTCAGGCGCTGCGCTACATGGGCAAGAAGCATGTGGACGACCGGGCGATTTCCCGGATGAAAAATAAACTGGCGGAGGCGGATACCAAGGCGTTGTTGAGAGACTTGACCTACGCGCCGGCCTGGATCGGCGACATCCTGCGGCGACTGGCGGAGAAACCCTGAACGAACATGGACGCATTTGCACAATCAAGTGGGGCAGATCGCCGTCTGGCTTTTGAGCAGTCCGCATTGAAAAGGCAATTGAGTCCGCAAATTCTCGAAAAGGATTTCTGGGTTTGCTGGACGCTGAAACAGTTGTTCACGTTGCCGACAATCGGGGAGCATCTCATTTTCAAGGGCGGCACGTCGCTGTCGAAAGTCTTCCACGTCATCGAGCGGTTTTCCGAGGACATTGACGTTTCGATTGACCGGGGTTTCCTGGGATTCGGAGGCGACAACGAACCGGAGGCCGGGAGCAGCAACAAAGAGAAACAGCGGCGGATTGACGCACTGCGGGTTGCCTGCCAGCAGATGATTGCGAACGCACTGCAACCGGCACTGGAGGCGGTCATTCGCTCAAAGGTGCGTGGCGGTGAGGCGTGGGTGCTGCGCGCCGACGCAACCGACCCGGACGGCCAAACCTTGCTGTTCGATTATCCCTCGGCGTGGCCGGCGGCTGGGGTGGCCTATGTGCGTCAAACCGTGAAAATAGAAATGGGCGCGCGAGCGGACCATTGGCCGTGGGAGGCGAAGTCCGTCACGCCGTATGTCGCCGAGGAATTTCCCCAGGCGTTCCGGGAAACCAGTTGCGCCGTGAAGGTGCTGTCTGTCGAACGAACTTTTTGGGAGAAGGCAACCATTTTGCACGCGGAGTTTCATCGTCCGGCAGACAAGGCGATGCCCGACCGGTTCTCGCGGCACTACGGCGACTTCTACGAACTGATTCACAGGGGCGTCGCCACGTCAGCCACGCAACGGTTGGATTTGCTGGAGCGTGTTGCGCAGCACAAGAGTCTGTTCTTCAAATCGTCGTGGGCCAAATACGGCGAAGCGGCAAAAGGGAGTCTCAAGATTTCTCCACCGGATCATCGCATCAACGCCCTGCGCGAAGATTACGCGCGGATGCAAGAAATGTTCTTCGGCGCGCCGCCGGAATTCAGCGCCATGATGGCCGCATTGAAAGAGTGGGAAGCGCAATTTAACCTGAGGTAGGCTGCCCGGTTTCGTGCCAGTGAAAGTGCCAGTGAGCTCTTACGAAACGGTCGCCGCTTTGGGTGGTTTTTCTCAGGAAGTGTGAGGCTTGTTGGCGAGGGTTGCGAACCGACCCTCGCCTTGTCGAAATGAGCAAAAAAGTGAAAAAATAGTGCCAGTGAAAGTGCCAGTGAACGGGTAGTAAATGAGTAGTTGGTGAGTTATTGATTGGTTTCTGGCGCGTAATTGCGAGTGCTTGACAGAGGTTCGAAAATGCCTGATTCTATTGGCGTTCGTTAGTTATGAGGCGGTTCGCCTCTGGTGGTGAGGTGGTAATTGCGGGGTAGTGGATTTTGAAAAAATCCCCCGACCCTGTTCGATTCCGACCCTCGCCTCCAGCTCTAACTGCCAGCGCGGCAAGAGATTTTGAAAGTTTAGAGTGGCGACTGTCAGTGAAACTGTCAGTAAAGCGCGGGGAAAAACCGTTACTCGCGCGGAGGCTGACAGAGCTCCACTACAACTCTCCCGCTGCTCTTTAACAAGGAGGCATCGGACTGGTTCAAGATCCTGGACCAGAAAGGTGACCGCAATGGTCCTTCTTCCGCCCGCCCGCGCTGCGGTTCTGCCAGTGAAGTGAGCGGCCTCCTCACGGGTCTCAGACGGGAGTAACGCAGAACCCCGCACCGCCCTTCATCTGGACGATCCCGCACTCGCTCGGATCGCTCTGCTTTTCCTCACAAGCTTGATTCAAGTCAAAGTTCCTACTCCGCCGAACGGGTCTAAATCAAGATTGATGAAATCCTGTCCGGCAATCCTTCCCGGCTACAGCATTGAGAGCTTATGAAACAGCGAACGTCAGCAAACTACTGGAGGCAGATCGCGGTTGCGGTCGGCTTGGCAATGGCGAACTTCTCATCGGCTGCCACTGACCTGGCGAAGGCCGAGGCCGCTTTCGCAAAGGCCAGACAGCAGGTGGCGGATTCCTGCGAGCAATGGGATTCGCAAGAGATGGCGCGCTCGGCGACGCGCGAGATCGCCCGCTCGGAGCGAAAGCGATCCGAGGCGACTCTCGCCGGTTTCCGCGCCGCCGGGGAGGCGCTCAAGCAGGCGACCGCGCGCAAGAATGCGGCCGACATTGCCGCTGCCAAAAAGATGGTGCAGGAGCGGCTCGAAGTTTTGCGCACAGCCACGAAGCAATTGATCGCCGATTCCACCGCTGGTGACAAAGCCGCGCAGGAGGTGCTCGTAGCGGAGCATGCCCACGGCGACATCATGGCGGCCATGCGGGATGCGGAGCGGACGGTGTTGGAGTTGAAGGCATCGGCGGCGGAAAAGGCGGAAGGCAAGCAGGCGGAAGCTGCGCGGCGGGCGGTGCATGAATCCGAAGCCATGAAGCTGTATGAAACCCAGCAGTGGGCGCGCATCCACAAGGCCACGGGTGCGCAGATCACCGAGATGACCGCCGATGCGGGGCGCATCGCCACTGAGATCGTGGCCGTCGAGCCGGATCCCGAACGAAAGAAAACATTGCAGGATTTTGCCAAGCAGCAGGCGAAGCTCAAGGCCGACGCCGACCAGTTGATTGCCCGGGAAGATGCCGCGTATGAAGCTGTCGGCCCGAAGATTTATCCGGCCCGCGCGGCGGCCATGGGGGGACTCAAGCCGCTCGCGCCGGAGAAATTCGACTACGCCAAAGCGCGGCACCTGCTCGTCCGCGCCGGCTTCGGCGGCACGCCGCAGGAAGTTGAAAAGCTCCAAAAGATGGGACTCTACAAGGCCGTGGATTTTCTTGTGGAGTTTTATCGCCATCCGGCGGGCGCTCCGTTCGACGCGGTGCCGCCCGTCGAGATGGACCCGTTCGAGGCCAAGCTCGAAAACCGGTTCATGAGCAACAACGTCGCCAGCGCCCGGCGCGCGGTGGACGGCGGCCAGCTCGCCAAACTCCGCCAGTGGTGGCTCAAGCGCGCCGTCGAATCGCAGCGTCCCCTCCAGGAAAAGCTGACGCTGTTCTGGCACGGCCACTTCGCCAATCAGAACAGCGTGGTGGAGAACAGCTACATCATGTATCGCCAGAACCAGCTCTTCCGCGAGCACGCCGCCGGCAACTTCGCGTCGCTGCTCTACGGCATCGTCCACGATCCGGCGATGATCCGTTACCTCGACAACCACAAGAACGTCAAGGGCGACCCGAACGAAAACCTCGCGCGCGAGATCATGGAACTTTTCGCGATGGGCGTGGACCAGGGCTACACCGAGAAGGACATCGTTCAAGCCGCGCGCGCGCTGACCGGCTACACTTATGATCACCAGACGGGCGGCTTCCGCTTCGATTACACCAAGCACGACACCGAGCCGAAGACCCTCTTCGGCCAGACCGGCAACTGGACCGGCGACGACGTGGTGCGGCTCATTCTCGAACAGCCGGCCACGGCGCGATTCATTTCCAAAAAGCTCTTCGAGTATTTCGCATTCATTGATCCCAGTCCGGAAACAGTTGACCGTCTGGCGTCCGTGCTCCGCGCGCGCAACTACGAACTCGATCCGTTGCTCAAGAATCTTTTCCTGTCCGAGGAATTTTACAGCCCGCCGGCGATGGCCACGCAGATCAAAAGCCCGGCGCAACTCGTTGTGGGCGCGCTGCGGGACCTGGGCGTGAAGGAAGTCGCCAACTACGCCACGCTCGACTCGGCGATCCAGCAGATGGGCCAGCAGTTGTTCGAGCCGCCCGACGTGAAGGGCTGGCGTTACGGCCGCTCGTGGATCAGTTCCAACCGCCTGTTCGTCCGCTACAACTCCGTGGCCGACCTGATCAAGTCCGTGTCGCAGGCCGACAAGAAGCGCGGCCGGGGCGTGGACGTGGTGGCGCTGCTGGAAGGCGGCGGTTGTCCCACCGGGGGCGCGGCGGTGGATTATCTGGCCAAGGCGTGCCTGATGCGGCCATTGACCGACGCCAAGCGCAAGGAGTTGACCGACTATCTCGGCGAATTGCCGCCGCCTTCCGACTGGGCCAGGCAACGCGCCGAGCTCAACACCAAGCTCCGGGGCCTGATGGTCCTGATGTTGAGCACGCCGGAATACCAACTGATGTAACCGCACCCATTCAACGAAAGAAAAAACATGCAACCAATGAACATTGCGACACGGCGCGAATTTCTGACCCGCGGTCTGGGCATCGTGGGTATCGGCATGACGCTGCCCAACTTCATGCTGCGCTCGGCGCTCGCCGGGCCGACGGCGTCGGACGACCACATCGTCGTCTCGCTGCTGCTCACCGGCGGGCCGGACGGGTTGTCCGTCGTGCCGCCCTACACCGACGACGCCTATTACTCCAAGCGCAAGATTCTGCGCATCGAGGCGAAGGACGTGCTCAAGCTCAACGACCAGTTCGGCCTGCATCCAAAACTCACCGGCTTCAAATCGCTTTACGACCAGGGCCAGGTGGCCGTCGTGCTTGGCACCGGCTACCCGAACTTCAACCTCAGCCACTTCTCCGGGCGCAACATCTGGGAGGCGGGCCGCGAAGGCGTCGGCGACATTCCGAAGTCCGGCGCGACCGGCTGGCTTGGCCGTTACGTGGACCACGCGTGCCAGGGCAATCCCGACCCGACGCTGAACGTGGCCGTCGGCGCTGGGAATCTGCCGTTGATCATCCGGGGCAAGGATCATTTGGGCATCGGCTTCACGTCGCCCGACTCGTTCAAGTTTCTTGGCGACAAAACCGCAAAGGGCCAGTCGGTTTATCGCAAGCTGAACCAGTTGTCCGACGAGATGAAGGAGATGAAGGAGAACCTGACCGCGGACGACCTCCAGTTCATCACACGCACCGCCGTCAACGCCAACGACGCCAGCGCCAAGCTCGGCGATCTCGCCGGCAAATATCAGACGCCCGTCGAATATCCGGACACCGACTTCGGCGCGTCAGTGAAAACAATTGCTGGTTTCATCAACGGCGGATTGCCGACGCGCGCCTACTACGCCGCACAAGGCATCGCGGTCTTCGGCGGCTACGACACACACGCCGACCAGCCGCGGCGCCTCGCCCAGTTGCTCGAAGAACTCAGCCAGACAATGACCGCACTCTACAAAGACCTCGCGCGGTGCGGCAACGCGAAGCGCGTGCTGGCCTTCACCTACAGCGAGTTCGGTCGCCGCGTGCACGAGAACCTAAGCGGCGGCACCGACCACGGTCTCGCGCAGCCGATGTTCCTCTTCGGCTCCGGGGTCAAGGCGGGCGTCCACGGCACGCAGCCGAGTCTGACCGACCTCGATGAGCGCGGGAATCTGAAGATGACAACCGACTTCCGGAGCGTCTATGCCGCGATTCTGGAGAAGTGGCTGAAGGTTCCGAGCGAGGCGGTGCTCGGCCAGAAGCTGCCGCTCATGGACTGCGTGGCGTAAAGCCACGGCCAGAAATCTCCGAAGCACGCTTCCGTGAATCGGAAGCGGCGAAAAACGGATAAGCTGAAGCAGGCCAAACCTGCGGCGGGGCGATACTCCGTCGAGCCGAGGTCGTGTGGAGTGGACCCGGCTCGACCGAATCTCGCCACGCCCTGTCACACTGTTCCGAGTGATGATGCGAGCAGACCAATCAACAAAGGTGACGGCCACGAAATCCTCCCGCCGCGAGTTTCTCGCGCAGAGCGGGAAGTTCGCCGGCGCTTCCGCACTGGCCGGCGTGGCGATTCCCTGGGTTCACGCGGGCGATGACAACACCATCCGCCTGGCGCTCGTCGGTTGCGGCGGACGCGGCTCCGGCGCCGTGGCCAATGCGCTCGAGGCCTCGGGCGGGCCGACGAAACTCGCCGCAATGGCCGACCTCGTCGAGAGCAAGCTCAACGGCTCCCATCACGCCCTCAGCACGAAGTATGGTTCGCTCGTGGACGTGCCGCCGGACCGGCGCTTTCTCGGCTTCGATGCTTACCGACACGCGATCGACTGCCTGCGCCCCGGCGATGTCGTCCTGCTGACCACGCACGCGGCCTTTCGTGCCACGCATCTGGAGTATGCGGTTGCGAAGGGCGTGAACGTGTTCATGGAAAAATCCTTTGCGTCCGACCCGGCTGGCATTCAGCGGATTCTCCGGCTGGGTGAAGCGGCGGAAAAAAAAGAATCTCAAGATCACGACGGGCCTCATGTGCCGCCACTCCGAGTCGCGTCAGGAATTGATCCGGAAAATCCGCGAAGGCGGGCTGGGCGAAATCCAGTTCCTCCGCGCCTGCCGTCTGCAAAACGGCCACCGCATGACGCCGTTCGACCGGCAGGAGAACGAATTGATCTGGCAGATTCGCCATCCCCACTTCGTCCTGTGGGTCGGCACGGGCATGTTCATTGACAACCTGATCCATCAGGTGGACGAGTGCTGCTGGATCAAGGATGCGTGGCCGGTGAGCGCGCACGGCCTGGGCGGGCGCGCGCCCGACAGCACCGATTGCAGCCAGAACCTCGACACCTACTCGGTGGAATACACCTTCGCCGACGGTGCCAAGGCGCTGGTCAACGGACGGTTCGCCCCGAAGTGTCACGCCGATTTCGCCACGTTCATCCACGGCTCGAAGTGCGCCGCGCAGTTCTCCGGCAACGTCCACGCGCCGACCGTGCAAATCCACAAAGACCAGCACACCAGCAATGACAACATCGCCGGCGGCCGGTGAAGGAAGGCGTGAATCCGTATCTGGCCGAGTGGAGCGAATTGCTCCACGCCATCCGCGGCGACCAAAAGCACAACGAGGTGCGCCGCTCCGTTCTCTCGAACCTCGCCGCCATCATGGGCCGCGCGGCCGTCCACTCCGGCAAAATCATCACGTGGGACGAAGTGATGACGTCGAACTTCAAGTTCTGTCCCGACGTGGACGCCCTCACGGAGAAAAGCCCCACGCCGGTGCAAGCCGACGCGCAAGGCCGCTACCCTGTGCCGGTCCCCGGTGTATGGTCGGAGGTTTGAAATCTGCGCATGGGGGGGGGCGTCTGCGCGTAACTTTAGCTTCGGCGTCGGCGTCATGATCAATGGATATGAAAACGCTTTCTCTTCTCATTGGGGTCTTGGGTCTGGCTAGCTTCCCGATGAGCGCTGCTCCCGGTGGGGAGAACATGCCGGTGACTGACAAGCAAAAGATCGTTCACGTCCTCAATCGCCTCGGCTACGGCCCTCGACCGGGGGACATTGAGCGTGTGGCGAAGCTCGGTATGGACGAATACATCCGCCAGCAACTCCAGCCCGAGCGGATCGCGGACGATGCGGTTGGGAAAAAACTCGCCGTCTTCGACACGCTGGCAATGCGGCCCGACGAACTCATCAAGTCCGCCTACGCCGAGACCAAGGGCTTCGTCGAGCGCCAGAAAGCGATGGGGGGCGCGGCGGAAATGCGCACCCGCTACGGGCTGGATGTGGGGAAGCCGGAAGGCGACGCCAAGGCCGCACCGGCATCGCCGATGAACCGGGAGGAGATGCTCAAGATGCTGCCCACGCGTCTTTCGCTCCGCGCCGTCGGTGAACTCCAGGCGGCCAAAGTCCTCCGCGCCGTCGAGTCCGAGCGCCAGCTCCAGGAGGTGCTCGTCGATTTCTGGGGCAACCATTTCAACATCGACGTGAAGAAAGCTTTTTGCCGCGTGCTCAAGGTCGCTGACGAGCGCGACGTCATCCGGCCGCACGTGCTCGGCAAATTCCGCGATCTGCTCGCAGCCTCGGCCAAGAGCCCGGCGATGCTGCTCTACCTCGACAACAACCAGAACTCCGCGCCCCGCGAGATGAGCGTCGCTGAGCAAACGATTCGCGCCGAGTATCAAAAGAAACTTTTCGGCACCACTCTTGAGGCGACCAGTGACAAGCCGCGGATGGATGGCGGCCTCAACGAAAACTACGGCCGCGAAATCCTCGAACTGCACACGCTCGGCGTCGATGGCGGCTACACGCAGAAGGATGTGGTGGAGGTGGCGCGGTGCTTCACCGGCTGGGGTTACAATCCGTTGACGGGCACCTTCCAGTTCAACCCTCGCCGGCACGACCAGGGCGAGAAGATCGTGCTCGGTCAGCGCATCCCCGCCGACGGCGGCATCAAGGACGGCGAGCAGGTGCTCGACCTTCTCGCGCACCATCCCTCGACCGCGAAGTTCATCGCCACAAAACTCTGCCAGCGCTTCATCGCGGATGAGCCGCCGGCCGCGGCGGTTGAGCGCGCGGCCCGTGTCTTTCGCGAGACCGATGGCGATCTGCGCCAGGTGGTCGGGGCGATTGTGACCAGCCCGGCGTTTTTCTCGGCGGCGGCCTGCCGGAGCAAAATCAAATCGCCCTTTGAATTCGCCGTGTCCGCCGTGCGTGCGGTGGGCGGTCGGATTTACGCGGACCGCGACGGCGCGAACCTGTTGCACGCGCGCAGCGCGCTCGAAGGGTCTGCGACCATCGGCTACGCTCAGGAGTTCGTCTCGGGCTTCAAACGCAAATCGCTCAACTGGCACATTTACGAGATGGGCATGCCGCTTTACGCCTATCAGGCGCCGACCGGCTGGCCCGAGGACTCGCGCAAATGGGTCAGCGCCGGCGCGCTCATCGCGCGGCTCAACTTCGCGCTCGCGCTCACCGGCAAGTCCGTGGCCGACGTGCTGCCGCCGATCGAATCGCCGCTGGTCGGCGTGGACGCGGACAAACCCGAGGCCGTGCTCAACCGGCTCATCGACGTCCTGCTGAGTGGCGAGGTGAGCGACGCGACGCGGGCCACGCTCAAGAAGCAGCTCGGCGACACCGAGAACATGGCCAGCACCGTCGATGCGCCCAAGCTCATCGCGCTCGTGCTGGGTTCACCGGAATTTCAACGGCGCTGAATACAATGAAACTCTCCCGACGATTCTTCCTGAAAAATGGCGCGCTGGCGCTCGCCTCAATCGGCTCGGCTCCGTTGTGGGGGCCGGCGTTCCTGCGACAGACGGTCTTCGCCGCTGAACCGAGCCGCGGGGCGGGGCGGAAGATTTTGATCTGCCTCTTCCAACGCGGCGCGGCAGATGGCCTCTCGATGGTGGCGCCGTTTGGCGATCCGGGATATTTCGCGTCGCGCAAGGAGATCGCGCTCGCAGCGCCGGCGAAATCAGCCGGGGCCGAAGGCGCGATTGATCTGGATGGTTTCTTCGGCCTGCATCCGCAGCTCGCGCCGTTGGCTCCGATTTACAAATCCGGGCACCTCGCGGTGGTCCACGCCGTCGGCTCGCCGAGCGCGACCCGCTCACATTTCGACGCGCAGGATTTTATGGAGTCGGGCGTGAGCGGCGACAAGTCGGTCCACGGCGGCTGGCTGAACCGCGCGTTGCTCGCCTGTCCCGAAGACCGCGTGAAACTTGCAACGCCCTTCCGCGCCGTGGCGATGACCGCCACGACTCCGCGCACCTTGCAGGGCGACCTCGACACGCTGGCCATTCCGAATCTCGCCACGTTCGGCGTCAACGCGGGGGCGGGACTGGCGCAGCCGAAGCTCGCCAGCAGCGCCGCAGCGGGATTTGAGAGCCTGTATGCCGGCGCAGTGGACGACGTGTTGCAGGGCACCGGCAAGGAATCCTTCGAGGCCATGGCGATGTTGAAGAAAGCTGATCCGCTCAAATACACGCCGGCCAGCGGGGCGGCCTATCCGCCCGGTGCATTCGGTCGTGCGCTCGCGCAGATCGCGCAACTCATCAAGGCCGACGTGGGACTCGAAGTGGCCTTTGCCGAAACGGGTGGCTGGGACACGCACGCCAGCCAGGGCGCGGCGACCGGGCAGTTGGCCGGACGCCTGATGGAATTTGGCCGCGGCCTCGCGGCGCTTTACCACGACCTCGGCGACCGGATGAACGACGTGGTGATTCTGACAATGAGCGAGTTTGGCCGCGCGGTGCGGCAGAATGGCAACCGCGGCACCGATCACGGTCACGCGACGTGCTTCTTCGCGCTGGGCGGCGAGGTGAACGGCGGCAAAGTCCTCGGTCCGTGGCCCGGCCTCGCGCCGGAGAAACTTTTCGAGGAGCGCGATCTGGCGGTGACGACGGATTACCGCGACGTGTTCGCCGAGATTGCGCAAAAACATCTCGGCGCACGCGACCTCACCAGGGTGTTTCCTGCCTACAAGCTGGAGCCGAAGAACCAGCGCGGGATTTTGCGGGGCTGAAGCAAATTCAACGCAGTCGGAAAAGTTATTTGAAAGGGTGGACGTGTTTTACAGCGCCTTCGTCACCCCGGGCACGGCGCATGGGTAAATTCCATCCGGCCCCGGCTTGGACTTCGGCTCGGCATCCCACGCGAGACGGTCGGGAAAGCAACTCAGTTCCGATTTCACCGCGTCGTCCCACGCGATGAGTTTGCCGGAGTAAGTCGCCATGCGGCCGAGGATGGCGGTCATGGTGCTGTCGGCGGCCGTTTCGACTTCGTTGTAGGGTTGGCGCGCCCGCAGCGCGGCGATGAAATCGTCCCATTCGATTTGGTGGCCATCCGGTCCGCCCTTGAGGCGCTGCGGTTCCTGGCCCTTGAGGTAAATCATCACGTTGTCGTTGCCGCCCTCGAAACTGACGGAACCTTTGGTGCCGTGCGCATGGTGCGTGAAGCTCGGCCAGCAACCGGGAATCTGGCGACACTCGCTGAAGCTGCGCACGCCGTTGGCGCAGGTGTATTGCACGGCGTGGTGATCGAAGATTTCACCGATGCCCTTCTCCGCGCGCACCTGTCGCCCGCCCATGCCGGTGGCCTCGACGGGGTGGCCCTGCGCCAACCAGTTGCAGACATCAATGCCGTGAACGTGCTGCTCGACGATGTGGTCGCCGCTGAGCCAGATAAAGTGATACCAGTTCTGGATCTGATATTGCATCTCGGTCATGCCGTCCTTGCGCTCGCGGTTCCAGATGCCGTTCGTGTTGAAGTAGGCGCGGGTGTATTGCAGTTCGCCGATGAGGCCATCGTGAATCTGCCGAATCACGTTGCGATGGTTCACCGCGTGGCGCAGGTGATGGCCGACAGCGACGATGAGACCCTTCTGCTTCGCCGTTTCGTTCGCCGCACGAATCCGGCGATAGCCCGGCCCATCCACGGCCACGGGCTTCTCCATGAAGATGTGTTTGCCCGCCTTGACCGCGGCTTCGAACATCATCGGCCGGAAGCCCGGCGGAGTGACCAGCAGCACGATGTCCGCGTCGGTGCCCATCACCTCCTGGTAGGCATCGAGGCCGATGAACTTCTTGCCCTCGGACACATCCACCTTTTCCTTGAAGCGCTTCTCCAGCGTCTCGCAACTGCGGTCGAGCTTCTCGCGCGCGATGTCCGCCAGCGCGATGAGCTTCACCTGGCCGTGCGTGACGTTGTCCAGCACGTTCGCCGCCGCACCGGTGCCTCGTCCGCCGCAGCCGACGAGCGCAATCTTGATTTCATCCGAGCCGGGGGCGTGGGCAAAGCGCGCCACGTCGAGGCCCGTCACCAAGGCGGCGCCGCCTGCGGCGGAGATTTTCAGAAAATCGCGGCGCGTGGTGGTCGGCGGGTTCAGTGTGGTTTTCATAATAATCAATTCCGAGCAGTCAGTGGTGCGTGTGGATGCTCTGTGACAGCATGAACCAAGGGCCGCCGGCCGCCTTGATTCAAATCAAATCCCGGCCGCGTCCGCTGGTGACTGCCACTTGGCGGCGGCGAGGCGTCGGAAACGCCCATTGTTTGACCTGAGTCAAACATCGCGGCGGTCGGAAAACGTCAATTGTACAAATTCATCTGGCTCCGGCGCGCGCTCGATTGCTGAGTGAAGCTGTTTGGGGAAGGATACATTATGAAAACGATCGCACTTGAAATCGGGTTGGTGGGGCTGATCTTGGTCAGTTTCGCATTTGGGCCTGCTTCCTTCGCCGAAGAGTCGAAGCCCACGCCCATCGAGGCTGCCAAGGCGGAGGCCGAGGCGGCGCGCCGGGAGCAGGCGACGGCGCAAAAGGCCGTCGCGGCTGCGCAGGCTGGAGCGGAAAAAGAGGACGCGGAAAAAGCTTTGCGTGAGAAGTCAGCGGCAGTTCGGAAAGCCGAGGAAGCACTTCGTGCACAGAAGATCTTTGCGGCCGACAAAGCCGTCGAGTCTGCCAAGGCCGCCCTCAGCAAGGCCGAGAAGGCGCTCGCCGACTGGGAAGGCAAGCGTGCCCGCGATCAAGCCGACGCGGAGAAGGCCGCTGAAAAGAAGAACGCCTTGGAACGCGAAGTTGCCAACGCTCGGAAGGCGGCCACAGGCGCGCTCGAACGGGCCGCGCAAGCGAAGGCGGCGGTGATGGGCGGATTGAAGCCGCTGGCTGCCAGCGCGTGGGATTACGAGAAGGCGCGTCACCTGCTGTTTCGCGCCGGCTTCGGAGGTCTGCCCGAGGAAGTCGCGCGACTGCACAAGCTCGGCCTGTTTGCGGCGGTGGATTATCTGGTGGATTACCACCTACAGCCGGAACCAGCCGGCTGGTTTGATGCGTTTCCCCATCTGCGGACCGCCCCCTACGAGAAACTTCTGAACGCCTCGCAGCAAGCGGAACTGAACCAGTCCCGCGTCTCGTTCCGCCAGAACCAGCACCACCGGATGCGCCGGGCGTGGTTGCAGCGCATGGCGGAAACGGAGCGGCCGTTGCAGGAAAAGCTGGCCCTGTTCTGGCACGGACATTTCGCGTGCAGCTTCCTGGCGGGCGAGGACTCTTACGCGATGTGGCAGCAAAACGAGCTGTTCCGCCGGCGGGCTTCGGGCAATTTCGGCGCGTTGCTCAATGGCATCGCCCACGACCCGGCGATGATCCGTTATTTGGACAACCATGAGAATTTCAAGGGATCGGGCAACGAGAATCTGGGCCGGGAAATTCTCGAACTGTTCTCCATGGGCGAGGGCAAAGGCTACACTGAAAAGGACCTCGCGGAAGCCGCGCGGGCGCTGACGGGCTACAATTTCGAGTACAACAACGGCCAGTTCAAATACATCGCCAGCCGGCATGACGACAGCGAGAAAACGATCTTCGGCAAGAAGGGCAACTTCGGCGGTGACGAGCTCGTGGACCTGATCCTGCAGCAACCGGCCACCTCGCGCTACATCTCCGCCAAGCTCTTCCGGTTCTTCGTGCATGAAGAACCCTCGGCCGAGACCGTCGAGCAGATGGCCAGCATGCTGCGCGGCTTCCAGTATGAGCTGCAGCCCATGCTGCGGAATCTGTTTCAGTCCGAGGAATTCTACAGCGAGCGGTCCATGGGCAATCACATCAAGAGCCCGGTGGAGTTGATGATCGGCGCAATCCGCACGTTGAAACTGGCGAAGGTGGACTACGGGTCCATTGACAGTGCCACGAGCAACCTGGGCCAGCGGCTTTTCGAGCCTCCCAATGTCGCCGGCTGGGAGGGCGGACGCGCCTGGGTGGATGCCAGTTCGCTGCTGTTGCGGTACAACCTCCTGGCGAAACTGAATGAGTCCGCGGATCTGGTGGCGTGGATCGAGAAGAGCGAAACCGCAGATCCCGCCGCCGCCGTGGATTATCTGGCCCGTGCATTTCTCTGTGTCCCGTTGAGTGAGCCCAAACGGAAGGAACTGATCAAGCACTTGGGTCAATTGCCCCCGCCGGATCAATGGGCCGACAAGCGCGGCGAGATCAACGCCCGGCTCCGCGCCGTGGTGGTCGCGCTGGTCAGCCTGCCGGAATACCAACTCGCGCAGTCGGCGCCGCTCCGCGTCCAGCCCAACCTCGAATTTGCCGTCGTCACACCGCGATAACACACAACCGTCAACCTGGAGTTTTACCATGTCTCAATTGCCCATCGCCACTCGTCGTGACTTCCTCACTCAAGGCCTCGGCTTGATCGGGGTCAGCACCGTTCTGCCCGACTTCCTGATCCGCTCGGCCTTGGCGGCGCCCGCCCAAAAAAGCGCGCCGCGGGTTCTCGTCGTCATCGAAATGAGCGGCGGCAACGACACGCTTAGCACGCTGATTCCTTACTCCAACAAGGCCTACGTGGAAGGGCGCAAGGACACGCGCATCCCGGAAAACGAGATCATCAAGCTCGACGCGGAACTGGGTTTTCATCCCCGCCTCAAGGGGTTCAAGGAACTGCTGGACGAGGGTCAGCTTTCGATCCTGCCGGGCGTCGGCTATCCCCAGCCCAATTACAGCCACTTTAGCTCGATGGACATCTGGCACATGGCGGACCAGCGGGGCCGCTGCCCGGACGTGCCGCACGGCTGGGTCGGGCGGGCCATCGAGAGCGGCTTTGCCGAAAAATCCCGGCCCATCCTGGCGGTGGCGGTCGGGGCCGAAAAAAGTCCGCCGGCGCTCAAGGGACCGCGTCACTCCGGCATCTCCTTCAAGCAGGCCGACACGTTCCAATACACAGGCGACCAGGGCGATGCGGAGCGGGCGGCACTCTACAAACGGTTGCATGACGAGCCAGTTGCGCGTCCGGGTGAGAATATTGATTTCTTAACACGCACCGCCCTGGCGGCCAACGCCAGCAGCGAGGAAATCCGCCGCCTGGCCGGCGCATATCGGCCCAAAGTGGAATATCCAAAGACCAATCTGGCGCGCAACCTTCGCGCGATCGCCGGGCTGATCAGCGGCGGCTTGGGCACGCGCATCTATTACACCATGCAAGGCGGCTACGATACGCACGCCGACCAGCGCAAACGTCACGACAATCTCCTGGGCGAAATGAACGACGCGGTGTTCGCCTTCCAGAAAGATCTGGGGCAACAGGGGCTGGACGAACGCGTGCTGACGTTCACCTTCAGCGAATTCAGCCGCAACCTGAAGGAAAACGGCAGCCGCGGAACCGACCACGGCCACGCAGGCGCGATGTTCTGTTTCGGCACCAAGATCAAGCCCGGTATGCGGGGTGCGTATCCGAGCTTGGAGGACATCTATCAGGTGCGCAACGGCGCTCTCAAACACAACATGGATTTCCGCAGCCTCTACGCCACAATGCTCGAGAAGTGGCTCGGCATTCCGAGCGAGCCGGTGCTGGGCAAGTATCCGTTGCTCGATCTGATCGCGCAGGGGGCTTGAGGTGAACAACCTCCTGTCCAAAGTTGCCCCTTTCGTCCTGACCGCAACCACAGTGGCTGCGGCTCCGGCCATCACAACCATCCCCATCCCGGCACCGGCGGAAATCGTCGCCCGGTTGCGCCCCGGGCATCCGCGCCTGCTTGCCACGGCCCACGACTTTGATCAACTCAAGCAACACATCGCCACCGAGCCCCAACTCCAGACGTGGCATGACGAATTGCGCCGCGAGGCCGTGGCGAGAGAATGTTGGCAATTGCTGGCTTGATTCACGGGCAAATCGCAGATAGTAGTATTGTCAGAGCCATCCCATAGGAAATGGGCTTAAAACCATTGATTTTATTGGCGATTTTGAATCGCATACCTCAAAAAAGGTGCTCATCGCATCCCATAGAACAAAGATACGTCAAAAACGCCTGATTTTCGAGGGTTTTTGTGGAATTCCTGTGGAATGCCTGTGAACACGAATCAAAGAGGGCACGAGCCGAAAACTGCATTTCCGACCTTGTGTCTACGATGATTGCATGTCCGTGCTCTGACCTCGCGCCCGTTTCTATTCGTGTGAGTTCGTGTTCATTCGTGGTTGAAAAGAAACGCCCCCGGGCGCTCCCAAAGTCCCAGTGGTAAGATCGAAAACGCCAACGATATGACCAAGACCATCAAATCACTCACTCAACGCCCGGCCTGGAAGGCCCTCGCGGCGCACTACAAGCACGCCAAGGAACTGCATCTCCGGGAGCTCTTCGCCGCGGATCCCAAGCGCGGCGAAGGGTTGACCGTGGAGGCCGCCGGCTTGTTCCTCGACTACTCGAAAAACCGCGTCACGAATCAAACCATCAAGTTGCTCCTGCAACTTGCCAGGGAATCCGGGCTGCGCGAGCGGATCAACGCCATGTTCCAAGGGGAGAAGATCAATCTCACGGAAGACCGTGCCGTGCTGCACGTGGCGCTGCGCGCACCGCGCGGCGCATCCATCCGGGTGGATGGCAAGAACGTGGTGCCCGAAGTCCACGCCGTGCTCGACAAAATGGCGGCGTTTTCCAAGCGCGTCCGGAGCGGGGCCTGGAAAGGGCACACCGGCAAGCGCATCCGGAACGTCGTCAACATCGGCATCGGCGGCTCGGACCTCGGGCCAGTCATGGCCTATGAGGCGCTTCGGCATTACAGCCAGCGCGACCTGACGTTCCGGTTCGTCTCGAACGTGGATGGCGCAGATTTTGTGGAGGCCACCCGCGACCTCGATCCAGCCGAAACACTGTTCATCGTCTCCTCGAAGACCTTCACGACGATGGAAACGTTGACCAACGCGCAAAGCGCGCGCGACTGGCTGCTGAAGGGCCTCGGCGGCAATCCCAAGGCCGTGGCGAAACACTTCGTCGCGGTCTCGACCAACGCCGAGAAGGTGTCGGCGTTCGGCATCGACACAGCGAACATGTTCGGGTTCTGGGATTGGGTGGGAGGACGCTATTCAATGGTCTCGGCCATTGGGCTTTCGACGATGCTGGCGATTGGCCCGGATCACTTCCGCGCGGTGCTCGACGGTTTCCACCAGATGGACGAACACTTCTGCACCGCGCCGTTCGAGAAGAACCTGCCGGTGCTGATGGGTCTGTTGTCGATCTGGTACAACGACTTCTTCGGTGCGCAGACGATGGCGGTGCTGCCTTACGAGAATTACCTGAAGCGGTTCCCGGCTTATCTCCAACAGTTGACCATGGAGAGCAGTGGCAAGAGCGTCACGCTCGACGGCAAGACGGTATCTTACGATACCGGCCCGGTCTACTGGGGTGAGCCTGGCACCAACGGCCAGCACTCGTTCTACCAGTTGATTCACCAAGGCACGCGACTGATCCCGTGCGATTTCATCGCGTTCGCTCACGCGCTCACGCCGTTGGGCCGGCATCACGACATCCTGCTGGCGAATGTCTTCGCGCAAACCGAAGCTCTGGCCTTTGGTAAAACGTCGGAGCAGGTCAGGGCTGAGGGCACGACTGGTCCGCTGGTGCCGCATCGAGTTTTTGAGGGCAACCGTCCGTCGAACACCATCATCGCCGCCCGCCTCACGCCGGAAGTGCTGGGCAAGCTCGTGGCGCTCTATGAGCACAGCGTTTTCACCCAAGGTGTCATCTGGAACATCAACTCGTTCGACCAATGGGGCGTGGAGTTGGGCAAGGCGCTGGCGCAGGCGATCATTCCCGAGCTGGAAAGTCCGAAGACACCGACACTCAAGCACGACAGTTCGACGAACAATCTGATCCGGCGATACCGCCAGATGCGATCAGGCAAGTGAGCGTAACAACAATCGAAAGGAACGGAATAATGGCTGCAAAGAACCGAATCAAGAAAGGTTCCTCAACGTTTGTATTGGGTAATAACTGTTCCCATCATGGAGTCGGCAGCAACACATGCTGGAGGGATGCCGCGCACACAGGGGGGAGCGTGCGCAACGCTTGGCACAAAATGCTGTGAATCGGCCTCATGGAGCCAGCAAGATTCGCCTTATTCATGGGGTCCGGGCTTGTGTTGGTCGATGGCAGCATTGTCGCGGTGCGAACCGCATAGAGGCTTGTTTTTGAACCGAGGAATGCTCAGAAGGCTCATATTGCTGTCACGGAACGATTTATAGAATTGAGCTTTTACCCGTTACAAACGTCGAGGAAGCGGAAAACAACCATATGCGAGTCGGACTAGCCGCTGATCACGGCGGGTTTGGTTTGAAAGAGGAGTTGGTCGCCCATCTCCGCGAAGCTGGCCACGAGGCCATTGATTTCGGCGCGCACATGCTCGACCCGGATGATGATTATCCCGACTTCGTCGTCCCGCTCACACTGCAAATGGCTGCAACGCGCAAACGCGCCAGGCTTGCGGGATTGTTTATCATTTGATAATAACGACCTTGACGACTTGAACCGACCAAATCGAAAAACGAAATGACGCCAAATGAAAACAACGAGAACACAAAACATGAAAACGACCATCCGTTCATCCCAATTCCTGGGCGCTGTTCTGGGCGCCACGCTGGCGCTGAACACGCTGGCGCAGGAAACCAAACCGACCGCGCCGAAGCCCTTGAGCGCGGAACGGACCATCCTCGTCACCGTGACCGCGAAGGTGGAGGCCATTGACCACGCCAAACGCGAGGTCACGCTCAAAGGCCCGCTGGGCAACGTCGTCAGCTTCGTCGTGGACGAGCGCGTCAAGCGCTTGAATGAAATCAGCGTCGGCGACGAAGTGACGGCGGATTATTACGTCTCAGTGGCGGGCGAACTTCGCGCGCCGACCGAGGACGAGAAGAAAAATCCCCTGACGATCCTCGCAGGCGCGGCCCGTGCTCCGAAAGGCACCGCGCCAGCCGGTGGCGCGCTGCGCGCGTTCAAGGTCGTGGCCAAGGTCATCGGTCTCGATCTCCCGACGCAATCGGTGACGCTGTAAGGTCCGCTGGGAAATTCCGGCACTATTCGCGCCGAGAAACTTGAGAACCTCAAGCAGCTCCGCCTCGGCGATACCGTCATCGTCACCTACACCGAAGCCCTCGCCATCTCGCTGCAAAAGTCGCCACCGGCGGCAAAAAAGGACTGAATTCCCCCATCGATTGCCAAACACTAATCACTGATTACTAAATGCCATGAAACACAAACTCCTCTTCACACTCACCCTCGTCATCGCGCTGCTGCCATCAGCCCTGCGCGCGGACGATTCCGACAAATGGACGTTCGACGTCGTTCCCTACCTCTGGGCCGCAAGCCTGGATGTCGAAACGAGTCTGCCCTCCACGCCGCCGGGCGTGGACCGCTTCGACACGCGCATCAGCGCCGGTGCCATGTTCGCCGCCCAGGCGCGCTATCGCTCGGTGGGGTTGTTCGTTGACTTCGCCTGGCTCCGGCTCGACACCGAGGCGCTCAATCCTGGCCCGGCATTCTCCGCCGTGGGCTTGAAGTCGGACTTTATCCATGTGACCGCGGCGCTGACTTACCGCTTGCCGTTGACTGGGAAGTTTCACGCGGAGGTTCTGGCCGGAGCGCGTCTCTGGAATGTGAACGAGGACCTCGTATTCCAGAGCGGCGTGCTGCCGGGCTTTACGTCCAGCGGTGACAAGACCTGGGTGGACCCGGTGATCGGCGCAGCCTTGAGCTATGACCTGTCCAAGCGCTGGTTTGTGGCAGGCAAAGGAACGGTGGGCGGATTTGGGGTTTCGACCGACCTCGCCTGGGAGGTATTCGGCGGCGTCGGCTACCGCTTCACCGATTGGTGCTCGGCGACGGTCGGCTATCGCTACCTGCACGAGGACTACAGCCGGGACGGTTTCTCTTTCAACCTGGATGCCCACGGATTCCTGGTCGGTTTTGGCTTCCACTTCTGAGGATTGCCAAACACCAAACACAACCGACAAAAACCAAATTAAAAAACACCAAACATGAAAAGCTCATTCTTCCTCACGCTCAATCTGACCGCACTGCTGCTCGCCGGTTGCAGTTCCACGCCCACCAAGGTGGACTCCGGCCCGATCCGCGCGGCCAGCTTCAGCTTTGTTGACGGCGGCACCAAGGCCGCTCCGGCTTTCGCCGAGGGCCGGGAACAGGCTCACGCGATGATCCAGAATTCCATCACCGGGAATCTCGCGGGCAAAGGCCTGCCCAAAGTCGCATCCGGTGGCGACGTGCTCGTGGCCTATCTCGTGATCGTCGGCAACAATGTGAGTACCGAACTCATCAACACTTACTTTGGGTATGGCCGCGACGCCTCCGGACTGCACGACAAGGCGCAAGATGCCTACAATAGCAGCAAAAACCCCAATTTCTTTGAGGCCGGCACGCTGCTCGTGGACATCGTTGATGCGAAGACATACAAACTGCTCAAACGGGCTTACGTCACGCGGCCCCTGTTGCGCAACCCGACCGTCGCGGTTCGGGCGGAGCATATCCAGGAAGCCATGGACGCGGTGCTCAAGGACGTGCGAATTGCCCGTTGAAACGACCTCGCCCTTCAACCAAACACCCAATATGAAAATACAATATCTGTCCTTGATCCTGACCTTGACTTTCGCGGCCTGCGCTGCGGGTCAGACTCCGCCACCCACCCAACCCGCCGCCTCGCCAGCGCCGCCGCCCGCGGCCCCGCCTAAGCGCAGCGCGGCGGACTTGGAAAAACTGGTCGCCCCGATCGCGCTCTATTCCGACTCGCTCATCGCGACCATGCTGCCGGCGTCGGTGTATCCCCTGGAGATTGTCCAGGCGGCGCGCTTTGTGGCGGACACGAACAACCTCTCCAAGCTCGACGCGCAGCCCTGGGACGACAACGTGAAAGCCGTCGCGCGCGTGCCCGAGGTGATCAAGCAGCTGAACGACGATCTCTCTTGGACAATGGAACTCGGCGACGCGTTCCTGGCGCAGGACAAGGATGTGATGGACGCCATCCAAAACATGCGCGGCAAGGCCCAGAAGGCCGGCACGCTCCAGACGACGCCGCAACAGATTGTGACGGTCACCAACACAATCGTCGAGAAAACGGTCGAGCAGAAGGTGGTGGTGGTGACCAATACGATCGTCCAGATTCAACCGTCCAGCTCCACCGTGGTGTACGTGCCGACCTACAATCCCTATACCGTCTATTACCCGCCGCCGTCGTATGTCTATAGCCCGGCGGCGCCGCTGGTCACCTTCGGCGTGGGCATGATGGTGGGGGCCGCCATTGCCAACAACAACTGCAACTGGAACAACGGCAATGTGTACATCAACACTGGGAACATCAACACTGGGAACATCAACACCGGGAACATCAACACCGGGAACAAAAACACCGGGAATATCAACTCGGGCAACCGTTCCCAGTCCACAACCTCGAGCGGCCAGCAAAAGTGGCAGCCAGACCAGAGTCGGATGGCCAAGAGCGGCACGCCCTCGGCCTCGGCCTCGGCCCGTAGCGCAGAGGCGCGGGGTTATGGTTCCGGAGGTGCCAAGCCTTCGACTGGCAGCGCCGGCGCTCGTCCTTCCACCGGAACTGCCGGGGCACGCCCTTCCACCGGAACCGCGTCGGCCAGCCGGCCGACAGCGTCTCCCAGCGCGAGCCGCTCAAGTCCCTCGCCGAGCGCTTCGCAAACCCGGTCGAGTCCTTCGGCCAGCCGTTCTTCCTCGTCGGGCAGCGCGTTCGGCGGCTCGAGCAGCGGTGCCAGCGCGCGTGCTTTCAGCAGCCGTGGCACCTCCAGTCGCAGCAGTGGCGGCGGACGTGGCGGTGGTGGTCGCCGATGAACTCCCAGACCAGACTCTCATCCTTATTTCTTATGGATATGAAAACCTCCGCAAAAAACTGTCTTATGAACTTCTTGAAACAATTCTCCACATCCATCCTCCGTCGGAACGTCGCGTGGGCGCTGGCCCTCAGCGCGGCGAGCACCGCCAGCGCGGCGGACATCGGCAAAACTTTTGCAACCCCCGAAGCGGCGGTCGCGGCCCTCGTGGCTGCGGCCAGCGCAAAAGACACCAACGCCTTTCGGGTGCTCTTCGGCCCCGCGGGGGAGGAAATCGAAAACCCCGATCGCGTGCAGGCCGCCAACGAACTCAGTGCGTTCAATGCCGCCGTCAACCAGCACCAGCGGCTTGTGCATGAGTCGGAGGCCAAATGCGTGCTCGAAATCGGCGACAACTCCTGGCCGTTCCCGGTGCCTATCGTGAAGCGGAATGGCCTGTGGTTCTTCGACACCGAGGCCGGCAAGGACGAGATCTTCAACCGCCACATTGGCAAGAACGAACTCGCCACCCTCCAGTCGGTGCGCGCCTACGTCGAGGCCCAGCGGGAGTACGCCAGCAAGGATCGCGATGGCGACGAGGTGCTGGAGTACGCGCAGAAATTTGGCAGCGCCGTCGGCAAGAAAGACGGACTTTACTGGCCGTCCGATCTCGATGGTGAAATCAGCCCGCTCGGTCCGCTCGTGGCTCAGGCGCAGGACCAGGGTTACAGCCGCAAGCCCAGGGAGGAGGACGCGGCGCCGCAGCCATTCCATGGGTATTTCTTAAAAATTCTCACGCGCCAGGCCAAGTCCGCGCCCGGTGGCAAGTACGATTACCTCATCAACGGAAACATGATCGGGGGCTTCGCGCTCGTCGCGTGGCCCGTCGAATATGGCGAGACCGGCATCATGACCTTCATCGTGAACCAGCAGGGCCGGGTCTATCAAAAGAGCTTGGGACCCGAGACGACCAAAATTGCCAAGTCGATGAAGGAATACAATCCGGACAACACCTGGGCGATTTCGCGCGAATGACCGCGGTTCCCGGCTTGCCCGATCAAGAAGACCTATGACTGAAATCCGCCTGACCATTAGCCGAGTGGCGGTCCTGCGCTTCCTGGTTTCGAGCAAGCTGTGGAGTTTATGAACCTCCCGCCCAACAAGACGAAAATCGTTGCCGCCATCGGCCCGGCTTCGGATGCGCCGGAGCTCATCTGCGGGGCGTCCAAAAGCAAAGGCCTCTCAGTCGCGCTGGGTGATTCCGAATACTGAAATCGTCTTCATCCGTGCGCCGAGCGGGCCGCAGAGCGGTGAGTTTCTGTTCAGCGCGGAAACCGTTGCGCACGCCGACGACTTCTACGAGCGAGTCCGCGGGTTGGCATATAACCGTCCGGTCCCCCTTGAGGACATGCGCGAGATCGTGATCCGCGGTGGGGGCTGGCTGGTGCCTTACTCCTGGGTTAAGGCGATGCCAGCGTGGCTCCGGAGTCCGCTGGCCGGCCAGGCAGTTTGGAAATGGATTGCTTTGACGCTGATCCTCGGTTGCTTCGCGCTGCTCTTGCGACTGACTTATCGCTTGTCGCGCCGGGGCAGCAGCGAACACCCGTTCCGGCGGGCGCTGGTGCAGATGGCCTTGCCGGCGTTCTTCATCATCGCCACGCCTGCGGTGGCCTACCTGGAGCTCCTTCATCTAAACCTGCGCGGCAGTGCCGCCACTGCTTTTGAACTGGTGGCAACGGCGGTGATGTACCTGGCCGCCGCCTGGATGTCGTGGCGCTTCGCTCCGGTGATCGCCGAAGCGGCCATCGCCTCGCCCAACATCCCGACGGAGAGCGTTGACGCTCATCTCATCCGCATCTGCACCCGCTTGCTGGGCATGGTTGCCGGGGCGGTGTTGCTGGCCATGGGTGCCGACCGGCTGGGAATACCCGTGTATGGAATCGTCGCGGGGTTGGGCGTCGGCGGCCTGGCCATCGCCCTGGCCGCGCAACCGACCGTCGAGAATTTGATCGGCGGTCTGAGCCTGTTTGCAGACAAGTCCATTCGAGCCGGCGATTTCTGCCGGTGCGGGACGGATGAGGGGACCGTCGAGGCCATCGGCATCCGCTCGACCTGGATTCGCGGCACGGACCGCACGCTGACGACGATTCCCAACGCGGCGCTCTCGAAGATGTCGGTCGTCAATTTCGGCCGGCGTGACCAGACGATGATGAAATCCGTCCTCGGCGTGCGCTACGAAACCACTCCGGAGCAACTGCGTTACTTGCTCGTCAAGCTCCGGGAATTGCTCCTGAGCCATCCGAGCATTAACCCGGACACGGCGCGCGCGCGGTTCATCGGTTTCGGGCCAGCTCGCTGGACATTGAGGTGTTCGCCTACGTGAAGACCACGGTGCGGGCGGAATTCCTCGGCGTCCAAGAGGACCTCTGGCTGCGGGTCATGGACCTCGTGGCGCAGAGCGGGACGGGATTCGCGTTTCCGTCGCAAACCCTGTATCTTGGGTCGCGATGACGGCTTGGAGGTCAAGCGGACGGAAGCCGCGGAAGCCCAGGTGCGTCAATGGCGGGACGAGGGCCGCCTGCCGTTCCCGGACTTCTCGCCGGAACAATTGCGCGAGCTGCGTGGCTCCGTGGTCTATCCGCCGCCGGGATCCCTGGGAGCATCACGAGCCCAGCCACCCCTCGGCTAGAGCGTTAGGCTCCGCCAAAGCGGTGCGTGACGAGCCGAAAAAATGAGAGATAACCCACCATCGAAGGCCGGACTGGTGACCAAGAGAGCACAAATAGATGAGCGTTGAAATCATTGACCGCACCGGAGATTCCAAATCGGCAGCAGTGCCGCCTCGACGCCGCTGGTTTCGGCGACTGGCGTTAGCTCCTCTGGTGATCTTGCTCCTGCTCGGCACCGTTTGGGCGGCGGCGGCACTGAACATTGATGTGCGGGTGGCGTGGCTTCAGAAACCGTTGGCCATCGCATATTTGTTGGCCGTGCTCGCAGTCTGGATTTTCGTGAAGGGCATCTGGCGCAAGATGGGTTTGACCGCCGCCGGCTTCGCGCTCGTGCTTCCCTGGTGGTTCTCGCTTCAGCCCTCTAATGACCGCGACTGGCAGCCGGACGTGGCGCTACTGCCCTACGCCGAGATCGACGGGAACAAAGTTACGGTCCGCAACATCCGCAACTGCGACTACCGCACCGAGACCGACTTCGACGTGCGGCATTACGACAAGGCCTTCGATCTCGACCGCCTCCGAACGGCGGACCTGTTCATGGTCTATTGGGGCTCGCCGCACATGGCGCACACCATGGTGAGCTTCGGGTTCGAGGGCGGCGATCACCTCTGTTTCTCCATCGAAACGAGAAAGGAAAAGGGCGAGAGCTACTCGGCGGTGAAGGGATTGTTCCGCCAGTTTGAACTGGCTTACGTGGCCGCCGACGAACGCGACCTGGTGCGGTTGCGGACCAATTACCGGCAGGGGGAGGAGGTTTACGTGTTCCGGCTGAACAGCACGCCCGCGCAGATGCGCGAGTTCTTCCTCAACTATGTCCTCCGGGTGAACAGCCTCCGGCAACAGCCCGAGTGGTACAGCGCGATCACCCAGAACTGCACGACCAGCATCCGCACGCAGCGCGCGGCGAAGGATCGCGCGCCCTGGGACTGGCGGATGCTGGCCAACGGCCACGGTGATGAACTGCTTTACGAGCGCGGCACGATCGCCACCAACCTCCCGCTGGCCGGGTTGAAAGAGCGATGTCACATCAACGCGCGCGCCAGGGCGGCGGATAAGGCCGCTGACTTTTCACGACTGATTCGCCAGGGTGTTCCCGGAACTGATTTATGAATCCGCACCAACGTCAATCGAGCAGAGCCATGAAGCCGGCGTCCGCTCTCAACCCGCCCGTGAGCCAACCCTGCATCCGCGAGGTTTTGGACTGCGCCAGTCCTCTGGCGCTTTTTGATGGCCCTAACTCGTCCGAAAGCGGCAGAGGACTGCCGCAGTCCACGACGCTGGCGCGTGGTTCATGGTCCCAATGCGCGTGCGAATGCAGGTGGAAGCTCTCCATGAACCGGCGTGTCAAGTTTATGGACTGCGGAGGCATGACTCCGCTTTCCCTTCACCGCAGGAACTTCCAAGCCGTCCAGTCGATCCACCGTGCAGCCAAAGCGGAGTCATGCCTCCGCAGTCGAAGGTTTCGGTTCATGGCTCCGATGCGCCTGGTGGAACACCCTGGGACACTCCTCACGGCTGCGCTCGGGATCTTTCTGGCCGGCTGCGCCGCGCCGATCGGCGCGGACCGCGTGAGCACGCGGCAGGCGTACGCGCAGGTGGAGGCCAGCGCGCTTCGGACCGGAAAACCCAGTGCCGACGCGGTCTCGATCCTGCACCGCTACGGCCTGGATGAAGTGGCGGCCCGCCAACCGGAGGAGGCGGTTCGCCAGCTCCATGCGAAGGCGGTGGCCGCAGGCGAGCGGAACCTGCTCTTCGCGCTGGCGGAGATGAGTTACGTGGCGGGCAATCAGATCCAGCACAGCCTCAAGCCGTGGGACCCGCGCGATGCGCGCGACTACTACCTTGGTTCGGCGGTCTATGCCTGGCTGTTTCTGTTTGGCGAGGGGAAGGACCCGCCGCCCGGCCCGTTTGACCGCCGTTTCCGCGCGGCGTGCGACTTTTACAACTACAGTCTCGGTCTGGCGCTCACCGGACGCAGGAGCACGAACGCGTTGGTTCACCTGAAGGAGGCGCGGCGACAGCTGCCCGTGGGTGAAATCGAGCTGCGCCTCTCTGGCGGCGAAATGGCCTCGCGGCTGAAGGGCTTCGAGGAAGTATTGCTGGCGGATCAATTCAGTGTCCATGGATTGAGCGTGCGCAACCGCGAGCCGGGCGTGGGCGCGCCGTTGATTTGCGTCGGACCTTTGAATAAAGAATTCGGACTCCGCCAATCCACTCCGATGACCGCGTTCCTGCGCGGTCCCGCTTCGCTGACCGAAATTGCCGCCGGCCACAGCGTCTGTTCGCTGGAGCTATTCCCGGCCCTCGACGGCGCCACCGTTGCCATTGGAAACACACGAGTGCCGCTGGAGATCGACCTCACGACCCATCGCGCCTACACGCTGAACCAGTCCACCGTCTGGAAGCTCGGCCCGTTGCAATTCCTGGCTCCCGCCGAGCGCATTCGGAGCCGGCTGATGCTGAATCAACCTTACGAGCCAGACAAGATTCCCATCGTGTTCGTCCACGGCACATTCTCCAGCCCGGTCACCTGGGCGGAAATGGCCAACACGCTCACCGCCGACCCGGAGCTGCGCCGGCGATATCAGATGTGGAGCTTCATTTACGGCAGTGGCAATCCACTGGCGCAATCCATCGCGGAATTTCGCGCCGCGCTGACGACCGAGATGCAACGCCTTGACCCGGCGGGAACGAACGAGGCGCTGCGGCAGATGGTGGTCATCGGCCACAGCCAGGGCGGCCTGTTGACCAAGGGCACGGCCGTGGATACCGGCGACCGGATCTGGCGCGTGTTCAGCACCAACCGGCTGGAGGATTTGAAGATCAGCGATGCTCAACGCGCGGAACTCCGCCGACTCACGTATTACGAGCCACTGCCGTTTGTGCGGCGCGCCGTGTTCATCGCCACTCCGCACCGCGGCAGCTATATGTCGGGCGGATTCGCGCGCCGGCTGGCCCAACGGTTCGTCTCCCTGCCCGGCGCGCTCATGGCCCGCGGGTCGGACCTGCTGCGCCTGACCAAAGGCTCCGAGGCCGGGAAGTTCTTCCGCGGCAACTTGCCGACGAGCCTGGACGGCATGTCGCCGAAGAATCCCGGGCTGCTGGCGTTGGCCGACATCCCCGTCGCGCCGCCGATCAAAGCCAATTCCATCATCGCGATCAAAGGCGACGACCAGCCGCCCGCGGGCGGCGACGGCGTGGTGAAATACTCCAGCGCCCATGTGGATGACGTCGAGTCGGAGTTCATTGTCCGCAGCCCCCACTCGTGTCAGGACAAGCCGCCCACCATCGAGGAAGTCCGCCGCATCCTGCACGAACACCTTCGGACACTGCCGGCGAGCGGGGCAAAGTGACGCCTGAACCCAAAACCAAGGCTTGAATGACCGCCTGTTCCATGACACCACTCAACTCACCGCTGTGCCAGTCGCAATTGTTCGCGATGATCAACCCAACAGTAACGCCTACCGCGAACGTGACCGCCGGGGGTGGCCCCACGTAAACGGGCGGCGGATAGTAATAATAGATCGACGGCAGATAGGTTGGGACATAGACCACCTGCGGGTTGGAGGGAACGACCTGCACGACCGTGCTGGTCACGTAGACGACCTGCGTGAGGTTGGTCTGCACCACCACGAAAAGGTGTCAGTCCCGATTGGCGCTTAGATAAGGCGTCTATCTTTGAACGAAAGTGACTTGCAAACCAGTCAAGAATTCGCCTGTTCCACCGTGTTCTGCGGTGTGTCGCACCTCGACCGGCGAAAACACTTGGTTTTGCAGCCAGTTGACAGCTACCCCTGCAGAAACGGAGCGCGAGTCAGAAAACCCGTTCAAAAACAGCTCGTTTTGCTGGACCTTATCTAAGCGCCATTCGGGACTGACACCTTTTTGACACCTTTTCGTTTTTCTGGTGGCAGGTGGGGCAGAACCAGCGGCTTTTGCACGAGAAGGCGGGCAGGTATTCGTGGCGGCAGTGGTCGCAGCGGATGCGGGCAAAGCCGCGGGCGAGGTTGCCGCAGTCGAGGAATTTGTGGACGTCCCGGGGCACGACGGGGCGCAAGGGGCCGAGGCGGGGTTGGTGGTCGTGCGGGTAGGTTTCGACGAACAGGGCGAAGTGGCGGTGGGCGCATTGCCAGAGGGGGGGACTTGCGCGGGTTGCGGGCGCGGTAAAGGTGCATGGCGAAGACCTTCCGCTCTCGCGGCATTCAATTCACCTGGCACGTGAGTTTCCTGTTATCGACCCGTAACGACTGGCTATTGTTTGCTGAGTGATCGGGCCTTTGATCCTTCAACGGCGGGTTGGGTCTATTTCGCCGAGTCGACCGAACCTTGAAAGGATTTTGCCGGATTGAAAACCGTTTTGCCCAACGCCGTCCCGCCATGGCGGGATCATCGAAGGCTACGTTGACCCGCGTCCCGACGGGTCGGGATTGCGCGACGAAGGCCCGGTCCGCTGCGCGGGAAATCCGAAGCTCGAAATCCGAAATCCGAACCGACGCGGCGAGGTTTCTTCGTTGGGATTCGAGTTTCGGCCTTCTTTCGGATTTCGGTATTCGGTTTTCAGATTTTTCTGTCGCATCACCGCCGGCACGCCGTCTATCCCGCCACCATTGTCGACATGGCCCTCACTCAGCATGGGGCGCATTTACCGGCCGGGTGTTCTTCCAGCGTCGGCTTGGGAAAATTTCTGGAACCGCTCCAGTTCATCCGTGCTGATCAAATCCACGCCGGCGGCGAGCAATTCCCGCCAGACCGCCGGGTGTTCCGGCACGCCCCAGAAGCGCAAGTGTATGCCGCGCTGATGGGTTTTGGCCGTGATTTGCTTGAGCTTTGTCCGTTCGTCCTCTTTCCACGGGCCGTCACCGCGCCAGGCAAAGTGGAGCGCCCAGTTGTCGCTGACCAGCGGCATGAACTGCGGCGACGCGCGCGGCTCCCAATCCGCCAGTCGGCCATCGTAGCCGGCCAGGCGAACGGATTCGGCCAGCATCACTTCGCGCGCGCGGTTGCCCGACACGACGACGGTGACGGCGTTGGTTTCCGTTTTGTCGGCGCGGAATATGGTAAGCATCGGCTCATAGCGCCGGAGCACCTCGCGCAGGACGGTGTAAGTTTCGTTGGCGTCCGACTTCACATCCACCAGGAGCGTCACACTGGGACCGCCGCGAAACGCGCGCCCGCCGTTTTGCCGCGCGCGTTCGCGCAACGGCTCCAGGTAGAGCGCCTCCAGCGTCCGCTCCGGCCGGGCCTTCGTCCGGTCATGCGCCACGAGCAGCTGGCCCTCGACCAGATAAACGTCGGCTTCGATGCTGCAAAAGCCGCGGTCGAGCGCGTCGAACAGCGGCCGGGGATGCTCGTAGTCATTGTGGGCGTGACCGTGAATCAGCGGGACCGGCGTCTCCTGCCCGGCCGCCGGCGCCGCCAGGCGGAAGGCGAGCAGGCAAACCGCCCGAAGAAAAATGTTCATGGACCCCGGCGCAGCAGGTGATCGTTGTAATACTGTTGCCTGGTGATTTCCGGCACAAACAGGTTGCTCACTTTCAAATCGGCTCCCCTCACCCTGCCCTACCCCTGAACCGGGCGTTCGGTGTCCACCCTTTAGGGTGCTCGGAGATCCGGGACACGCTAAAGCGTGGACACCAAACGCCGCGGCCCGGTGCAGGGCCACATTTCGTGAACCGCAGTTCATGAATTCTCTCCCTTCATCGGATGAGGGAAGGGGGGTGGTCTTGATGGAACCGGGAGTTAGGGGTGTGAGCAGCGTCTTTGTACTGATTATCATTTTGAACTGGTATCACCTGGAAGTTTGATTGAAAAAAATCCTGAGGTTCTTCGTCTGGCGGCCGGCGGCGATGATGTCCAGTTTGCCGTCGCCGTCGAGGTCGGCTAGTTTCAAGTCCTCGACGGCCACCTCCGGGCCGCTGATCGGAAAAGATTTCCACTGGTGGCCCTCGGCGTCGAGCGGCGTGAATAGTCGGATGCCCGGCTCGCCTTTCGGATTCATCGCGCGCCAGCCGGCGACGATCTGGGGCGTGCCGTTGCCGAGCAAGTCGCCGATGGCCAGCGCGTGGCCGTCTTTGAGCGTGTCGTCAAGCCGGGTGCGTTCCCACAACCCTTTGCCGCTGGCGGGTTGCGCGTAAAAGGCCACGATGTTGCCGTGCATCGGCTCGATGGTGGCGAGGAAGCGGCGGCCGTTGGGCAATTTGCCGTCGCGCACTTCGCCGGCAGGCTGGTCGGTGAACTGGCGCTTCTTCCACTGGCCGGTGCTGCGGCCAAACCACCACACGCCCTCCTTGCCGCCGATGAGCAACTCGTGTTCGGGATCGTTGTCCCAGTTGACCGGCTGGAAATTGTGTGTCTTGTGCATGAAATCACTGACCACGGAAGTCTTCCACTCCTGCTTCGGGTCCGCCGGCACCGAGTAGGCCAGCACCAGGCCGCCCGCTCCTTCGCCGGTGGCGGCATTGTCGCCGCGCCCGTGGAGGGGCTTGACGATCAACTCGAACTTGCCCGCCGGATTTTTGACCCAGTGCATGCGATGGACCGTCGGCTCGTGGTGCAACGCCACCGGCTCCCACTTCTGCGTGCGATCCTTGGGCGCGATGAGGTAAAAGACCGCGCCGCTGTTGGTCGTGTCGCTTGGTTCCCAGCCCGCGCCGACGGCCAGTTCGCACCGGCCGTCGCCGTCGAGGTCCGCCGCGGCGACGCAAACATTATCCTTCGCGGTGAGGTTCTCGGCGATGAGGTGCCTGGCCCAATCCGGGTTGTGATACCATTGGACGGTTTTTTTGTCGGCGAGGACGATGTCAGGTTTGCCGTCGCCGTCCACGTCGGCAATGGCGAGGCCGTAGCCGATTTCGATTTTGGTGTCTATATCCACCGCACGGAATTTCGGCGCGGACGGTTCAGCCGCAGCAGTGCACAACGCACCGGCCAGGAAAAATGCAAACGGGGTTTTCATCTTGCCGGCAAAGTACGCGGGAACGGCTCGGCGTTTCAAACCAATTCAACGCGCCGCGGCACGCCCTCATTTAGCCGGAACTATTCAACGCAACCACGAATGGACACGAATACACACGAATAAAAACAGGCCTGCACAAACTTTTTGCCGGAGTCGGTTAATTCCACCAAAGGGTGAACGGCACCAAGATGGGCGGAACTCTCCGTCAGCCAATCGGATTCGTGTCCATTCGTCCCGCTAAGAGCCTGTTTGAAAAGTCCTCGTCGGAGTGCGCCCGTCCTCGGGCACAGCAGCGTGGATTTACCGGCCGCGCTCAAAATGCCCACGCCCGCCGGCCTGCCAACGCGGCCGCGCCCGAGGACGGGCGCACTCCGTTCGGGGCTGGCACCGCCGCCAAAGCGGGTTTTCAAACAGGCTCTAAGCGGGATTCGTGGTTCTGATCTGCACCGTTACGGCGTGCGCCGGTGAAGCTGGCTGCCACGCGGGTGAAAGTCCCGCCGGTCGAATCGGACTGTTCACGACCGAAAGCTGGGTCAGGGAAGAAGCCGCGAGGCTGAACCCGAAAGCACGGCCCAGACTGAACTGTCCGGTTGCAACGACAGTGAACCGCATCTGATGAGCCTCGATAATGTGAACCGAGAGCCGAGCCCCTGCCGTAAGGGCGAAGGCTGCCATGTGCCGCTATCAAACAGTCAAGCGGCGGCGCAAGATCTCGGCGGGGTCAGCGAGGGCGACAGGACAGGAGGGGCAGACAGGGTAAGCCGGGAGAACTCCTGCGGCGCGTCGGTGACGCAACCCGCTGCGCAAGGTGGCGAACCCATCGAGCCGGCGCGGGCCGCTGGAGTAGTCGGAGTCCTGCGTAGGAGTGATGACCTGCCGGAGAGTAAAACCGGCGGCGAGCGAAGGCGGGGCACTTGCGTGCGTGTGACTCGAAGCGGCAAGGGGTCTGGAGATGGCCGGGTTCACCCGGATATAAACTCCGATATAAGACCCAGGAACTGCGGTGAGCACTCGAGCGTCGGTCACAAGCCCGATGCTGAAGAACCCTCGGAAAGCCGGATGCGGGAAAACCGCTCGTCCGGTTTGATGAGGGGCGGAGCGAGACGGTCATTGGCCTCGTGCCTCTTCAACCCGTCCGCTCCGCCTACTCTGCTAGGGATTAATTGCAAACGTTGCAACCTATCCGGTTTCATGTAAGGCAATCTATTCTGGACGAAACGGCCTGTCCAGTCCCGCCGCCGCGGGAGTCCGCGGCGTTGACGAGCCATGAGCCAGGGTCAGCAAAGACGGCAAATAATTCGATAGTCATCGTGGCAGCCCAGCAGCTCAAATATGCTTAAATCCATCTCCTGTAGCAGCCGAGGTAACGAGGCTCTAACTTTCGCTCTCTTTCCGGGGAGATTTGAGCCTCGTTACCTCGGCTGCCACGTTATTAACGGGCTGTCAGCGCAGTTTCTTCAACGCCTCCAGCAACTCCTCGCTGTCGTGCCGCACCTTGTAGCTGTCGTAAAAGAGCTTCGCCCGGATGATTCCCTTTTGGTCCACAATGAACGTGCCGGGATGAGGGATGCCTTCCCAGCGCGGGTTCCGCAATTGCTCGTGGTTGCGGATGCCGTAGGCGTCAATGGTCTTGCTCCCTTCGTCGGAGAGCAGCGGGAAGGTGATGTCGCGGCGCGCGGCAAATTTTTTAAGAATCGCCACGGAGTCGTAACTGATGGCCACGACCTGCGCGCCGGCGGCTTCGATCTCTTTCAGGTGGGATTGCAGCTCAACTAGCTGCCGCTGGCAATAGGGTCACCAGTCCGCCGAACGATGAAACACCAGCGCCACTTTTCCCTTCTTCAGCATTTCGGCGAGCGAATGTTCCTGGCCGTTCTGGTCCTTGAGCTTGAAGTCGGGCGCCTGCTGGCCGATGGCGAGACCGGTCTTCTCCGGCGTGGCCGGCTCCGCCGCCTGAACGCGCGCCGGGCCGGGCGCAACCATAAAAATCAACAGCGCGAAAAAAAAGCCCCAGGGTCGGATCGATTTCATAAAGAGATTGGTCAGCTGGTAACGCGTCCATCCAACCGGAAGGGCCGACGATTGGAAAGCATTTTTTGCTCGCGGCAATTTGCGATTGGGTAAAGCTGGATGTTCGTGAACCCGCGCCTGCGCATCGTTCTGTTTGTCGTTCCCGGAATCATCGTCGCCGCGGTTGCCACCCAAGCGCTGCATTCGCGCCAGCCGTCTGCCCAAGGCCAGCCGCTCGACACCTGGCTTGAAGACTACGACGATGACACGCTCGAACTCGGCACAACGGCCGCGGACGCCGTCCGCGAGATGGGCACCAACGCCCTGCCCGCCTTGCTCGAATTGATTCGCTCCCGGGACGGCCGCCTGAAAGTCGCGCTCCTGGACTTCCTCGAACGGCACGCGGCCATCCGCATCGCATTGAACCCGGCGAGTTACCGGCAGGAACGGGCCATCGGCGGTTTCCACGCGCTGGGGCCAGTGGCCGCGCCCGCTATTCCGGAACTGATCGCGCTGCTGGGCGAACCTTACGCCAGCGACGCGGCGGCGCGCGCCTTGAACGCGCTTGGACCGGACACCGTGCCGCCGCTGGCGCGGGCCGTGACGGATGCCGACCCGGCCGTCCGCGCCCGCGCAGCGCAAATCCTCGGCTGGCTTGGCCCGGAGGCGCGCGCGGCGGTGCCAGCCCTCGTCGCCGCGTTGCAGCATGACGATGCCGGCGTGCGCGCTCTCGCTGCCGATGCGTTGCGGCACATCGCTCCCGACATTGTGGAAGACGTGCCAGAAAAATGAACCGACCCGTGCGTAGATGCGTTATGGCTTTGCTGACGATCGTGCTGGCGGCAGTGGTGTTCAACGCCCTGCGCTCGCGCGAGCCGGTTTACCAGGACCGCCCGTTGAGTGCGTGGCTGGATGACTTGATGATGGGGCACTACGGCGCTCAACACGACGCTGCCGAGGAAGCGATCTGGCAGATCGGCACGAATGCGATTCCTCACCTGCTGCGCCGGGTTGCCGCTGTTGACTCCTGGACTCAGCGAAAACTCCAGAGCCTGAACCGCAGGCAATCGTTGATTCATTTCCCTGTTCACTACGCGTCGGACGGCCGCGAGCCGGCAAAGCGCGCGTTCGAAGCGCTGAGTGCCAGGGCAAAGCCCGCCATCCCGGATTTGCTGCGTATTGCTCAAACAACCGACGACAAGGATGTGGCCGAAGCAGCGCGCTCCATCGTCGAACGAATCAAGCCCGTCATCGCCAACACAGGGGTGACCCGATGATTCGCCTGAGCATTTACGCCGAAAATTTCACACGACAATTGAAACCGCGCCAGCCTGTAGCCGCCGACGTGAGGAGGCGGATTCGGCCGGGGTTTGCAAAGGTCCGCCTCCTCACGTCGGCGGCTACGAGGTTTGTGAAAAAACCAGGTTACGCCGTCATTCTCGGCGCGTTGTTCGCGTTGCCTGGTGTTTGTGCGGCTGAGACTTCTGCTCCCCATTCCTTCGCCTACATCCTCCAGGTCGACGCCTTCGCCAGGATCAAGCTCGCGGCTGTCGAGCGGCTCGCGGCGTGCGGGCGCGAGTGGGTGGTGCTCGATGCGGCGTTCAGCAGCGACACGCCATGGGAGCGCGCGGACCTCGACGCGATTCACCGCGGCCAGCCGGGGCGCAAAGTCATCGCCTACCTTTCCATCGGCGAGGCGGAGGATTACCGTCCTTACTGGCGCAAGGAGTGGGGAGTCAAGGGCAAGCTCACTGCCGCCGCGCCCGGTTGGCTCGGCGCGGTGAACCCGGAGTGGAAGGGCAACTACCGCGTCAACTACTGGCACGCCGACTGGCAGCGCCTCATGCTCGCCGCGATTGACGACGCGATGGCGTGCGGCTTTGACGGCGTTTATCTCGACATCGTGGACGGCTTCGAAACGTTCGAGCAGGACGGCAAGGACTTCATTGACGACCGCGTGAACCCGGAGACGAAGCAAAGTTACCGGCGCGACATGGTGGATTGGGTGAAAGCCATCGCCGCCCGGGCACGCGCGAAAAATCCCGCCGCACTCGTCATTCCGCAGAACGGCTCGCAACTGCTCGCCCACGCGGACTTTCTCGCGAGCATTGACGCCATCGGCATCGAAGACCTGTTCACCAACGGCAACAAGCTTCAGCCCGGGTCGCACACGAGCGAAGTGCTGGGCGACCTCAGGAAAATGGCCGGGGCGAAGAAGCCGGTGCTGGTCATCGAATATCCGAAGAGCGCGGAGCGAAAGGAAACGGCGAAGAAACAGGCGCGGGAAAACGGCTTCACGTGGCTGGTGACGGACCGGCAGTTGAAGACGCTTGGAGAGTCGGGAAAATGACGCCATCAAATGACGAATGACGAAAGCCCAATGACGAAAGAATGACGAAGTCCGAATGTCGAATGGCAGGCGTCGCAGCCGCTTGGTCATTCGGGCTTGAGGATTCTTTCGTCATTCGTCATTGGAAATTCGTCATTCAAAACTTACGTGCTTCGCGCGACGCCTCATTGAGACGCCTGCCTCTCCATGGGTGACGCGAAGAGACCCGTGCTGGTCATTCAGTTCCCGCCCCGCCGCTGCTGCATCCAATATTCGCGGAATGACCGCAGCCGTGGCAGCGATTCCCGGTCTTTCTGCCGGTTCGTAGCCGCCTTGCTCGCGATGATGTCGTCAATATGACAGACGAGGAAACCTTCCACCTCGACCCGCCGTCCCCACGCGTCGGCAAAGTGTTCGATGCCGTCGGGCGCGAAGATGAGGTCGAGGTCGAAAGGGCCGTTTTTGAGCTGGATGAAATCCTTTCCGCGTTCGACCTCGGCGGCCTGCGGCGCGGTGAGCGCGAAGCCCAGTTCCCGCAACGCAGCGGCCAGCGCCCGTCCGTTTGCGGGAGTCCGCTCGACAAACAAGTCCGCGTCCTGCGTCGTGTCCGGATAACCGAGGAGGATGGCGCCCGATTTGCCGATGAAGAGATAACGCACCTCGTGGCGCTGGAACACATCGCGGATTTCCTGCGCTTGCCGGTACTCAAACGCGCCCATACCCCAGCCAGTCCGGCAGGTTGGCCTCGCACCAGCGGCGATACTCCGCCGTCGTCTCGAACGAGCGATACGGCGCGTCGTCGAGCAATGGCTTGTAAGTGCGGATGAAGGCGTAACGGAAGCGCGTCGCCAGCGGACGACGCGCCGCTGCTGCAAACTCCGCCAGCCAGTCGGCGGGGATGGCCGTTGTTGCCTCCGACCGGGCGATGGCAGGCGGCGCGTTGTTCATGGCGCAACTGTAATCAGGCGCGGCCAAAGTTGCAACCTGCGGGCAAGAGAGTTTAAGACGTTCGGTGAATCGGGAAGTGGAGACATCCAATGACGAATGCCCAATGACGAAAGAATGACGAAACCCGAATGTCGAATGACGCGCACTGCTGGCGCTTAGTCATTCGGGTTTGAGGATTCTTTCGTCATTCGTCATTGGAAATTCGTCATTCAAAACTGCCGCACCTCGCACGACGCCTCACTTCATCCTCGCGGTGTTCCGGAGAAACGCTGCGCCGCGATCCGATTGATCCGTGAACACCCCGTCCGCGTCGGCCTCCACCAGGACGGCGCGGAACAATTCTTCCGCCGACGCGACGAACTTCGGCAACGCATCCGCGCGGATGGTGTAGGGATGCACTTCGAGCTTGAATTCGTGCGCGTTCTTCACGAGGTCGGTGATCGCCAGCTTGCCGCCGCTTTTGCCGCTCACGACCTGCGCCACGGACGGCCCGATGCCGTCGGCCACTTTCGCGATCTCGGCCAGCCCCGCGCGGGTCGTGAGGAATTTGAAATCGGAGCCAGGCTCAGGCGATTTGGCGTCGGCGAGCAACTGAATCATCCGCCCCTGGTAGCCCAGCTCGTTGCGGATGCGTTTGACCTCGGCGAATTCGAAGCATTGCAGAAAACACTTGTCCGCCTTCGTCCGGTAGCCGTGACGTTCGAGCACGGCGAGGACGACGCGCGTCACGTCCTGCCCTTGCGCCCGATGCCACGCGGGCGCCTTGACCTCCGGATAAATGCCGGCCTCGCGGCCGGTGGACTTGTTCAGCCCGCGAATCAATTCCAACTCCTCTTCAAACGTCGGTATCTGGAAGGATGACAGGCCCAAAGGAAAGCGTCCGGTGAACACGGCCTTGCCCGTCTTGGGATCGAATCGTTCGGACACGTTGAGTTGCTTCAACTCGGCCAGCGTGAAGTCAATGACGTAGAAACGGCCGTCAGCGCGCTTGCGGTCCGGGAATTTTTTCGCCACATCGGTGACCGTGTCGAGGAGGATGTCGTGCAGCACCATGGGCACGCCGTCCTTGCTCAGGACGACGTCCTGTTCGAGGTAGTCCGCGCCCATCGCGTGCGCGACCGCCACGGCGGCGAGCGTGTGTTCGGGCAGATACCCGCTGGCGCCGCGGTGCGCGATGATGATCTTCGGCACGGCGGCGAGCGTATTCTGGGTGCCGTTGAGCCAGAGCGTTGCGGCGCCGAGACAGGTCAGTATGGTTTTCATAATGTATTGGTTGATGACGGGCCGGCGCCGGCGTTGGGACGGCGCTCACTCGTCGTTCGATGGCCGAGCGTGAGCGCGCTGAAGGCCATCGCCAGCACGCAACAGAGAATCATCGCGGCCGAGACGCCGTTCCAGCCCCAGCGGTCGGCGATCCAGCCCACGCCGGTTCCCGCGATGGCCGAGCCGAACGCGTACCCGAAGAAACCGGTGAACCCGGCCGCCGTGCCCGCCGCTTTTTTTGGCACGAGGTCCAGCGCCTGCAGGCCGACCAGCATGATCGGCCCGTAAACGAGAAACCCGATGGCGATCAACGCGGCGTAATCAATCCACAGCGGCCCGTGACGGTTCAGCGCATAGACGATTACCGCGACCAGCGTCAGGGCCATGAACAGGATCGTCGCCGGCGCGCGCCGGCCGCCAAACACCTTGTCGGAAATCCAGCCGCAGGCAAGCGTTCCCGGAATCGCCGCGTATTCGTAGAGCGCCCAGCCCACGCTCGACTGCTGAAACGAAAACCCCTTGGCCGTTTGCAGGTAGGTCGGGATCCAGTCCACCACGCCATAGCGGACGAAGTAGATGAACGCGTTGGCCGCGGCAATCGCCCACAGGTAACGGTTGGTCAGGACGTGTTCGAGAAAGATTTCGCGGAACGTCATGGTCCGTTCGTGCGCGGCCGAGTAGTCCGGCGGGTAATCATCGCGGTATTCCTCGACCGGCGGCAGCCCGCAGGATTGCGGCGTGTCGCGCATGAGGAGGAAGGCCGCGACTCCGAACCCCGCGGCGACGAGCGCGGGAAAGTGAAACTTCGCGCCCCAATCATGGAACAGCAGCACGCCCAGCAGCGCGAGGTTGGCCACCAGCGCGCCGCCCACGTTGTGCGCCACGTTCCAGAGCGATACGATGCGCCCGCGCTCCCGCGTGCTGAACCAGTGAACCATGGTTTTGCCGCAGGGCGGCCAGCCCATGCCTTGCACCCACCCGTTGAGCGCCTGCAGCGTGATGATCAGAAAGAGCGACGCATACACCGCTTTCACGCCGCCGGAGACCGCCGTGATCGCGCACGAGAGCAAAAGCCCCAGCGCGAGGAAAAACCGCGGATTGCTCCGGTCCGACACCGACCCCATGAGGAACTTCGACAGCCCGTAGGTGAGCGCCGTTGCCGTCAGCGCCGTGCCCAGCATCGCCTTGGTGTATTCGGGATGCTCCTGAAGGATGTCGGGCAATGCGAGCGCGAGGTTTTTGCGGACGAGATAATAAGCAGTGTAACCGAGGAAGATGCCGGCGAACACCTGACGGCGGAGCCGGCGGTAGGCCGGGTCGCGCCGGTCCGCCGCGAGACGTTCCGTCGGCGGGGCCGGTCTCAGGAAGCCAATCATGTGACGGCGAGTTTCTACTCCTGCGTCCGCGCGGAGGTCAACCTCCTTCCCCGACGCACCAGGCATCGGAAGCGCAACTTTCTCGTTTAAGCAGAAGGGACGCGGTTATTAGAAGTGGTTTCATAAGGCCAGCCTCGGTGGGGCGAGACTCCGTCGAGCCAAATTAATCCGCGCCCGACACGGCTCGACGGAGTCTCGCCCCACCTTGTGAAACCACTTCTAGGGAAGTACCACCCAGCTTCGTAGCCGCCGACGTGAGGAGGCGGATTCGGCGGGAGTTTGCAATGGTCCGCCTCCTTACGTCGGCGGCTACGAGGTTTCTGAAATGTCCAGATTAGCCCCGATTTTTTTCACCAACCTCATCCTTCGGTCTCCCACGCCTTCGCGCGTTGCAAGGCTTTCGTCCAGCCGGCGCAAAGTTTTTTCCGGGCGGCCGGCTTCATGGCGGGAGCAAACTTCCGGTCCACCTGCCATTGCGCGGCAATCTCCGCCGTGTCCTTCCAGTAACCGACCGCCAGGCCCGCCAGGTACGCGGCGCCCAGCGCGGTGGTTTCCGATATTTTCGGCCGCACCACCGGCACGCCTAACAGGTCGGCTTGAAACTGCATCAAGAGGTTGTTGGCGCACGCGCCGCCGTCCACCCGCAATTCCTTGAGCCGGATGCCCGCGTCGGCCTCCATCGCCTGGAGCACGTCGCGGACCTGATAGGCGATGCCTTCCAGGGCGGCGCGCGCGATGTGGGCGGCGGTCGTGCCGCGCGTGAGGCCGGCGAGCAGGCCGCGCGCGTAAGGGTCCCAGTGCGGCGCGCCCAGGCCGGCAAAGGCCGGCACGAGATAAACGCCGTGCGTGTCGGCGACCTGCGCGGCCAGCGTTTCCACTTCCGCCGAAGACTTGATGAGGCCCAGGCCGTCGCGCAACCATTGCACGACCGCGCCGGCGATGAAGATGCTGCCTTCAAGCGCGAACTCGGTGCGGTTGCCGATGCGCCAGGCGACGGTGGTGAGGAGGTTGTTCCGCGACGCGATCGGTTTCGCGCCGGTGTTCATGAGCATGAAGCAACCGGTGCCGTAGGTGTTCTTCACCAGGCCGGGCCGGGTGCAGACCTGGCCGAAGAGCGCCGCCTGCTGATCGCCCGCGATGCCGGCAATGGGAACCGGCGCGCCCAGGAGCGTGGTCTCGCCATAGACCTCGCTGGAGGAGCGGACCTGCGGCAGAACGGAGCACGGCACGTCGAAAATTTCCAGCAACTCGTCGTCCCAATCGCCGGTTCGCAAGTTGAACAGCATCGTGCGGGAGGCGTTGCTGGCATCGGTGACGTGAACTCTGCCTCCAGTGAGGTTCCACACGAGCCACGTATCCACGGTGCCGAAGGCCAGTTGGCCAGCCTTCGCTTTCGCCCGCGCGCCGGGCACGTTTTGCAAAATCCAGTGCAGCTTGGTGCCGGAAAAATAGGCGTCCACCACGAGCCCGGTTTTGCGGCGGATGAGCGGCGCGAGTTTTTTCGCCTTGAGCCGGTCGCAGAAGGAGGCGGTGCGGCGGTCCTGCCAGACGATGGCGTTGCCGAGGGGCTGGCCGCTCTGGCGGTCCCAGACGATGGTGGTCTCGCGCTGATTGGTGATGCCGATGGCGGCGATGTCGTGCGCGGCGAGGCCGGCTTTGGCGAGCGCTTCAGAAGCCACGGCGGCCTGGGTGGACCAGAGGTCGTGCGGGTTGTGCTCCACCCAGCCGGGCCGCGGAAAAATCTGGGGAAATTCCTTTTGCGCCACAGCGGCGATGGAGCCGGCGTGGTCGAAAAGGATCGCGCGCGAACTGGTGGTGCCCTGGTCCAGGGCGAGGATGTATTTCACGGTTCAATCCTTTGGTTCTGAAATTGGCAACCACGGATGAACACGGATGGACACGGCGCAGCGAAGCCGCAACCACTCCCTCTCCTCCATCGGATGGAGGAGAGGGCGGGGGAGAGGAGGCGCGTTTTGGGATTGCCCCTCTCCTCGGTTCTCTCTCCACTCCTTCGTCGCGGGGAGAGGAAGAAAAAGCGTGTCCCACAAATCTTTGTCGAAAATACGCGAACCTTCGTCATTGTATTACGGATACTTGAGACACGAATCGCACGGATTTTCACGAATTGGATTTGTGGTAATCCGTGCAATTCGTGTCAGCCCGATGTTCATCCGTGGTTGAATTGCTTTCACATCGGCTTCCACATCACCTGGTAAAACAGCGCGCCGAGCACGCCGCCGATGAGCGGGCCGACGACCGGCACCCAGGCATAGCTCCAGTCCGAACTCCCCTTGCCCGCAATCGGCAAAACGAAGTGCGCCAGCCGCGGCCCCAGGTCGCGCGCGGGATTGATGGCGTAGCCGGTCGGCCCGCCCAATGACAGGCCGATGGCCCACACCAGCAGGCCGACGAGAAACGGGCCAAAGCCCGTGTCGAAACCGGAATTGGGCACGAGATTTTTTGGCGAAAGAATCGCCAGCACGCCCAGAACCAGAACGAAGGTGCCGATGATTTCGGTCAGCAGGTTCAGCGGCAGATTGCGAATGGCCGGCGCGGTGCAGAACACGCCCAGCTTGGCGCCGGTGTCCGGGGTCTCCTTCCAGTGCGGCAGATACGCCAGCCAGACCACTGCCGCGCCGAGAAAGGCGCCGATGAGCTGGCCGAGGAGGTAACGGGGCACCGCGATCCACGGTAATTTTCCGATCACCGCCGCGCCGAGCGTGACAGCGGGATTGAGATGCCCGCCGCTGATGGGGCGGACCGCATAGACGCCCACGGCAACGGCCAGCGCCCAGCCGGTGGTGACCACGATCCAGCCGGCGTTCTGGCCTTTGGTCTTGTTCAACGCAACGTTGGCCACGACGCCGTCGCCGAGAATGACCAGAATCATGGTGCCGACGATTTCAGCCGTGAAGGGTGACATGGTTTTCCTTTGGGTTGGGAAATGTTGCGCGGAAATTAGCAAAAGCGCCACCGGCCTGTCCACAGAAACTCCGCGGAACCAAAGTGGCGGCGGGCGTCCTCGCCTGCCGTAGAGCCGCGGCGTCCCGCCCGGCGGAATTGGCGTTGAGGAAGGGACCCGTCGAGGGTTTATGTGCGAACCGGGCTGCGAGACGCCCGCCCTACCCCGACTTTAGCAACTGGAGGGGGTGGTGCGTTGCAAGTGACTCGATATCAAGTACGGCTTCCAAAAGGTCTGCCCTACATTTCCAATTCCCGTTTCGCGCTCAGGCGCGGTGGGGGTTGTTCGGGCATGGTCAACTTCAACTGGCCCAGCAATAGTTTCTGGTCGTCCTCCGGTTGTGTATAGCGGCGGAAGATCAGTTCGCGGCCGTCGGTCGTCGGAAAATGCACGTCGAGCATTTGCATCGCGCCAAATTTTTCCAGGACGCTGCGCGCGCTCAGTCCCGGCGCCAGCCGGCGCGCTTTCTCCCGCAAGCTCACCGGCACGCAGTAGGCCAGGAAACTCACGAAAATGTGCGCCTCGATCCGGTGCTCCGGTTGATGATAAATCGGACGCAGGGCCAGATCGCCTTTGAGATTCTTGAACGCTTCCTCCACCTGGCTCAATTGCCTGTAAAACTGCCAGGCTTGGCCGGGGTCTGCTTCGGGCAGATTGGTGCGCAAGAGATAACGGCCTTCGCGCCGGCGCACCTGGCGAAGTTTCTTTTTGCGTAATCGGAAGGTGAACGTTTCCGGGCTGACCTCTTCTCCGGCCTTGGGCAGGCGCACGGCCACCAGCCGCCAGGCCGAAGGGGACTGTTGTTGGGCGGCGCCCAGCTTGAGCAAGAGCCCGTCGCGGGTGAGCTTTTTCATCTGGCGCAATTCCTGGAGCCGATGCCACAGCCCCTTGAGCTGGCGGCGGCGCATGGAGCGCTCCTTGTTCACGCGGTCCACGCTCTGGGCCAAAATATACCGTTCGCCCGAATCGGGCAGGAGTTTGACTTGCACGCCGGTGCGCACCTCCTGCCAGGGTTGGTCCACCAGTTGGCTTTCCAACCGGCGCAACCGTCCTTTGGGCGTGCCCACGAGGTAAAAGATCGGCGGATCACTTTGCCGCATTTGGGCCAGCACTTCCTCGGTCGGGATGCCCCGATCCATCACCCAGATGCGCCGGGCTTTGCCGTAAAGGGTTTCAATCTTCTCCAGAAACATTTTGAGCGTGGTCTTGTCGGCGGTGTTGCCCGGCAACACTTCGTAGGCCAAAGGGAAACCTTCGGGCGTGACCACCAACGCGATGACCACCTGCACGCAATCAAAGCGTTTGTCCCGGCTGTAGCCGAACTGGCGCTTGCCCTTTTGCGCAAACGGCGGGTCGCTCTCAAAGTAAGTGCTCGTCAGATCGTAGAGCAGCACATCGTAGGTAATGCCAAAAAGCCCCTGCCAGCGTTCTTTCAAAAAACCGAACAAGGCCTCCTTGTGCGCCAGCAATTTGTCCAGGCACCGGTAAAGCGTATCCTTGGCCGCCAGCGCGAAATCCTCGCCCAACAGATCGGCCAGCGCGCTCTGCTCGAACCACTCCCGGTGCAGCCGCCATTCGCTGCCCGGGGAAATCAGCCGATACGCGCACAACACCGTCAACACATGAGCCCACGAAGTGCCCTCGCGACTGTCGGGCAAACGCTCCTGCCAGAAACGATCCAACTGCAACTCGCGCCGCAACTCCAGAAACAACCAGCACGCGCCCCATTGCCGCGGGTGGCGGATGAAAAAATCGCGCAGCCGCACCTGCACACCGCAGTGGGCGGCGTGCTCGGGGAGGGCGCGGTCGGCCGGGAACAACGCCCGACGCACCTGCTGTTGGCTGCTGGCATCGAAGACCTCGAGGCACCGCAACCAGACCTCCCTCTGACTGTCATTGATCTCGCCCAAGTAAAGGACATGGCGCTGCACCATGCGCCTGCCGCTGCAGCGGCGGCTTTCCACGATGGACCAGTAGCGATGCTCCTTGCCGTCTTTGAAGCGCCGATGACATTTGAGATGCATGACCGCCTGGCATTGTAGCCAGAAAAAACGGCCTGTGAAGAGCCTGGGTCTGCCCCACACGGACTTTTGGAAAACCGGTCGCAGGAACCCAATGACTTACGTCACCCCGCCGCCTCAAAATCGTTGATTTCCATCGCCAGTTGCTAAAGTCGGGCTAAAAGGGACACCGAAGGAAATTCCGCTGTCGACAGAAAGTCAACTGCTTAGTGGATAAGTTTTCCCGATTTTGTATTTTTCAGCCCTAATTACAGGAGGAAATGGATCAGAAGTGAAGCATCAACGGGAGCAAGTGACGGCAAATTGAGCGAGATGGTTCGGTATGCTGGTGCTTGGGATTTGTTTTGGGTTCTGAGCTTTAAACTTTGAACTTCGCCGGCCTGCGGAGACCGAAAATGGGAGTGACCCGGCAGGTGCACGGTTGGCACGAACAAACCTTGTCAGGCGCAGCATTTGGGCTAAGATACGGGCCAAGTTGACGCGCCGGCTGTTGGATTAAAACGTTGATGGGCATGATACGATCGCTTGCATTCACCACCCAGGGCCGCCTGCACAGCAAGGACATCGAAAAGTTTTTGATGCCCACGCTGCTGGCGGACACGAGCCTCTTTCTCTGGGTGGACCTGGAAAATCCCGCGCCGGAGGAGACGAAGTTCGTGCTCGAGGACGTGTTCCATTTTCATCCGCTCTCGATCGAGGATTGCGTGATGGTCAGCCCCTCACCCAAGGTGGAGGAATACACGCCCAAGGAGGAGGACCGGTTTTCGCCCTACCTGTTCCTGGTGATCCACGCGGTGGATTACAGCCGCAAGGACGGCGTGTTTGCCACGAGCGAGTTGAATTTCTTTCTCGGAAAAAATTTCCTGGTCACCTACCACGAGGCGCCGCTCAAAAGCGTCTCCTCCACCGAGGAACGCTGCGTCAAGAGCACCGTCCATATCGCCCGCGCGCCCGACCGCGTGGCGCACACGCTGCTCGATTCGATCGTGGAGAATTACAAGCCGGCGCTCGAGGAGTTGTCGCTGGAAATCGCGGCGCTGGAGGAGCAGGTCCTGCAGCATCCGGACAAACAAACGCTCAACAAACTGATCGAAATCAAAAAAGAGGTGCTGCACCTGCGCCAGATCATCGGCCCGCAGCGCGAGGTGCTGGCGCGTTTCGCCCGCGGCGAATTCAAAATGATCCGCGCCCATCTCGTGCCCTATTACCGCAACGTGTACGACGGCCTCTACCACATCGGGGAACTGGCCCAGAACTACACCGATTCGCTCACGGGCATCCTCCAAGTGTATCTGAACATGTCATCGAACCAGACCGGCGAAGTGATA
>CAZIFU010000101.1:0-9746 GCA_964539075.1 uncultured Verrucomicrobiota bacterium | reverse complement strand
CCGAATTGTTTCCAGTAAAGTTCCTTGAACGGATTGTATTTCGGGCCGACCACGTTTTCGTTCACCATCAGCGGGCGGGCCTCGGCCCAGAACTTGTCGTAGGCGGCGGCGAGTTCCTTCATCACGTCGGGATGTTGCGCGGCCACGTCATGCTGCTCGCCATAATCGGTTTTCACGTCGAAGAGCTGCCACTTCGGCTCGCGGCCGCCATCGGGCGAGACCAGGTGCCAGCCCTGGCTTCGCACGCTGCACATCCGGAACTTTGAGTCGTTCGGCTCGGAAAATTTCGGCCAGCGACCCGTGTGGGTGAAAAGAATCCGGTCGGCCCACGGCGCCGTGGGGTCCTTCAGCAGCGGCACGAGGCTGCGGCCTTCGACCTGTTTCTTAACCTCGTCGCTGAGTTTCGCGCCAGCGATTTCCGCGATGGTCGGCAGGAAATCAATATGCGCCGCAAGCGCACTGCAATCCGCCGGCTTGAGCACACCGGGCCAGCGCCAGAACGAGGCCGCGCGCGTGCCGCCGAGCCAGGCGGTGCCTTTGGCGCCGTGCATCCCCGCATTGAACACGCGCACGCCGCCGGTGCCGCCGTTGTCGTTCATGTAGATCACGAGCGTGTTTTCTTCGAGCTTTTGCTCCTTCAACCACGCGAGCATCTTGCCGAGGTTGTCGTCCACGTTGGCGCACATGCCGAAATATTTCGCGGTGTTTTCGTCCGGCGCTTTGCCCTTGTAACGCGCCTCGTCCGCGGGGCGGACTTGCAGCGGCGCGTGGACGGCGTTGAGCGGCACGTAGCAAAAAAACGGCTGCCTGCCCTTGACCGACTCGACCCACTTCATCGCCTGCGCGAAAAACACGTCGGTGCAGTAGCCCTGCGTCTTCTCGAACTTCCCGTTGTGCAGGATGGCGGGGTTGAAATAGGTGTTGCCCGGCGCGTCGCCGCACGAGCCGGGATAGGTCTGACCGATGCCGCCCGCGCCATGGATGAACACTTCGTCGAACCCGCGGCGGTTGGGCTGATGATCGGCTTCATCGCCAAGATGCCATTTGCCGAAGATGCCCGTCGTGTAGCCCGCGCTCTTGAGCACTTGCGCGAGCGTGGTGGCCTTGAGCGTGAGCCGCTCGCGTTCGAGGATGGTGTGGGTGATGCCGTTCTTGAACTCGTGCCGCCCGGTGAACAGCGCGCTGCGCGTCGGCGAGCACGTGGGGCTGACGTGGAAATCGGTGAAGCGAACGCCCTCGTTGTGCACCCGGTCCATGTTCGGCGTTTTAAGGATCGGGTTGCCGTGCGCGGAAATGTCGCCGTAACCCTGGTCGTCGCAGAGGACGAAGAGGATGTTGGGGCGTCTGCCCGCGATGTCCGCGGCGTGAGTGGAAAAACTCCAAGCTCCAGGTGCCAGGCTCCAAAGAAACACCAAACACCAAACACCAAACGTCTGGCGGGCAGTCCGGAGCGACATTTGAGGTTGGAAGCTTGTTTGGAACCTGGAGCTTGGGATTTGTGATTTCTGTTTCATGCTTTTTTCTTCGCTTTCTGATTTGGTTTCTTCGCCGCGAGCGGCTCGTGCGCCTGCCGGCCGGCCTTCCAGATGTCCGGCTCGACGGTGTTCTTCTGCGGCTGGCCGGGCGTGCTGCGTCCGTCGGCGACGTATTTTTCGAGGAGCTTGGTGAGGCGCGCGACGATGTCCGGGTGCTGGTCCTGCACATTGTTCTTTTCGCCGAGGTCGGTGTGGAGGTCGTAAAGCTGGATGAGCGGCAGATGGCTCGTGTCATCCACGCCGGGCTTGGGCGCGCTCCAGCCGCCGGAGCCGGGGCAGAGTTCGAGTTTCCAATTTCCCTGACGGATCGAGAACGAGCCATTGATGGAGTGGTGGACGATGGCCTCGCGCAGCGGCTTGTTCGCCGTGCCGAGGAGCGAGGGCAGGAAGCTCACGCTGTCCTCGGCGGCGTCGGCGGGAAGTTTCACGCCGAGAATGTCGGCCACCGTCGCCATGAAGTCCGTGAGGCAGGCGATTTGATCCGACTTCGAGCCGGCCTTCACCTTCGCCGGCCAGCGCGCGATGAACGGGATGTGGTGCCCGCCATCATAAATATCCGCCTTGTTGCCGCGAAAGACATGGCTGGGGTTGTGCCCCTTGGCGGCCAGCTCTTCAAACTTTGCCGAGGGCGAGCAGCCGTTGTCGCTGGTGACGATGAACAGCGTGTTCTCGACCAGGCCGTGGCGGTCCAGGGCGCGCATCACTTCGCCAATGCTCCAATCCGTCTGCATGACAAAATCGGCATAAGGATTGAGGCCGCTCCTGCCCAGCCACTCTTTGGTTGGCGCGATGGCCGTGTGCGGCGAGTTCAGCGGCAGGTAGAGGAAGAACGGCTGGCCCTTCTTCGCGTCGCTGGCGCGACCGTCCACGTATTCGACCGCATGGCGCGTGAGCGCGGGGAGCACGTCGGCGGTGTCAAAGCCCGGCGCGGTGGGGCCCTCGCGCGTGAACCAGTTTTCCCGGCCCGTCATCATGGGAAATTTTTTCGTGTCGGACGGCAGTTTGGTGACACGGTCGTTTTCAATGAACGTGAAAGGCACCATGTCCAGCGACGCGCTGATGCCGAAGTAATAATCGAAACCGACCGCCAGCGGGCCGTTCTTGACCGGCTGGGAGAAGTCCACGTTGTTGACCTGATCCGGCTTCTCGATGGTGAATTCGGAGACTTCCTTGCCGGGACGTTTCACCCAGTCCATGCCGAGGTGCCACTTGCCGATGGCCGCCGTGTGGTAGCCGTGTTTCTTGAGCAGATCGGCGACGGTGAAGCGGCCCGGCTCGATGAGGCGCGGACTCAAGCCGCCGAGCACGCCGTATTGCAGGCGGCTGCGCCAGTTGTAGCGGCCGGTGATGATGCCGTAACGCGTGGGCGAGCAGACGGCGGAACTGGAGTGCGCGTCCGTGAAAATCATCCCGCCGGCGGCCAGCCGGTCGAGATTGGGCGTCTTGATTTTGCCGTCGGGGTTCAGGCACTGCACGTCGCCGTAACCGAGATCGTCGCACAGGACGTAAATGATGTTCGGATAACTGCCCATGAGCGACGCGGCGGGTGAAGGGGCGACAAACGCGAGAGCGAGAGCGGCGATGAAAAGCAAAATGCTTCGACCGGTGAGAATGAACTTCATGCGAGGCAAAAACATGACAACCCGGACAAGGCGAGGCAAGGAATCATTCGTCATCCAGCGACAGACGGAGGAGACGACGTCAGGAGGCTCAAATTAAATCGAAGAAGGAAGAGAGAAAATGGAGTCTCCTGACGTCGTCTCCTGCGTCCCTCTGTCGTAGGAGACGACGTCCTGAGACTCCCTTCAAAATCCGTCGGAGGACAAGCGCGGGGCAACAAACGAAGGATTAGAAGTGGTTTCATAAGCCCAAACTGGGTGGGGCGAGACTCCGTCGAGCCAATAAAATACACGCCCGACACGGCTCGACGGAGTCTCGCCCCACCATATGAAACCACTTCTAGTTTACTTCGCCGGGAGAATTTGCGGCCTGGGATGTTCCACGAAACCGGCCGGGCGCTGGTTTTTGCCGGGCCGGTTCGCGTCGCCCAGATCCTCGCGCGCTTTTTCGACCAGCGCGGTGAGGCGTTTGGCCACGTCCGGATGTCGGGCGGAAACTTCGTGTTCCTCGCCGAGGTCGTTCTTCACGTCGTAAAGCTCCAATGGCGCAGGGGCCGTCTTGCGGTTGTTGGCGCTGAGCTTGGTGGTCAGCGGCAGGTAGAGTTTCCATGGCCCCGCGCGCACGGCCTGCAATTGTTCCATGCGATAGTAGAAAAAACCGGTCTCGTCGTAGGCGGACCGCGCGCCTGGCTGGCTGGACAGGAGCGGCCAGATGTCGCGGCCATCAATGACGCGGTCGCGAGGCGCTTGCGCGCCGGCGAGCCGGGCCAGGGTGGGCAACAAATCCATCGTCGTGGCCAGTTCGTCGCAGAGGGTGCCGGCGGGAATTTTGCCTGGCCAGCGCATCACGCACGGCATGCGCATCGCGCCTTCGGAGGTGTCGTAGCCCCAGCCTTTGAACGGCCCGCTGCTGCCTTGCGGGGGCGAGCGTTTCACCGCGCCGTTGTCGGAGGTCCAGATGACCAGCGTCTGCTCGTCGAGTTGGAGCCGCTTGAGCGCCGCGAGGATTTCGCCGGTGGACCAGTCGAGTTCCTCCACGCTATCCCCGTACGGGCCGTTGGCAGACTTGCCTTGAAAGTCAGGACTTGCGAACGGGCGGTCCGTGCTGCCAGGCATGGCGTGGGGCAGATAAACGAAGAACGGTTTCTCCTTTTGTTGCGTCATGAAGCGGATGACTTCCTCCGTGTAACGCTTGGTGAGATAATCGCGGTCCACCGGCGCTTCGATCACTTCCTCATTGCGCATCAACGGCAACGGCGGCCAGTCGGGATTATTTTTGCTCGGCGTCATGTCGTCGCTGTAGGGAATGCCAAAATAATAATCGAATCCCTGGCGCGTCGGCAGAAACGGCGGCTGATCGCCCAGGTGCCACTTGCCGATGCAAGCAGTCGCGTAGCCGGCCTGCTTGAGGACCTCGGCGATGGTGAATTCGTCGGGGTTCAATCCTTTGGAGTCCATCGCGCGGAGCACGGCGGTGTTGGAACCGCTCACGTGCATGTTGACCCGGCGCGGATAACAACCGGTCATGAGGCTGGCACGGCTGGGCGTGCACACGCCGCTCGAAACGTAGAAACTGGTGAACTTCATCCCTTCCGCGGCCAAGCGGTCAACGTTCGGTGTGCGATGCAACTTCGAACCGAAACAGCCAATGTCGCCGTAGCCGAGATTGTCGCAAAAAATAACGATGAAATTGGGCGGGCGTTGCGCGGCAGAGGCGGAGGTGCCGAGCCACCCGACACCCAGCGCCGTAGCAAGGGCCATTAGTCGTGGCATGGGTTTCACGGTTTGCCGGGAGGTTAAGGCTTCTGAGCACCGGCAACAAATTCATAATTCTGTCTGATCCACGGGGAGAGGGAAAATCGTCGATCGGCTGATCCTGGCAAACCGTGGGGTGAAGCACTCGCAAGGTGTCTATATTCCATCCCCTTTGAAACAGAAGAAAATAAGCGCGATTACCCACCACGCCAGCACCGCGATTCGAAACTGAATGAACCACCTTCTGGATGGAGAACCAGAACGAGCCCAAGGAGGAGTGCGGAAGAGCCAAAGAACATTGAGTTTGGTCATGGCAAGATGGCCACGCCAAGACTTCCGTGCGGTCGGCATCCAAAAAAATCCGTCCGGTTTGCCATCTTTTTCCCACTCCTCCCGGTGGTGTTCATGCTGCCATTTCACCAGACGGTCGAAGGTAAGAAACACAAAACCCAAATCCAGGAGGCCGAGGATTACGAGTACCAATCGGTATTTCACTAGGAACTGTCCGATAGACGTTTCCTCGAGTGCCAGCGGAGATTTCACAGGCCCGCCTTGCACGTCTACGCGCAGGACGACGCCGTTCCTGTGATAAACTTTTACATAAGCGCCTTCACGCAGCGCCCCGCCGTGGGAAATAGTTTTTTGATAGCCACCGGTCGTTCTGAAATAGTCGATCTCAAACTCTTTTCCATTGATTTCCATGATGTCGCCTTTGCTGTGTCCATTGTACGGCTGCGTATGTAAAACCTTCACGACACCTTCGGTGACAAAAAAACTTCCGTCCAGATATGCTTTTACCAAGGCGTCAGAATGTCTGCGGGTCTCAAACGCGCTGGGAAAAGTAACAATGCTGAAACCAACTGCGAGGATTGCTATTCTTAGCGCCTTTTGCTTTGTCTCGGAACTTGCATTCCTACTAAGTATTAACTGACAGATTAAATAGGTAGCCCACCCTGCTAGCCCCACCGCATTCAGCATTAGTATGTCCAAAGTGAGGCTGCCACTCAGTCCCACAACGTGCGGTTTGATTACGAAAACCGTTTCGAAGTTCATTTCAAACTGCCGGCCGGCACGTAGGGATCGGGGGCGCCGACAGGGATCGGGGGTTCTTTTTTCAAGCTGGCCTGGAAGTCTTCGATGATTTTTCCGACCGGATAGTAAACCCAGGTGTTCACGGGGCCGATGCTGTTGCGTTCCCGCGGGTCCTCAATGAGGTTGAATACCCGCCGGTTGGGAAGTTGCTGCGGCGGATCGAACATGTATTCCTGCCAGACGAAGTGCACCTTCCAGTTCCGCCACTTGACGGCGTAGAGCACGTCGGCCACGTAGCAGGGAAATCCTTCGCGATTGGATTTCTCCTGTTTGCCGAGCAGGAACCCGCCCTGGTCCACCCCGTCGATGATGCGGTCTTTCGGCGGTTCACCGCCGGCAAAGCGGGTGAAGGTGGGAAAAATGTCCACCTCATGAACGATCTCGTTGCTGACGCGGCCGGCGGGAACCCGATCCGGCCAGCGCACGATGAACGGCACGCGCAGGGAGCCTTCCATGGCTGTGAAGTACGAACCCGACCACGGACCACCCCACCCGCGCCAGGGAAGCGTCTCCTCGGGACCGTTGTCGCTGGTGAAAACCACAATGGTGTTCTTTTCGATCCCCATTTCCTTGACGGCATCAACGATCTGGCCGACATGATGATCCATCTCCGCGAGCGAGTCGGAGAACTCGCCGAAGCCGGTCCTGCCCATGAAGCTGGGATGCGCCAGCGTCGGGTAATGCACCAGCGTGAACGGCACGTAGGCGTAGAACGGCCTGCCTTCTTTAACGCTCCGTGTCATGAAGTCAATCGTCCGCCGGGTGATTTCCGTGTCGATGAGCCGCCGGGTTTTCAGGTCGTAAACCTCCAGTTGACGAGTCTTCTCACCCTTGCGCCCCTCCAGGATGTGCGGCACGTGGATATCGTCCGCTTTCGGATCAAAACCGGTGGCATCGGTCCAGGTGCTCTCCGAAGTGGAGTTGGGAATGCCGTACCATTCGTCGAAGCCCTGGTTCGTGGGGAAGCGACCCTCGGTATCGCCGAGGTGCCACTTCCCAAAATGGCCGGTGGCGTAGCCGCGTGCGGCCAACACCTCGGCCATGGTGATTTCCCACTGGGTCAGGCCGTAGAGCGCCCCGCCGCGATTGACGCGCATGGTCCCGGAACGGAGGGGAAACCGGCCGGTCAGGAGCGCCGAACGGCTCGGCGTGCACTGCGGTTCCACATTGTAATTCAGCAACCGGAATCCTTCGGTGGCCAGCTTGTCGATGCGCGGCGTCGGCGCTCCGCGCAGGATGCCGCCGCCATAACAGCCGGGTTCGCCGTAGCCCAGGTTGTCCGCCATCATGAAGACGATGTTGGGTTTCGCGGGCGTCGCGGCGAGAAGCGCGGCGAGCGGCACCAGCAGCAGCGCGATGACAGTGAGGATGCGATTCATGGCTTGGCGGGTGAGAGGTGTTTGTCGAGGAAGCTAAAGACCAGCGGTCGAAAACCGTCCCGCGCAATCCGGGCGTGTGCAGCGGCGAACGACAGGAGAAGGCCGGATAGGCCGATGAGCAGACTTTGTTTCATAAAATTTTTTGAGGGCTATTTGCGGAAGCCCGGTTCGGTGCGGGAGCGCTTGATGGCTGCTTCTTTGATCGTGCCGGGCTTCCAATTGCGGGCCATCTGCACATCGGCGTCGACGTTCTCCGTTTGCTTGGGGATGTCCACGATTCCGGCGCGGTTGTAGAGCACGGGCTGGATGTATTGGCGGGTGTAGGCGGTGGAATAGTTTTTCCAGTGACTGAGCGCGGCTTCGAGGTGCTTCACGGCGGAGGCTTGTTGCTGGGCGTCGCCGGATTTGTCGAAGAGCGCGAGGTCGCAGGCGCCGCGAATCTTCGCCGCGTAGTAAAGCCCTAGATGCGACATGGCTTCGATGTCGCTGAGTGTGGCGGCGTATTCCTTGGCGCTGACGGCGGGAGTGATGGTGGCGCGCCGAAGTTCGGGCAACGCAGCGAGTGCCCCGGTGGCATTGGCGTGCAGAGTGGCGGCGATTTCCAGCGGGGTTACGCCGGCAGGCTGGCTTTTCGAAAGAATGCCGGTGCGCCACTCGATGATGTTGAGCACGCCCGCGCCGGGCATCGTGCCGCCTTCGACAAAGTCGCGCACGGTGTAGAAACCACTCTTGCGCCGGCAGGCTTCGGGAAACCATTTCACGTCAATGTCGCCCCAGAAGAAACACGTGATGTAGGGAAACGTTTTTGAGGCATCGGCCCAGGCGGCGGTGAGTTTCGGAACATCGGCACCGGCGAAGCGCGCAGCGGTGAGGCGCTCGAAAGTGATCGCCGACAAGTCGGGCTCGTAAGCGAGGCGTCCCCAGAGTGCGAAGGAGAGCCACTGCTTCTGCATCACGGTCTGGCGCGGAGTGCCGGCGTCTTTGGACAGGAAGTCGCGACCCCAAAGGTAGCCATCGCAGCCCATGTAGAAGCCGGCGATTTTGTCCTCGCCGGGGATGGCCTTGATGAAGGCGCGGGCGTAGTCCACGTCGGCCCAGCGGAAGCTGTAGATGTCGTCATTCCGCACGGTGAGCCAGCAGCGGAGTTCCGGACTGAGCAGCGGCAGCACGGGTTTGATCATGCCCGGGTTGGGCACGGAATACATGTGGGCGATGGCGTATTTGAAACTCAGGTCGAGCGGGCAAGGTAGCTCGGCGAACTCCTTCTGGATCTCACTCAGTCCCGTCATGTGGAAACGGTGAATCAGCCGGAACTTCCGGTCAGGCGTGTCCTTCAGCCCGTCGCGAATGCCTTCTCCATAGGTCTTCCAAAGCCATTGCTCTTTGGAAAGCTTCTTGAACTCATTCTCTTTCATGGCCTCGCCCGAGGTGATACCGAAGCCCGCGAGCAGCGGATACGTCTTGATGGTCTCGCGGACGCTGGCGCGAAAATACTCGATCGTGCGCGGCGCCGTTTTATCAGAGGTGAGCCCGTCTTTGCCGACGGCGCTGTCATAAAAAACGTTCCAGGTGAACCAATACACATCCACGCCGCGGTCCTTGCCGAGTTGCATGACGTCGCGCCAGAACTGGATCTTTTCATCGATGGTCAGCTTCTTCACGACCTCATGATTGGCGAGCATGTTGGGACGGACAAAGTTGTCCCCGTTCCCGCTGAAGTTGGCGTCGAGCTTCTCTTTGGTGCGCCAGACATCATCGAGCGCGACGTGCGGAAACTCCGGCACTTTCACGATGCTGGGGAAGGGATTCAGCGACCACAGCGAGATGAGGTTGTAGCGATGCCGGGCCATGTCGTCGAAAAGCTCCCGCCAGAAACCCATGCTCCACATCTCCGGGATATTTGCCTGCGCCGCATCCGACGGATCGGTGTAAGTCGGCGTGCGCAGATCGAGCGGGATGTTGAACTTGATGCCGCGCTGCGCGATGTGCGGCTTGTGATCGGAGTCTTTCAGTGAGTCGTGCGCGCCCGTGCGAATGGCCTCCGCGATATCCAGCCCGCCATACATCGCGCCAGCCGCATCGGCCCCGCGCACGGTGATGGAGCGGCGGCCGCCCTCGTTCTGCACACGAATGCTGTAGCTCTGTGCAGCCGAATCGCCCGCCTTGCCGACGGTGACCGCAATGCGAGTTGCCTTCGCGTCGTCGCCCAACGTCATCCCATGCGCTACAGCCTCGCGACGGATTTCCTCCGCAGCAAATTTCCCCGGTCCGCCCGTTGCCGGATCGTTTGACAGAACGAGGCTCGCCGCCATCGCGGGAGCGGCTACTGCCCACACAAGGAGCGCAAGGCGTGTGATCATGTTGAA
>CAZIFU010000100.1:0-4648 GCA_964539075.1 uncultured Verrucomicrobiota bacterium | reverse complement strand
AGAAATCTTACCTGGCGCGATTGAACTACGTGCATCAGAACCCGGTGAAACACGGCCTCGTGCCGGTGGCAAACCAATACCCTTGGTGCTCGGCCCGTTGGTTTGAACGAACGGCTGCACCCGCTCAAATCAAAACCATCTACCGCTTCAAAACCGACCAGCTAAAGGTGCCGGATGATTTTGAAGTGTCGCCGGACTGGTGAGTTTTTTGGACTGCAAAGCGGCGTCGCGTCTGACTTGCCGCCGCAGTCCAAGACACGCCCACCGTTTTGGACTGCGCCGGCAGAGCGCAGCGGCGACGGCGCTTTCGCACGGCGCAGGGCGGCCGACCGTTCGAGGATTGTCGCGCGATTCCAAAGCGGCGTCGCGTCCGACTTGCCGCCGCAGTCCAAAACGCTGGCGCGGCCCGAAAGTGTAAAGGGAAAAAGAGTCAAAGAACAAAGGGCAAATCAAAGCCACCTGCGGAGTGGACGCGCCCACCAACACACACCGGAAACCGAAGTCGTTGCCGCGACCGCCGGGATCGCTGCTAAGCAACTAGGACACTGCGCATCTCCCCCTCGGGAGCAGACAGATTCTTCACCGGCAGAATGAAGACTTTCAGTTGCATTTAATCACGCGGGACGCCTGGTGAGGGCACCCGGCCTACACGATCCGGCATCGCCCCGCGTTGTAGGCCCGGTGCCCTCACCGGGCGTTCGATTGAGCCAAAAAAACGACCGCCGCGCGGGTTTTTCTTTTTCTATTCGCACACGCTTGCCATTCTCACACCCGCTCCGCAGTCAGGCTTCGCTCGTCCCTCGCTCCGCCTCGCCTGCTCCGCTCGGGCTGTTTCTGCTCACTGACTTGGGGGGAGGACGGAGCGGAATCCGAAGTGGTTGCTCCTGCTTTCCGGCGTGCCGCCGTCGCGGTACGCCGTCGGGCAGTAGATCGCGTCGTTGACCCAACCGCCGCCGCGCAGCACGCGGATCGAGCCTGTAGAGGGACCAAGAGGATCCGTGCCCGGCGAGGAACTGTAATAGGATCCGCCATACCAGTCCCAGCACCACTCCCACACGTTCCCCGCCATGTCGTAAAGCCCATACCCGTTCGCCGCAAAATAACCCGCCGGACTCGTGTAGGGAGTACCGCCCACTGCAAACGTCGGATGATAGCCTTCCGTCGGGTTGACATCGTAGGCGTAGCCCCCGCCGACAATGGGTAAGCATAGTAGTTCGCCCGGCTCCACGAAATGGTGTCCGCGTCCGGCCAGGGAAAACGATGCCCGCCCGGCCCGCCCCGCGCCGCCTTCTCCCATTCCGCCTCCGTCGGCAACCGATACCCCATATTCCACTTCACAAAGCTGCTGGCCAGGTCATTTGTTCCGGAGCGATACACCGTCGTCTGCGCCGCGCTCGTATAATACGCCGGCACCCGCCCCTCCTTCTCGCTCCGCGCGTTGCACCACTTCGCCGCATCATACCACGTCATGCTCTGCGCCGGATGATTGTTCGTCTTCCCCGCCGCCCCAAACTCGAAACTGTATCCGTTCGTGCTGGCCCAGTTGTAAACGTCGTCCCACAACGCCTTCGTCACCTCAAACTTGTTCATGTAAAACGCGGAGACTTGAACCGTGTGCAAGGGCAACTCCCCGCTGACGCCATCGGCGAACGTGGTCCCCATCGTGAATGAGCCGGCAGGGATGAGAACCATGCCCGAAGGCGGATTCGGATCATAAAGCCGGTGGGTCGTGACCGGGCTGGTGACGGGCACCTGGATGTAGTCCACCCAGTTGATCGGGCTGAGCAGCGACGGGGTGGCCTGGACGGTAAAGGTGGCGTTGGTCGGCGCGTTGGTCAGGTGACGTAGCCGTTCGCACTGGACGCGGTGATCTTGCTGGCCACCGGGCCGGCGATGCGGAAGAACTGCGCTTGTTGCGCGCGTGACGACGGCAGGGGGGTGAGCGCCAGGAGAATGATCAGTTTGAGTGCCTTCATAAAAAGTCCAGAGTTGCTGGCAGGTTGAGCGACGGTTGCCTCATCGTTAATTCCATAGTTTCACCGGGCGGCCGGACGCATCTGAATTTCTTGCATGAGGCTTTGGCCCCGCGCCGCCAGTCCCGCAGGGACGACCGAGAATAGCCCAGTGCTTTAGCACTGGGTTGGGCTGGAGAACGGATCGAGTCCCGCAGGGACGGCAGAAATTACGGAATCATTTCTGCCGTCCCTGCGGGACTGGCGGCCTCCGACACCCAACCCAGCACTGAAGTGCTGGGCTATTGTCGGTCGTCCCTGCGGGACGGAGCGGGGAAAGCAGTGCGTGCGTGCCAGAAAGTGAGATGCGCCCGGCAACGCGGGCGCATCTCGGCACTGCCCCCGGAGCGCGGCGTTTACGCCGCTTCAATGCACGAATCGGAAGCGGGCCGGGCATTTCCTGCACCGCACCCCAGCGCGGCAGAGCCGCAACCAAAGAAACTCCTTCTCCTCCATCGGATGGAGGAGAGATGCCAAGTCATGGGGCGGCGGAGCCGCAACCAAAAAGAATTGACTGCGGATTACACGGATGAACACGGATAAGATTTCTGAAATGCTGTCTCTTCCGCATCCGTGTTCATCCGTGTAATCCGTGGTTAAAAAATCTTCTCAGAACGGAACGATGTCACGGGATGGCACTGCAGAGAGCCGGCATTTACCTTGCGCCTTTGCGGCTTTGCGTTAAGTATTTGGCGAACGGTGCTGTTGCGGGCGTATTGATGGACGACCGGCAGGTCGTCCCTAGCGGCGGCGGGTTTATTCCGGTTTCACAACGGCCACCACCGAGGCGTCGGGGTTCAGATATTGCTGCGCGACCGCTTTGATTTGTTCGAGGGTGACGGCTTCGTAATGCGCGTCCTCCGTGTCGGTGTTCGCGTAGCCCAGGCCGTAAAGTTCATCCAGCGCCGTCGTCATGGCGTAAGTGCCGAGGTCCTGCCGGGCGATTTTTTTCTGGCCGATGAGTTTGGCTTTGGCGCGTTTCAACTCTTCTTCCGTCAATCCTTCGTTCCGCAACAATCCGGCTTCCTTCAACAGTTCGCTCTCGACCCGCGCCGCGCTTTCCGGCGCCGTGCCCGCGTAAAAGGCGAAGTAGCCCGGTTGCAGGCCGACAAAGTTTTGCGCGCCGACGTAGTAAGCCAGGCCCAAGTCCTCGCGGATCCGCAGGAACAACCGTGAGCCGAGGTCGCTGCACGCTTCCTGAATGAGTTCCAAAGCGTAGCGTTCCGGGTTGCGCATTTCGACGCCGGGAAAGCCGAGCAGCACGACAGCCTGCTTCTTATCGCGCGTTTCGGCGACGCGCTTCGCTGAAGCGAGTTTTGAGTTTTGAGTTTTGAGTTTTGAGTTGTCGAAGTCGGGATTTCGCTCCCAGCGCGCAAAGGCTTTTTCCACGGCGGCCTTCCTGTCAACAGCCGACAGGTCGCCGTAGATGGCCAGCACGCAGTTGTTCGGAGCGGCCCAACTCTGATGGAAGGCCCGCAAATCCGCGGTCTGGAGCGTCGCCAGACTCGTTTCGGTACCGAGGGTGTCGAGGCCGTAGCCGGCGTCGCCGAACAGCGCGCGGCGCAGGAGCAGTCCGCCGCTCTGGAGGAGCTGGTCCTTCCGCGCTTTGATGCCGGCGAGTTGAATCTGGCGCTCGCGCTCCAGCGGTTCGGCGGGAAAGGCCGGCTGGCACAGCACATCGGTCAGCAACTCCAGGCCCGCGTCGAAGTCTTCGCTCATCACTTCCACGTTCACGCCGAAACTGTTGTTGCCGCCGTAACTGTCAATGCTCCCGCCCAGCGATTCGATTTCGCTGGCGATTTGTTCGGCGCTGCGCGCGGCGGTGCCTTGCAAAAGCATTTTCGCCAGCAGTTGCGTGATGCCGTTACTGGCAGGGGTCTCGGCCAGGACGCCGCCCTGGAACACCGCGCGAAACTCCACGAAGGGCAGCCGATGGTCTTCCTTGATGAGCAAGCGCAGGCCATTTGGCAGTTCACATTTCTGAATCGGATGGTCGGTGGTGATTTCGCTGAGCCGCGCGGCTTTGGGCGCGGTGCCGGTGGGGAGGAGGGCGTAGAGGGTGCGGTTTTCCGCGGTGAGATATTGACGGGCGACGCGCTGGAGGTCGGCGGGGGTGGTGCGCTTCACGACATCGAGGTAGCGCGCCGAGAAATTGAGGTCGCGGGCGGCGAGCCAGTTGCCGCCCAGGTCCTGCGCCTGCCCCTGCATCGTCTTGCGCGTGGCAAGCGTGGCGGCGGTGAATTGCTTGACGGCCTTGGTGAGTTCCGCCGCCGTGACCGGCGCCTGTTTCATCCGCTCGATCTCCGCCAGCATGGCCGCGCGGGCGGCGTTGAATTTGTCGGCGTTGACGACCGCGCTCATGCCGAAGAGGCCAGGCATTCCGGGGCTGTAGGTCCAGGCTTCGACGGAATTGACCAGGCCACTTTTCTCGCGCACCTCCTGGTAGAGCCGCGAGGTGAAGCCGCCGCCGCCGAGCGTGTAGTTCATCACATAGGCGGCGTAGAAATCGGGATCGTCGCGCTTCAGCCCGGCAAAGCCGAACGAGACCACGCTCTGCGGCACGTCGATGCGCTCGACGTTCACGCTCCCGGCGCTCGGCAGCGTGGCGTCGGCCAGCGCCGAAGGCGCCGCCGTCG
>CAZIFU010000099.1:0-19564 GCA_964539075.1 uncultured Verrucomicrobiota bacterium | reverse complement strand
CATCGTCGTCAACAACTCGAAACCCGTCTCGCCCTTGGCCTCGGTCCCGCGGAACCCGACGCGCTGGTGTTCGGCACGCCAGAAGGCGGCCCGCTGTCGCCGAATAATTTGAGCCGGGATTGGCGCCGCCTTGTTGCCGCGCGCGGACTGCCACGGGTTATGTTTCATGCGTTGCGCCACAGCCATGCGTCGGCCTTGATCGCCAGCGGGCTTGACGTGGTCACGGTGAGCCGACGCCTTGGGCATGGCTCGCCGGTCGTGACCTTGACCGTCTATGCCCACCTGTTCGACAAGACGGACGAGACGGCGGCGACGGCAATCGAAGCCGCAATGAGAACAGGCGTTGATCGGTGAAACTGGCATCGGGTGCCAATTGGGTGCCAATTTATCGGTTTGTTGGCTTCGTGCCCGTGCTAAGTACTTGTATTACCTATGCGGAGCTGTGGCCGAGAGGCTGAAGGCGGCGGTTTGCTAAACCGTTATACGGTCGAAATGCCGTATCGAGGGTTCGAATCCCTCCGGCTCCGCCACTTCAGAATAGAACTGCGAACGCCGCCGGCCGCCGATTTCACGCCTGAGACGGCGTGCTCGGTTTCATGATCAACCTGCCCATCGTCAGCTACTACCAGCACGGCACCTACTTGACGGTCAACCACGGCCACGCGGCGCTGATGGGTGTCTATGGCAACCTCGCCATTGCCGCCATGCTGTTCTGCGGCCGGTGGAATCTTCTGCCCCGGAACTGGAATGCGCGATTGGTGCGAACCTCCTTCTGGTCACTGAACATCGGCCTCATGCTGATGGTGGCCATGGATATGTTCCCCAAGGGCCTGCATCAATTGATCGCGGTCATGAGCGACGGTTACGCCTACGCGCGCTCGCAAGCCTACATCCACAGCAACATCTTCCAGGTCTTCACCTGGCTGCGCGGCGTGGGCGTGCTGGTCTTCGTCACTGGCGGCGTGATCCCGCTGGTGTGGTTCATGGTCAGCCGCTGGTTCCAGCTCAAGCCCGCGCAGACGGCGGAGGAACAATTCGTCGTTCCGCGTTCCGTCCTCGCCATTGCCGAACCCATCGGGGCCGCCAGCCTCAGCAAGGCCTTGGCCAGCCCCGACCGGGGCGCGTGAGCTGAAGCGATGCACCCCGACCCGCGCGAATGCGATGAGCAAAACCGCCTGTAAATGGATGCCGGTGTTCAGCGACGCCTGCCAGGGCTGCGGCCTGTGCGTGAAGTCCTGCCAACCCAACCGTTGCATCGAGCTGGTCTGGGACTTCGCCGCGCTCCAACGACCAGAGGACTGCGGGAGTTGCGGCGCGTGCGAGGAGGTCTGCCCCCACGGCGGCATCCGCATGGACTGGGTGAAAACCACCGGCAGTCCGCTGATCGGACAATGGCGCGAAGCGCCAGAGCTACCCGAGGCCCCAACCCACCCCAGACATTGGCTCTGGGGGATCTTCGGGTAGCAAATTTCTCGCGGCGCCCCGCGGTCAACGACGCGCTCGAACCCAACGCCACGTTCTCGACCAAAGCGGCGGCCTCCACGCGGACACTGGTTCCCCCGCGAGGTAATGCCGCACCTCTGTGGCTAACTGCGCTGCGGTCGCATACCGTTCATTCGGCTCGCGGGCCAGCGCCTTGAGGCAGATCGCCTCCAGCGCTCGCGGCGTGCGGGCTTGCAGCCGGCGTGGCGGCGGGAACTGCGCTTGCCGAACCCGCCCCAGCCAGTCAGCCGGCCGCGAGCCGTCGGTCCAGCCCTGCGGCGAGCGGCCGGTGAGAATTTCGTAGAGGATGGCGCTCAAACCGAAAACGTCGCTCCGGACATCCGCGAGGCCGTCCGCCTGTTCCGGCGGCATGTAGTCCGGCGTACCGGCCACAATGCCGGCTGACGTCGCGTCGTGAGCGCCCGTGCGCCTGGCCATGCCCCAGTCCAGGATCACCGCGTCGCCGGACTCCTCCACCACGACATTTCCGGGTTTCAAGTCGCGGTGCAACACGCCGCGCGCATGGGCGTGCGTCATGGCCCCACACACCTTCACGAAGGATTGGAGAAGTCCGCGCCAAAGCAGACGCTGTTCGCTTGGGGTCCGTCCGACGGGCGGCTGATGATAGTGGCGGATTCGTGCCGTGAGGGACTCGCCGCTGACCAGCCGCATGAGATAGAACGGCGCGCCCCCGTCGGCAGGATGACACTCGCGCAGGGCGGCGATCCCCGGATGCTCCAGCCCGGCGGTGACCCGGGTTTCTTCGGCAAAATGGCGGAGGGCCTCCGACTGGTCCGCAAGGCCGGCCCTGGGTTCCTTGATCGCGACGCGGCGGCGCGAGTGGTGATCGTACGCTTCCCACACCGCGCCCATGCCACCCAGACCGCGCTTGTGCAGCTTCACGAATCGTCCGCCGTCCAGGCACCGCTGGCTGAGCAGTTCCAGCACGTCGGGGCGCGCCGGAAATCGCTGCTCGTATTCGCACAGCGAAGGCGCATCGCCGTGCGGCGACTGGTAACGCGCCAGGAACTCATCCTCGATCAACTCGGCGGGCACGACGGCCGTTGAAGTCAGCGCGGCACAATCGTTGCGGAATTCCACAAGACAGGATTCCAGGAGCAGCCCCGGGCCGGCCTGCCAGGTGGCCCGCAACTGTTCAGCGATGAGGTCCTGCAACGCGGCAGCTCGCAGGTCTTGCGGAACGTCTGACAGGTAGTTGCGAAGTTGCGGCAGGCCGGGCGGCGGGCCGGGCGCGCCTTCGCGCCGGAGTTGCTGGAGGGCGGCGGCCCACGCCGCGTAGCGGTCCGCCTCACGCTTGCCGTGTGCGCCATAACAGGCCAGAAGCGAGGCGAGCATGGCGTCACTCCCTGCCGGTCACCGCTTCCCAGCTCGCGCGCAGATCCCGCACGATTCGGCGAACCAAACGCAGTCCCAGTCCCAGCCGCTCGGCGATGTCCCGGTCCTGGAACCCTTCGACGCGCAGGGTGACGATCTCGATTGCTCGCGGCTGAATCTCGCTCATAACCGTGTGGAACTGATCGAGCCAGTCGGCCAGCGGGTGAGCGGCATTCTTCTCGAAGGAGTCGAGGTCGTCCGCGGTGGCGACTTTGACGGCGCCGTTTTCGGGAGGCGATTGACTCGCGGCGGGCAACGGCTCTGCGGCCTCCGGTTCGGCCCGTTCCGCCTGGAGCGACCGCGTGACCAATTGGTGGAAGCCCTTCTTTACGGACAACCAGTCCTGCCAACGGACCAATTGCGCGCCGGCCAGCCCGTCGTGGAATTCCCTCAAGGCGGCGCTGACAATTTCCTCGCTGTCTATCCCGAATTGCAACGGAGTATCGCGTGCGCGGCGGACGCGGGCGAGCACGGCCTGCAGCAGGGGCAGAAATTTTTCCGCCGGGAGCGGTTCGTCCCGCGCGTCTCCCGCAGGCTTGCGCTTCAAAATGTTTCCCGATCCGGCGTTCATACAGCTTGTTCCGGCGGGCAATGCCTGGTTTGCATCCGCGATCACGATGGTGCCCCTCGTTTTATCGGCCGGTCAACTTTCGAACACGCCCGTCTGCGCGCGGCCTTGTGCGCTCATCCACGCAGGACTCCAGGGCGGGTCCCACACCAGTTCCACCTCCACTTCCGCGACGCCCTCAAGCCCCAGGAGCGCCATTTCCACGCCGGTAGCGACGCTTTCCTGCATCGGGCAGCCGCGCGTGGTGAGGGTCATTTGTACGGAAACCTTGCCGCCGTCAATGGCGATCCTTTGGATCAAACCCAGGTCCACAATGTTGCAGTCCAGCTCCGGGTCAATGACCTGACGCAACGCCTGGCGCACCGTGTTTTCGGAGAGCGTCGTCATGAGAATAAATTGGCCGCTCGCGCCGGCTCGCAGGACGGAAGTTCAATTTTGGGCCGGACCAGGTGCGCGAGGACCCGGCCCATATTGGTCGCGAAGAGGACCAAGCTCGCCGCCAGCAACGCACAGCTCCAGCGCACGGCGGTTTCGTTCGCCCAGGCGGTTGCCAGGCTGGCGGCCAGCACGCCGGCCAGAAAAGTCCAGTAACCCACCGCCTGCAATCGCGCGGAATACAGGTCTGCCAGGGCCGGCACTTTGGCGCGGCCGATCTGCCGGCTGTAGCTCGCGTACCAGACCAGAAAGGGAACAACCTTGTAAAGCAGGCCGAGCATGGCGAAAGAGACCACACCGATCAGCGCCAGAAAACCATAGACATTTTCCAGTTGCCCGGTCAACGGCGTCAGCGGGAGGCCGGGCCACGAAAGAATCATCGCGAGCACGGCCAGCGGTCCCAGCAGGCTGATGGCGGTGAGAAAGTATTTCAGTCCCCAGTCCAGGTGGCGGCGCTTGCGGGCGCGCACAATGGCCAGCAGCTCGCACCCGTAAACCGCCAGGCCGCTCAACACGACCACTGCGAAGAACAGTTTCCACCGGCTGGCCAGGGCCAGGGTCACGACCAGACCGAGCAAACCGCCATTCAAGAGCCAGACCGAGAGCCAGGCGCGGCGCGGGCTTTGCACTTCGCTCAACGCAAACATCGGCACCAGCTTGTAGGAGACGCCCACGATGAGCAGCAGGAAAATGCCGACGCCCCCCAGGTGCGCGTGCGCGTGCATTTGCGCGATCGGGTCCAGCGGGCTGATCGGCCAGCATTTGGCGCACGCCACAAACAGCCCGGCCAGCACCGTCGCGCTCAACCAGCAGAGCGCCGAGACGATGGCACCGGCCACGACGTTCCAGCGCGGGAGGCGCGCCAGCGTACGGCCGAGGTTATAGACAAAAAGCCCGACCCCGATGGCCAGCACCGAGCCGAAGTGGCCGACTTCTTCGAGGTTCCAGACCCAGAACATCCAGACCATTCCGACAAAGCCAGCCAAATGGAAAAGGAAATGCCGGCGCGCTAGTTTTTCGCTGTAGAGGCGCGTCTCCAACACGACGGGCGCCAGTTGATACAGCGCGCCCATGATCACCGGGCAAATCCAGCCCAGCACGAACAGGTGCGTGACCGCGACGACGTATTGGTTGTAGTGATAGGTCGCCAAAAGGTCCGGCCGGGCCACCAGCAATCCGACGCCGGCAAAGAGCGAAAGCAATCCCGTCAAAATAAACCGCAGCGGCAGGCTGACCGACAGCGCGGGAATGGCGGCCCTCGCGGTCTGCCGCGACCGCCGGCCCGTCGTCGCCGCGGTGAGCGGTTCAGGCGCGGTGAATGTGAGTGATGAAGCTGCCATCGTTTTGTTCCTCGCTCTGGCCGGCGAACCCCCGCGCGGCGAGTTGGTCGTAGAGATGCAGTGGCCGGCGGTCAGTGAGCGCGCGCAATCCGGCGCCCGCCGGCAGCTCTTCCAACGCCTCCAGGATCACGACCAGGGGTTGCGGTGGTTCCAGGCCGCGCGCGTCCACCTCGACCACCGGCGTTGTTGTGGAACTGTCAGCCGGCGATTGGGAAACCCCAGGGGTCCTCCCGGCCGTGGGAGCGGTTGCCGGGCTGCGCTGAAACAGCACCTCCCAATCACCAGCCGAAATCGGCTTCGCTTCATGCCGGAATCCCATCCGCGCCATGACGCCGAACAGCGGAACGGGTTCGAACGGCGCGATGAGCCGCAGCGTCTGCCGGTCGCCCAACCGCCGCGTGGCACCCATGATTTTCGCAAACGGCTCGATCCCGCGCCGGAGATCCTCGCGCACGTCCACGGTCACGATGTCTTCGTTCAACGGTTGCTGACTCATGCTCCATTGACGCACGCGCGGCAGCCGCCCACTTTGATGCGCGTCAAGGTTCCGCCTGATTTCCGGCGGGTGGGCCGGGGCGGGGGCGATTTTACCGGGAATCACAGGCATTCGGTATTCCGGCGCGCGCCTTGCCAGTCGGTCGGGATTCTGAAAGATTGGGCGCGCGTTTTATGAAACTCGCAACCTTGCTCGCCGTCCTCGGGTTCGGCTGGCCCGGCACCTGGGCCAACCGCGCCCTGGCGCAGGCCGCCAAACCCGAACCGGGCCTCGTCGTGACGTATTCCGCCGGCGGCGCGACCGACACGGCGCTCGTGCCCAACGCCCTGCTCTACGTGACTGCCGGCCAGCCTGTGTCTCCGTTTGTGCCGGCAGGGAAGTTCACCGCCGATTGGAGCGGGTTCATCTCCGCCGACCTGCGCGGCGATTACGCGTTCCTCGCCGAGGCCGGCGGCGAAGTGAAGCTGGAAATCAACGGCGCAACGGTGCTGGACGCCAGCAATAAAGCAGGCGAACCGGGCAAACCCGTGCGTCTGAACAAAGGCACAAACGCCTTCAAGCTCACCTGCGCGAGCCCCGCCCAAGGCGACGCGTTCCTCCGCCTGCGCTGGATTCCCAAGAACAGTTTTCCCCAGCCCATTCCTAACGGCGCGCTTAGTCACGCCGCGGCGCCGGAACTGGTGGCGGCGAACCAGCGCCGGCTCGGTCGTGAGTTATTCGTCGAGTTCCGCTGCGTCAAATGTCACACCGGCCCCGCCGCGACCTCGGCCATTTCTGAACTGGCGATGGACGCGCCGGCCTTTGACGCCATCGGTTCGCAGCGCAATGGTGACTGGCTGGCCCGATGGATTCTCGACCCGCACGCCAACCGCGCCGCCGCCCGGATGCCCAGGCTGCTCCACGGCCCGAAGGCGAAAGAAGACGCCGAGGCCATGGCGGCTTTTCTTGGCTCACAGAAATCAGACGACGCCCCCGCGCCAACGAAGGAAGCCGCCCCTGAGTGGATCGAAGCCGGTAAAAAACTGGCCGAATCGCTGCACTGCGCCGGCTGCCATAACCTGCCTGGAGCGGAACCGGACCCGAAGAAAGCCGCGCTCAAACACGTCCGTGAAAAATTTCCGCCGGGCGCACTCGCGTTGTTCCTGAAAAAACCGGAGGCGCACTATGCCTGGATCCGGATGCCCAACTTCCATCTCACCGACGACGAAGCGCAGGCGTTGACCGTGTGGTTGAATTCCGAAGCCGACGCGCCCAAGGACGCCGCCCCGGCGGGCGACGCCGCCGTCCTGGAGCGCGGCAAAAATCTCGTGCAAACCTCCGGCTGCCTGAATTGCCACAACCTCAAACTCGAAAATCAGTTCACGGCGAAGCCGCTCACTGAATTGCCCGCCGACAAGTGGAAGAGCGGCTGCCTGGCGGAGAAACCGGACGACGTTTCGAAAGCCCCGCAGTTCGCCTTCACCGCCGCCGAGCGCGAGGCCTTGGCCGCCTTTGGCGCGACCGACCGCGTGTCGCTCGCGCGTCACGTGCCGGCGGAGTTCGCCGAGCGGCAAACGCGCACGCTCAACTGCACCGCCTGCCACGGCCAGCTCGATGGCTTCCCGCGCCTGGACATTCTCGGCGCCAAGTTGCGGCCCGAATGGACGGAGAAATTTCTGGCTGGCCAGGTGGACTACAAACCCCGTCCCTGGATCGAGGCGCGGATGCCGGCCTTCGCCAGCCGCGCCGGTCTGCTCGCGCGCGGACTGGCGATGTCCGACGGCTACCCGCCACAAACTCCTCCGGAGACCGGGCCGCTCAACGCTGAGGAAGCAAAGCTGGGCCGCAAGCTCGTTTCGGCGGACGGCGGCTTTTCCTGCGTCGCCTGCCACGCGGTCGGGGATTTTGGCGCGACGCAGGTTTTTGAAAGCGCCGGTGTCAATCTCGCCTACACCAGCGAACGACTGTTTCCGGCGTACTTCCAACGCTGGCTGCTCAATCCGCTGCTGATTGAACCGCAGACCAAGATGCCGGTTTACTTCGAGGAAGGACGCAGCCCACTGGCCGACATCCACGACGGCGACGCCGCCAAACAAATCAACACCGTGTGGCAATACCTCCGGCTCGGCCCCAAAATGCCGCCACCGGGGGAAACCCAGTAATGCCGCCGAGATTTTTGCCCTACAATCGGTTTCACAAGGTGGGGCGAGACTCCGTCGAGCCAATGAAATCCGCGCCCGACACGGCTCGACGGAGTCTCGCCCCACCGAGGTTGACCTTATGAAAACGCCTCTAGGCAAAGCTTGTCACCGCCCCGGTTGCCGGCTATAAACAACGACCTGAAACCATGAACACCTCCCTCAAATCCTTTCTCACAACAGGCCTGGCCGCGACGCTCGTTGCCACTGTCGGCTACACCGGCCATTCCGCAGACAAAACGACCAAACCGGGAGCCTGGACCGTTTTGTTCGACGGCAAATCCACCGACGCCTTACGCGGTTACAATGCCCAGACTCTCCCCGAGGGCTGGAAGGTCGAGGACGGCACGTTGCACGTCCTGCCCGGCAAGGCCCATTCCGACCTTATCACGAAAGAGAAATACGAAAACTTCGAGCTGGTTTACGAATGGAAGGTTTCGCCCGGCGGCAACAGCGGCGTGATTTACAAGCTGCTCGAAACGAAAGGCCTCTCCTGGCACACCGGCTTCGAGATGCAGATTCTCGATGACTCTCTCCACAAAGACGGCCACAATGGCACGACCTCCGCCGGCGCGCTTTATGCGTTGATCGCGCCCAACGACAAGAAAAAGATCAAGCCCGTCGGCGAATGGAACGAGGCGAAAATCATCGTCCAGGGAATGCACGGCGAGCATTGGCTCAACGGCCAGAAAATCCTCGAGTACGAACAGGGCAGCCCCCAGCTGAAGGCGCTCATCGCCGAAAGCAAATTCAAGGACAAGCCGCAGTTCGGCACCGTGACCGTCGGCCACATCGGCTTCCAGGCCCACGGCCAGGAAGTCTGGTTCCGTAACATCAAAATCCGAAAACTCTAGGAGCGCGGGCAGCCGTGCCCGCATGTCCGCCACCCGACGCCCCCGCTCATGAAGATTTTGTTCGCCACCACCTTCGTTTTGGCCTTGACCGCCTCTCAGCTGCTTCCGGCCGAAGCCGGACTCAATCAACTCACACCCGGAGAAAAAACCGCCGGCTGGCAGCTCCTCTTCGACGGCAAGACCCTCAACGGCTGGCGCGGTTACCGCCTCAAAGGCCTGCCCGAAGCCGGTTGGGCGATTGAAAGCGGCCTGCTCAAAACCGTCCCCGGCGTCAAGGGCGTCGAACTCATCACCGAACGGCAGTTCGACAACTTCGAGTTCGGTTGGGACTGGCGCGTCGCCCCCGGCGCCAACAACGGCGTCAAATACCTCGTCACCGAGGCGCGCCCGCAGGCCCCCGGCATCGAGTATCAGATGATTGACGACGAGAAAAACGCGGACGCGGCCCGGGGCGCCACGCACATGACCGCCGCCTTCCACGATGTGCTGCCGCCCACCGATCAAAAACCCGTCAAACCCGCGGGCGAATGGAACAGCTCGCGGATTCTCATTCAAGGCGATCACGTCGAACACTGGCTCAACGGTGTGAAAGTCCTGGCCTACGAGCTGGGCAGCGAACAAGTCAAAGCCGGCGTGGCCGCCAGCAAGTTCAAGAAGTTCCCGGACTTCGGCACGAAAATCAAAGGCCACCTCATGCTGACCTATCACCACGACGAATGCTGGTACCGCAACGTGAAGATTCGCGAACTGCCGGCGAAGTGAACAGCGCAGCATCGGCGCCTCCGCTGGCTAATCGAGCGGCGCTGACATTTTTTCCCCGTCCATCTGGTAAATGCCCACCAGGTAGCCGTTTTCGTGCATCTCGCCGACGTGCAGTGTGCCGTAAAGCGTGATGACCTGGTCCATGATCGGTTTGACTCCCTGGCCGTTCATCTTGACGCTGACCCACTCGTTGATCCGCGGCACGTTGCCGTAACAGCACATGGACTGGTCGCGCAGAATGAGCAGTTCGGTGATGAGGCCGCCCTCGACCCGCAACGGCAGCATGAAACCCTTGAGCGCGACCCTCTTTTTATCGAAGGCTTTGACGGCGGCGGGGATTTGTTCGCCCGGCTTGCCGGCAGTCGGGACGGGATTGGCCGGGCCGCTGGATTCGTCGGGCACCTCGTAAGTGAACGAGGACAACTTGTCGAACCCGATGCTCAGGAATTCGCCGCTGCCTTCCAGCGCAACGGTCGCGGGAACGGCGGCGGGCTGTGGACTGAGGGGTGGGGTCGCGGCGGCAATCACATTTTCCGCGCCGGATTGCGCCGCGGAGGGATTGATCGGCTCGCCGCGGATTTCCGCCGGCGCGCGCTCCGCTTCGGTCCGGGGCGAGCAGCCGGATTGCGCCGCCGCGAGCAGGACCAAAGCGGGGAGAGCGATGGCTGCCATCCGGAGAAATTTGGGTCCTGGTTTTCTTTTCATGTCGATGATTCGACGCGCCAGCCGGATTTCGCTTCAGTTCCTGGGCCGGCTCGAATTAGCATCATGGCCTGATTCACGAAACATTTCAACTCCACATCCTGAGGTGGGGCGAGACTCCGTCGAGCCAAGTCCGTCCGTTACCGACTCGGCTCGACAGAGTCTCGCCCCACCACGAACGCGACCAGCACTTCGGATCGCCCCTTCACGAAACCGGCGCGAGGTTTTCCGCCACGTCGGTTTGATAGGCCTTCCAGGCCGGCACGATGCCCGCCAGCGCGCCCAACGCCACCATGCCCAACGGCGCCCAAAGCATCACGGCGTGCACCGCCAACGGGTCGAGCACCACGCCGGTCTGCGCGCGAATCACCCCGGCGACCACGCCCATGATCCCGCCGTAGAGCACGAAAGCCGCCGCCATCCCCAGCGCGGAAATCGCCGCCGCCTCCAGCACGATCGCGCTGAAAATCGTGCGCCGCCGCGCGCCCAGCGCCCGCAGGATGGCGATCTCACGCCGCCGCTCGTTCATCGAGTTGTAAATGCTCGCGAGCACCGAGCCGGTGGCGACGAGCGCGACCAGATACGCCACCAGTGCCAGCACGCGGTCCACCCAGGAGATTTTGTCCAGCAGTTGCGCGATGATCGTGCCGATGGGCCAGGCGAAGGTGAGGCGGTTGTCCTGTTTGTTGTAGGCCATCTCCAGTTGCTTGCCCGCGATGGGGGACTTGAGTTTGACCAGCACCGCGCTGACATCGGTGGCCGTCGCAGGATCGTGTCCGCCCATTTTTTGCAATCCTTCGAGCGGAATCCAGATGACCCGGTCGGCCGGCGTGTTGGACGGTTCGAGCACGCCGACCACCACGTAGGTTTCCGGATGCTGGTCCTGCTCGTTGAAAATCAAACCGTGATACGGCTGGAACTTGTCGCCGTATTTCAACCCCAGCCGGCGCGCGGCGAAACTGCCCGCCACCGCCTCACGCAAGACGGGATCGAACAGGCGTCCGGGCGGCCTGACCCGGAATTTTTTCCCCGGCGCGTATTCGACCTGCGTAAGCATGTCGAGCGACGTGCCGACGAGCCGGTAACCGCGATAGTTGTCGCCCACGGCAATCGGGATGGCCTGCGCCACGCGCACATCGTTTTTGATCGCGAGGTAATCGGCAGTGGGCAGATTCCCCGGCGAGGCTTCGAGGTGAAAAATGCTGTTGAGCACGAGTTGGAGTTGCGAACTGCGCGCGCCGAGCACCGCGTCAAAGCCGCCGGTCACGCCGGTGAAGGTCGCGCGCGACTGCTCCTTCACCGCCCACACGGCCATCAACAGCCCACCGGCCAGCGCAATGGACGCCGCGGTGATCGAAGTCGAGAGCGCGTGCTGCCGGAGGCTTTTGCCGGCGATGCGGAAAAGTGTCATCGGCGCGCCCTCCGAGTAAAGGGCGGGTGTTGGCGCAAGCCGGGGAAAATGACCATTGTCAAAGGACCCATGTCCAAGGAAGCTCCAAGCTCCAAGGTTTCCAAAAATGCGACGGCAATGTGCGCAGCCTGCATTTTTGGAATTGGGATTTCCTCGGTCATTGTGTCATTGGCCATGGGACATTCACCGCCGTGCGATTGATCTTCGCCAGTTCCTGCACGGTCTCAAATTGCGCGAGCACCTCGCGGTCGTGGCTGACGAGCAGCAGCGCTGCACCGTTTTCGCGGCAGGCTTCGCGGATGAGCGCCAGCGCCTCGCGCGCGTTGGCGTGGTCGAGATTGCCCGTCGGCTCGTCCGCAAGCACCAGTTTGGGCCGGTTGGCCAGCGCGCGGGCGACGGCCACGCGCTGCTGTTGCCCGGTGGAAAGCTGTCGCGGGTAGTGGTGCAACCGCCCGTCCAATCCCACTCGCTTCAACAACGTGACCGCGAACGCCCGGTCGGCCCCCGCGCCAAACGACATGCCCAGCAATACATTTTCCAGGCAGGTGTAGCCCTGGAGCAGATTGAAGGTTTGAAAAACGTAACCGATGGCTGTGGCCCGCAGCCGGTCCCGCGCCGGTTCGCTCAACGCGGACATTTCCCGGCCCGCGATGACGATGCGGCCCGCGTCGGGCTTCAGGATGCCCGCGATGAGGTTGAGAAACGTGGTCTTGCCCGAACCGCTTTCGCCAGCCAGCGTCACCTGCGCCCGCTCCGCCAGCGTGAATGTCGCAATGTCCACGACTGTGTGCCGCGTGCCGTCCGGCGCAGGAAATGATTTTTTGAGATCCGTGATTTCGAGGAGCGGCATGACGCTGCCATTGTGTCGCCAAGCCGGGCGGCCGGGTCAAGTTGGGAACTTCGTGCCATGCGAAGCGATGGCCAAGAGGTCACTCGGTGGGGCGAGACTCCGTCGAGCCGTGGATTGCCCGCGCGGACACGGCTCGACGGAGTCTCGCCCCACCGGGGACGCGTTTTTCATATCGTCTCTGACCACCGCTTCGGACCGCACCCGCTCAGCGGTCGGGCGTGAAGAATTTTCATCCGTCCGTCGCGACGCGACACGCCGGAATTCAGCGTTGACGGTCGGGGCTTCGCCGTTACCATGCGGGGCTTATTTGTGGCGCAACCTCATCTGAAGAAGGAAAACTATGGCTGTGAAAGTTGCAATCAACGGGTTCGGGCGCATCGGCCGATTGGTCTTTCGCGCGATGATCGAGCAAGGCCTCGTCGGCCAAGACGTCCAGGTCGTGGCCGTCGGCGACATCGTCCCGGCCGACAACCTCGCCTACCTCCTCAAGTACGATTCCACCCAGGGCCGTTTCTCCGGCACGGTCGACTCAAAAAAATCCTCACCGGACAAGACCGAAGACGATGTGCTGATCGTCAACGGCATGGACATTCAGGTGGTGAGCGCCAAAACGCCCGCCGAACTGCCGTGGAAACAACTCGGCGTGGACGTCGTGATTGAGTCCACTGGCCTGTTCACCGACGCCGAGAAGGCCAGGGGGCACCTCGCCGCCGGCGCGAAGAAAGTCATCATCTCCGCCCCCGCGAAGAACGAGGACATCACCGTCGTCATGGGCGTGAACCACGAGAAGTACGACCCGCAGAAACACCACATCATTTCCAACGCCTCCTGCACCACCAATTGCCTGGCGCCGCTCGTCCACGTGCTGCTCAAGGAAGGCTTCGGCATCGAGGAAGGCTTGATGACCACCATCCACGCTTACACCGCCACGCAGAAAACCGTGGACGGTCCGAGCAAGAAGGATTGGAAAGGCGGGCGCACCGCGGCGGTCAACATCATTCCGTCCACCACCGGCGCGGCCAAAGCCGTCGGGCTGGTGTGCCCCGAAGTCAAAGGCAAGCTCACCGGCATGGCCTTTCGCGTGCCGACGCCGACGGTCTCGTGCGTGGACCTTACGGTGAAAACCACGCGCGACACGAGCTACGCCGAAATCTCCGCCGCGATGAAGCAGGCGAGCGAGACGTATCTCAAAGGCATTCTCGAAACGACCCGGGACGAGGTGGTGAGCAGCGATTTCATCCACTCCCCGGTTTCATCCATCTACGATGAAGGTTCCGGCATCGAGCTGAACAAGCGTTTCTTCAAACTGGTGAGCTGGTATGACAACGAGTGGGGCTACAGCAACCGCGTGGCTGACCTGTTGCGCTACATGATCGGCAAGGGGTTGTAATTCGGATTACGACTTCACGAATGGTGACCTGCCCGCGGGTCGGCGTCTTCTGTTGTCTGCTTTGAAGCTTGCTCAACTCGTGTCAAAACGCTGTAGCCAAAGCCATGCCCAGTGCGAACAACGAGGCGTTTTCCCGCGTCCTGATTGACAAGGCGCTGGAATTCAGCGGCTGGAATCTGCTCGACCCTCACCAGGTTCGATTTGAACTGAACACCGCGACGGGGCGGACGGATTACGTCCTAAACGGGGAGCGTGGGCCGCTGAGTGTGCTGGAAGCCAAGCGCAAAGACCTTGATCCCTACGACGCAAAGGAGCAGGCACGTGGCTACGCGGAAAATCTCAAAGCACCCTTCATCATTCTCTCCAACGGGCGCGAGCATTGGTTCTGGAACTACACGCGGACCGATCAGGACGCCTATCGTATCGAACGGCTTCCCTCACGTGAAGACTTGGAGCGGCTGCGGCTGAAAAACCTGCAGCCGCCGCGCCCATTGATGAGCGAGGTCATCGGCCCGGACTGGCTCAAACCTTACAAGCACGACCTCATCCTCCGGCGTTATCAGATTTGCGCGATAGATACCATTGCCAAACTCCACGATGAGCAGCGGCTGCGAAAATTCCTCCTCGAAATGGCCACGGGCACCGGCAAGACGCTCCTGTGCGCCGCCCTCATCCGCCGCTTTCTCCAGACCCGCAACGCCGAGCGCGTGCTGTTCATCGTTGACCGCATCGAACTCGCCAAGCAAACGCTCGAAGATTTCAACGTCGTCCTTGGTGAATTCAAACCCGTGCTGTTCAAAACCGCTCGCCGCCGCCCCGGTGAGTTGCTTGGCTCATGCGTCGTGGTGGCGACCATCCAGTCGTTGATGGTGGATCGCCGGTATCGCGAGGAGTTCACACCGTTTCATTTTGACCTCGTGGTGAACGACGAGGCGCACCGCTCGATTTACGGCGAGCCTTGGCGAACGCCGCCATGGCTTCTTCGTGTGTGAAGGCACTGACGTCAAAATCGAAGCCGCGTGCATCGAGCAGTTCATCAAGGAAACTTGGGCCTTCTTCACTTGGTTCTTCGGCGAACTGAAATGGAAGATTGATGATTCATGGAAAGGAAACAAATGGGCGCCGCCATCGGGTGGCCAAAAAACGGCAGAAAAGGAAATGCAATGAAGGTCAGCATTCCAACGCTCCAAAAAGAGTTCGCCGCACGCGTGATCGAAACCCGCGCTGTGCAAGCCGCCAGACGCCACTGTGAACCAGGACGCCCACTGTAATCCTGGTGGACGTGCTCAAGCTCGAAAACGACATTGCCGCACGCGCCAGAAAGCTGCTATCTTCCCTGTCATGAGCACTGCTGCCAAACTCATCAGCAAAGTCAAAAACGGCGTTATCCCGCTCCCGCGCGGGCTTAAGCTCGCCGAGGGGGCGGACGTTGCGCTGATTCCGCTCGTGCCACTGGCGGATGATCCGCCCTTCCTCAAGCTCGCCCTGAAGCTCGCCAAACCGCGCGGCTGGCCGAAGGACTTCGCGCTCAATCACGGCCACTATGTGAAAGGGCAACGCAAGAAATAATGGCCGTCCTCTTTGCCGACACCTTCTACTTCATTGCGTTGCTGGATTCTTCTGATGCCAGCCACCTGAAGGCGGTGGCGTGGTCGCGGCAAAAGAACGTTTCGCTGGTCGCCACCGAATTCGTGCTGCTCGAATTGGGGGATGCCTTTCACACGCCGGGACAACGCGAGGAGTTCGTGGTTTTCCAGGATGCCGTGCGCGCCGATTCCAGGTTTCGGGTGTTGCCTTCCAGCTCGCGCCTTTACATGGCGGGATTGAATCTGTTTCGCCGCCGGCGGGACAAATACTGGCAACTAACCGACTGCATCAGCTTCGCCGTTATGAAGCAGCATCGCATCGGCGAGGCGCTGACCGGCGATCAGCATTTCGAGCAGGCGGGCTTTGCCGCCTTGCTGAGATGAGGTGCGAAGTGCTTAACCTGAAAAACGAATCAAATCCCGCAAGGTACGGCAGAAAGCCCGTGCGTGCTCTTCGCAATTTCGCCGGGCTATTTTCGGTCGTCCGTGCGGAACCGAACTCGGGACGAGCCATTTATTCAAAATCGTAAACCACCACCTTCTTGCAGGCCGGCTGGAAGACCTTTTCCACGAACTCCAGGTGCAACGGATGCTCCTGGTAATCGTCCTGCGCTTTGCGCGTGGCGAACTGCAGGTTCAAGGCGACCTGGTAGGATTGGTCCACGACGGACCGATGGCTGGGCGCCATTTTACCGACATGAAAACTGAGCACCCCCGGAATCGGCGCCAGATATTTTTTCGCGCCGGCGAGCAGTTCCTCGGCCGCCCTGGGGTTGGCGGGGTCGGTCCAGAAAATCACCACGTGTGAATACATGCCGCCACCCTAAAGTACGGCCGCCGCGGCGGGCAATCGCTTTCTGAATTCGGCGGTTGTTTTCCACCGCCGTCGCGCGACACTTGACCGGCAGGATTGACTTGCCCGCGCTCATTCATTATTACCAGACCAACGAACCGGAGAATATTATGCCGCCCAAAACCGCCGAAAAATCCGCCCCCACCGAAACCAAGTCCGCCGAGGCCGCCAAACTGGCCGCCACCCGCGAGCGCGACCTCGACGCCGCCATCTCCAGCATCACCAAAGCCTACGGCGACGGCAGCATCATGCGCCTGGGTGACGCGCGGGCGAGAGTGAAAATCGAAGTCATCCCCACCGGCGCGCTGGCCATGGATCTGGCGCTGGGCGTGGGCGGCATTCCGCGCGGGCGCGTCGTCGAAATTTTCGGGCCGGAATCCTCCGGCAAAACCACGCTCATGCTCCACGTCATCGCCAGCGCGCAGAAAGGCGGGGGCCTGGCCGCGTTCATTGACGCCGAGCACGCGCTCGATCCGGCTTACGCCAAAAAACTCGGCGTGAACCTCGACGACCTGCTCGTTTCGCAGCCCGACAGCGGCGAGGAAGCGCTGACCATTTGCGAGACGCTGGCCCGCTCCAACGCGCTGGACGTGATCGTCATTGATTCGGTGGCCGCGCTGGTGCCGAAGGCGGAACTGGAGGGCGAGATGGGCATGGCCACGATGGGGATGCAGGCGCGGCTGATGAGCCAGGCGCTGCGCAAGCTCACCGCCATTCTCGCAAAATCCAAAACCACCTGCATCTTCACCAACCAGCTCCGTGAAAAGGTTGGCGTCATGTTCGGCAACCCGGAGACGACGCCCGGCGGCAAGGCGCTCAAATTCTACGCCAGCGTGCGCATTGACATCCGCCGCAAGGAAACGCTCAAGGACGCCGCCGGCAACGCCTTCGGCAACCACGTGAAGGTGAAGATCGTCAAGAACAAGGTCGCCCCGCCCTTCGCCGAGGCCGAGTTCGACATCATCTACAATCACGGCATCAACAAGGAAGGGTGCATCCTGGACGTTGGCATTAGCCACGGCGTGGTGGACAAGAAAGGGGCCTGGCTGCAATTCGACGGCGAACTCATCGGCCAGGGCAAGGACGCCGCGCAAAAAACCCTCGCCGAAAAACCGGAGCTGGCCCGGAAAATTGTCGAGGCGATCCTGGCCAAACGCAGCGCGCCGGCCCCAGCCTGACCCCCTCGACACCCGGCCCGTGCCCGCGGACCTTTCCATCATTGTCCCCGTTTTCAACGAGGCGGACAACATCTGGCCCCTGGCGCGGGAGGTGGTGGCCGCCTTCCGCCAGCAATCGCTTGTGTATGAACTGATCTTTGTGGATGACGCGAGCACGGACGCGACGTGGGAGAAAATTCAGGAGGTCCGTGGCATCGCCCTGTGCGTGCGCGGATTGCGCCACGCCCGCAACTGCGGCCAGAGCGCCGCGTTGTGGACCGGCCTGCAGGCGGCCACCAGTCCGGTGCTGGCCACACTGGACGGCGATATGCAAAATGACCCGGCCGATCTGCCCCGTCTGCTGGCGGAACTGGCCGGCGTGGATTTCGTCTGCGGCGTGCGCGTGAACCGGAAGGATGATTTCGTGAGGCGTGCTTCCTCGCGCATCGCCCGCTGGGCGCGCAAGACCGTGCTTGGCGTGGATTTCCGCGACTCGGCCTGTTCATTGCGCGTGTTCAAGCGCGCGGCGCTGGACGGCGTCATGCCCTTCAACGGCTGGCATCGCTTCCTACCGATCCTGGTCAGCGGCGGCGGCGTGACAACGAAGGAAGTCGCAGTGAATCATCGCCCGCGCACGTCCGGCGTCTCCAAGTACGGCGTGTGGGACCGGCTGGGCCGCGGCATCGTTGACCTCTTCGCGATGGCGTGGTTTCAGAAACGCCGGCTGCGCCCCGTGGCCGTCACCGAGCTGCCGCCAGCCGTCCCGCCGCCGTCTCAGTCCCTCTCGTAAATGCGTTGCAGTTCCTGGGCCGGCGTGCCGAAGCGATAGAGCCACGTCACCCGCCACATCCGCACATAGGTGCGCACCACGCCCAGCCGCGCAAAGCGCCGCGCCGAAGTCACGACGGTGGCTTCGGCGAGCGCCAGCCGGCCCGCGCGGTGCAGGAGGCGGCAGAGTTCAAACTCCTCCATCAACGGCACGTCGGGCACGCCACCGATGGCTTCCAGAACTTCACGCCGCACAAACATCGCCTGGTCGCCGGCGATTCTTCGTCCGAAATAAAGCCGCCCCGCGCATTTGAAACGCGAGCCGGCCAGCAGCAGTGAAGGATCGCGAAAAATCTTCCAAAAACCCCCGCCCACCACCGTCACGTCGCGCAGACATTGCAACGCCGCGCGTCCCGCGTCGGGCGCCAGCCAGGTGTCGGCGTGAAGCAGCACCAGCACATCACCGGTGGCCTGCGCCGCGCCCAGGCGTAGTTGCTTTCCGCGGCCGGGCAAGCTCTCCAGCACGCGACAGCCCAGTTGCGCGGCGAGGTCGCGCGTCGCGTCCGTGCTGCCGCCGTCCACGACGATGATTTCGCTGACTTCGGACACCTGCCGGGCGCGGCGGATGGTTTCAGGAAGTTCGGCCGCTTCGTTCAGCGCAGGGATGACGAGCGAGAGGGTTTGCGGCAGGCGCGGGAGATTTGGCGCGCGGCTGTGAAATAATTTTTCCTCGCGCGCCAGGACGAGGGCGCCCACGAAGGCCCAGACGAAGGTGGCCGCCAGCAACAGCAGCGAGGCGGCCACGGCGTTCGCGGCAGGCACTTCGTAAAGTCCCAGCAGCGTCAGCGCCGCCCCTTCGCGCACGCCCAGTCCGGCCACTGATGGGATCGCGGCCAGCAGGGAGATGGCCGGCAGGGTCCAAAACATTTTACCCCACACAAACGCGTCGGTGTGGACGGCTTCCAGACAAAACCCGAGGGCCACAGCGAGCCCCAACTGGGTCAGCGACCCCAGCAGCAATCCCAGCACAGCCAGCCGCGGCGTGGACAGCAAGCGCAGCATTCCGTCGGCAAAGCTCCGGGTAAACCGCGCCCAGGGTTTCGCGGACCGCGGCCGGCGCCGAATCAGCACCAAGGCCCAAATGGCGGTGCCGGCGCTCATCGCCAAGGCCACGGGCACCCACCACGGCAGATGCAGGCCCACCTGGTCGGCGGCGGGCAAATCTTTTCGGAGCGAGGCCCAGCCCAGCGCCAGCACGCCCACCACAACAATGCCGCCGAAACCGAGCAGCCGGTCCAGCGGCGAGGCGGCCATCAACTCAGCCATGGGCAAACGATA
>CAZIFU010000098.1:0-3055 GCA_964539075.1 uncultured Verrucomicrobiota bacterium | reverse complement strand
GGTGCGTCTGCTTTTCGTGCATGTGCCAGAGTCGGCGGTGAAGCCGGTGCATCTGCGGGGCAAAGGCCTGGAAGATGCGTTCATCCGCTCCGGTGGCACGACACGAAAAGCGTCACGGCAGGAAATCGGAACGCTGATGCTTAACAGCCGGACGCCGCGCTGGGAAGAGTTGCACGCGTCGGTGCTGCTGCCGGATACGGAGTTCACCACCAAGCTGAACGTCGAGCCGATTTACAAAATGTTGGAACGGCCCGCGCCTGCAACGCCGGAGGAGACGCTGGCCTGGATGGCGGGTGAACGGTTCATCGCACGCGAACCGGCGGGCGGCGGTTACATCACAAACCTCGGCGCGATTTCAGCAGCGCGGAAGCTGGCGGATTTTCCAGACCTGAGCCGCAAGGCGGTGCGGGTGGTGGTCTATGACGGATTGAACAAAGCCAAGACCAAGCAGGAGCAGGAAGGGACGAAGGGCTACGCAGTCAGCTTCCAAGGGCTGTTGCAGTTCGTGATGTCGCTGCTCCCGCAGAGCGAGGTCATCGAACAGGCGCTGCGGAGGAAGCGGACGGTCTATCCAGAGATTGCCCTTCGCGAAATCATAGCCAACGCGCTCATTCACCAGGATTTCTCCATCACCGGTGCTGGCCCGTTGATTGAAATCTTCGACGACCGGATCGAAGTCTCCAACCCCGGCGGGCTGCTGCCCTCCAAACGACTGGACCGGCTTATCGGCACACAGCCGGAGTCACGAAACGAGCAACTGGCACGGGCATTCCGGCGCTACAAGATTTGCGAGGAGCGCGGGTCAGGGTTGCTGAAGGCGGGTTTGCAGGTGGAACTCTACGGTTTGCCGCCGATTGATTTCGCGGCTGGACCGAATCATTTCAAGGTCACGCTGTTCACTCCGCGCACATTCGCGCAGATGTCGGCCCGCGAGCGGTTGGAGGCGTGTTACCAGCACGCCGTATTGAAGCATTACTCAGACAGTGCGATGACGAACAAGTCGTTGCGCGAACGGCTGAAGATGTCAGAGAAGCAACGCTCGATGGTGTCCGTGCTCATTCAGGAGGCCATCGACACGAAGCTGGTCAAGGCCGCTGACCCCAACAACAAGTCCCGAAAGTTCGCGGAGTATGTGCCCAACTGGGCGTGATGAACTGACGCCATGCCCCACGCCTACACCGAAGACCAGCTTGTCGAGCAGCCCGCCATCGGGTTGTTCGCGGAGCTTGGCTGGCAGACGGTGTCGGCGTTGGAGGAAACCTTCGGCGCGACCGGCACGTTGCTGCGCGAGACGAAGGGCGAGGTGGTGTTGGTGTCCCGGTTGCGCGCGGCGTTGGAGCGGCTCAATCCCGCGCTGCCGCCCGAGGCTATCACTGCCGCCGTGGATGAATTGACCCGCGACCGCTCGGCCATGAGCCTGGAGGCGGACATGGCAGCTTGACCGATACTTGACTGACACTTGACCCAGGATTGACCCATTGGCAGACTGCCAGCATGAGCTACCAACCGCAATTCACCATCACCCCGGCGCTGCTGGCGCGGGTGGAGAGCATTGCCGCCTTGCGCGAGCGCATCCAGGGCGCGGCGGTGCAAGTGCCGTGGATTCCGGCGCTGCAAAAGGATACACGGGCGCGCAACACTCACAGTTCAACCGCCATCGAGGGCAATCCGCTCACGCTGGAGGAAGTTCGCGCCTTGGAGGAGGGAACGACCGTGGCTGCACCGGTGCGCGCGCGGCGCGAGGTGCTGAATTACTTTGCCGCCCTGCGGCATGTCGAGAAGCAGGCGGCGAAGAAGCGGTTGACGCACGAAGACATTTTCCGACTGCACGCGATCATCGCGGGCGAGGTGATGGACCAGGGTGAGGCGGGGCGTTACCGGAAAATGCGGGTGCGGGTGGGCCAGTTCATGCCGCCGCCGCCGGAGGATGTGTCGGGCCTGATGTTTGAGTTGTTGGAGTGGTGGAACAAGGATGCGCCCGGACTCTCGCCGGTGCTGAGTTCGGCCATCGTGCATCATCGCTTCGAGACGATCCATCCGTTCGCGGACGGCAACGGGCGCGCGGGCCGGGCGCTGTCGCTGTGGGAGCTTTACCGGCGTGGGTTTGATTCCCATCACATTTTCGCGGTGGACGAGTTCTACTGGGAGGATCGTCCGCGCTATTACGCGGCGCTGGATGCGGTGCGGCGTGAAGGCGATGACCTGACTTCGTGGCTGGAGTATTGCGCCGAGGGCCTGCGGCAAACGCTGGAGCGGGTGTGGGAGCGGATGGGGCAACTCTCGGTTTCGGCGGCGCGGGAGAAGGTGATTCTGCGTCCGCGCCAGGAGCAGTTGCTGAAGTTGCTCGGCAAAAGCGGCGGCATGACACCGTCCGAACTTTGGGCGGCGCTGAAAGTGTCCAAGCAGGGCGCGATGGATTTGCTGCGTCCATTGGTGAAAGCCGGATTGGTCAAGCGCGTCGGCACGTTGAAAACCGGACGTTACGTTTTGAAATGAGCGCCCACGCCTACACCGAAGACCAGCTTGTCGAGCAGCCTGCCATCGGGTTGTTCGCCGAACTCGGTTGGCAGACGGTGTCGGCGCTGGAGGAAACCTGCGGCGCGACCGGCACGTTGCTGCGCGAGACGAAGGGCGAGGTGGTGTTGGTGTCCCGCTTGCGCGCGGCATTGGAGCGGTTGAATCCCACACTGCCGCCCGAGGCCATCACCGCCGCCGTGGATGAATTGACCCGCGACCGTTCGGCCATGAGTCTTCCGGCTGCGAATCGCGAGGTGTATCGGTTGTTGAAGGAAGGGATTCCCGTTTCCGTGCTGGATGCGGAATCGACACCTCACCCCGGCCCTCTCCCCGGTCGAGGCGGAGAGGGTGGCGGCGCGCTGGGGACAGCACGCCCTACCAAGGGAGGACAGACCACTGTCCGGGTGCGGGTGATTGATTGGGAGCATCCGGCGAACAATGATTTCCTCCTAGTCAGCCAGTTCAGCGTCACCGGCGCGCTCTACACCTGCCGGCCAGATTTGGTCGGCTTCGTCAACGGCCTGCCGCTGGTGGTCAT
>CAZIFU010000097.1:0-36959 GCA_964539075.1 uncultured Verrucomicrobiota bacterium | reverse complement strand
AGGATTTCCGGGTTTTTGGCAATCTGCTGGATTTTAGGGTGGTTGATAAGGCTTTCGAGGCTGGGCTGGGACAACATCATTTCACTAAACTGTGTGTCCTTGGCCAGGTCTTGAAATTCGGGCCGCTCCGCCAGCGCCAGCATCGCCGGATAATCCGCCAGGCGACCCTGCAACACCGGATTGTGATACAGCAGGCCGGCCAAGTCGGCGGCGGCGTAGTAACTCTCCGGCGTTGGGTCAACCGCCGCGACGGTTTTTTCCAGGCCGGTATCGCGCAGGTTTTCCCGCGCTTCATTCAAATACCGCAGCGTGGCGGGTTCGCTGCCGGCGTCGGCGGCCGCGACCTGGACGGTCAAGTAGCCGGCCGCATAAATGAGAACCGCCAGCAGAAGCAAACAGGCGCAGGCCATGACCAGGCCCACGCAAATGCCCAGCCGCTTGTTCAACCGTTCCCAGCGGAGCATATGCACTTCGTCGGTATTGTATTTGTAGTGCATCGAAATCCGCCGGTGCGCCAGCAGCGCGAGAACCAGAAAGAGGATCTGCACCAGCGCGAACACCACCGCGGGCGCCAGCGCCCAGTCCCAGAGCGGGTGGCTCACCTGGGCGAGCGCCAGCAACGGTTTGATGTGCGGCGCCAGCGGCCCGGCCAGGACCGCGCCCGCCGCCAGCCCGAGCAGCGAGACGCCCATGCGGATGGCGCCCAGCCGGTGCCCGGAAACGCCCACCAGCGCAAACAACAGCAAAGCCGTTATCCAGATGATCACGCGGCCAGCCTAAATTCAATTCCCGGCAAACGCACGCAGAAAATGTCCGGCGCGCATGGGTCGCGCATCAGGCACGTAGTTTCGAGTTCAGGCTTCAGCCGCAACCATCCACTTCAGAACCACGAATGAACACGAATAGACACTAATAAAAACGGGCCTGCGCCGACTTTTTGCCGGAGCCAGCTAACTTGACCTAACAGCCCGTTAAAAAAGTAGCCGCCGACGTTAGTCGGCGCAAAAAGTCTTCGAAACTCTCAGGGAATCAGCGCCGACTAACGTCGGCGGCTACAATTGAAGGGTTTTTCAACGGGCTGCTGACGGTAAGTCGCAACAGGATAGAGAAAACCTATCGTCAGCCAGTTGAATTCGTGTCTATTCGTGTTCATTCGTGGTTGCACTTTTAGCGCGTTTCCTTAATCTGCGCTACCCTCCGCGGTCAGCGAGCGGGTGAAACAATGATGCTCCCACAGACTCAGAACGAAGATTCGGAACGCCGCGGGTTCTTCAAAAAAATCTGCGCCCTGGTGATCGGCGGCGTGTTGGGCCTCTTTCCGCTGGGCGCCGGCCTGGCCGTTTTTTTTGATCCCCTGCGCCGGAAGACCCGCAACGGCGGCGCCCTCCGCGTGGCGGCGCTGGAGGCGCTGCCGCCCGACGGCGCCCCGCGCAAATTCGCCGTCATCGCCAGCCGCACCGATGCCTGGAACAAATTCCCCAGGGTCCCCATTGGCGCGGTCTATCTGCGCCGGACCGGCCCCGAAACGGTCGAAGCCTTCAACGTCGTCTGTCCGCACGCCGGCTGTTTCGTGGATTTTTTGCCGGAGCAAAACTCCTATCTCTGCCCCTGCCACAACAGCACATTCACGCTCGACGGAAAAATCAGCGACCCCGCCAGTCCTGCGCCGCGGGGGTTGGATTCGTTGCGGGTCGAACTTCGCCAGGCCGCCAAAGGAACGGAGATCTGGGTCCACTTCCAGAACTTCCACACCGGGCAGGCGGAAAAGGTCGCGGAAGCATGAATGCCTTCCTTGCCTGGCTCGATGATCGGACCGGTTACAAAAAAATCGTTCACGAGGCCCTCTGCGAAAACATCCCCGGCGGCTCGCGCTGGCGCTATGTGTGGGGCAGCACGCTCACGTTCACGCTGGCCGTGCAGGTGGTCACCGGGATTTTTCTCTGGATGGCCTACAGCCCCGGTTCGCAGACCGCGTGGGAGAGCGTCTATTACATCCAGCACGAAATGGCCGGCGGCTGGCTGCTGCGCGGCCTGCATCATTTCACGGCGCAGGCGATGACCGTGCTGCTGGTGCTCCACCTGATGCAGGTGGTGATTGACGGGGCCTACAAAGCGCCGCGCGAAGTGAATTTCTGGTTCGGCTTCCTCCTGTTGCTGCTGGTGCTGGCGCTGTCGCTGACCGGCTACCTCTTGCCGTGGGACCAGAAAGGATTCTGGGCCACCAAAGTTTCCACCAACATCCTCGGCATCGTGCCGTTCATCGGGCACGATCTGCAACGGCTCATCATCGGCGGGCCGGAGTATGGACACCACACACTGACGCGCTTCTTCGCGTTGCACGCCGGCGTGTTGCCGGGCGCGGTCATCGCCTTGCTCGTCGGGCACATCTACCTGTTCCGCCGCCACGGCATCACGGCCAAAGAGCCGTTGCGCCGACCCGACCGCGCCTTCTGGCCCGACCAGGTGTTCAAGGACGCGGTCGCCTGCCTGGCGGTCATGGCCACGGTGCTGTTCCTCATCTTGCGCCATCGGTGGTTCGGCACCGAAGTCCCGCTGGGCGCGGAACTGGGCGCGCCAGCCGATCCATCCGAACCATATTCCGCCGCGCGGCCGGAATGGTATTTCCTGTTCCTGTTTCAGTTCCTGAAATATTTCCCCGGCGAAACAGAGATTTTTGGAGCGATCATCATTCCCGGACTCTTGCTCGGCATCCTGGCCATCATCCCGTTCCTGGGCCGTTGGAAACTGGGGCATCGGTTCAACCTGGGATTTCTTTTCGCGTGCCTGACGGGAGCAGGCACGCTGACGTACCTGGCCCTGGCCCAGGACCGGCGCGACCCCAATTACCGGTTCGCGGTGCAGGACGCCGGGCGCAGCGCCGAACGCGCCCGCGTCCTGGCCCAATCGCCCGCCGGCATCTCCAGCGTCGGCGCCGTGGCCTTGTTGCGTGTGGATCCCTACCTGCAAGGCCCCAAACTTTTCGCCAGGAACTGTGCGAGCTGCCATCGTTACGACGGGCACGACGGCACCGGCAAAGTGCCCAAAGACCCGCCCGCCGCCCCGGACTTGAAAGGGTTCGCCACGCGCGAATGGCTCACCGGCCTGCTCGATCCGGAAAAAATCAGCACGGCGCATTATTTTGGCGGCACCAAATTCAAGGACGGCAAGATGTCGAAGTTCGTCAAAACCAAGGTGGCCAATTTCGACGAGCCAAAGAGGGAGATGCTCAAGAAGGTCATCCTGTCGGTCTCGGAGGAAGCCGCGCTCAAGTCGCAAAAGGAAATTGACAAACGCGACGCCGCGGTCATCAAGGAAGGCGACGGTTACCTGAAGGACGAAATCGGCTGTGTGGATTGCCACCGTTTCCACGGGGGCGATGAGGATGCCACCGGCCCGGACCTCACCGGCTACGGTTCGCGTTCCTGGCTCATCGGCATTATTTCCAACCCCGGCCACACCCGCTTTTACGGCCAACGCAATGACCGGATGCCGGCGTTTGGCGACGACCGCATCCTTGAACCCCAGGCCGTCGGGTTGATCGCCGATTGGCTGCGGGGCGAGTGGTATGAGCCGGCGGCGGAACCCGCCGCCGCCGTGGCAAAGAACGGCGGCAAGTAGCGAAGTTCTGCGGCGACGACTTCCAGGCACCCATGATCTTCGCGCCAAATGGTGCGGAGAAGTCAAGCGGCTCAGAGTGTTAGGCGGGACGCCGAACATGGCACGCCGGAGGCGTGCACTCCCCGCGCCAACCGCATCGTTCCGGCTACGGTGAGCTGACGGCTTCGATGATTTCCTGCGCCGAGTGGATTAAAAAGTCGGCTGCGGCCTTGTTGACCGGGGCCACCTGCGCGCGAACCTTGTGCTGGAAGGCTTGCAACTGGTTCACCCCGGCGCCGACATTGCCCCGGTAAAATGAACTGCACGCCGCCGTCAAGCTGGCCACCAGTGGCTGCTTGTTCCGCCGCCCGATATTCAAGTCGTCCAGTTGCAGGATGATTCCGGCGGTGGCCTGGCAGGGCGTGATGACTTCCACCGGGAGGGTGTCCAGGCCGCGGCCCATCCCGTCGTCCACCACCAGCGTGATCGTGTGTGTGCCGACCGCCAACGAATTGGTCGCGCGGACGCCGCTCGCAAACGCCGCCAGGTCCCCGTCCTTCAGCCAGAAATATTGCAGCGGGTCATTTTCCGCGTCGGTCGAGAGCGAACCGTCCAGGACCACCGCGGCGGCAAGGTTGTTGGGCGCGATGACTACCTGGTGGGTGTCGTCCGACAAAAAATCCACCAACGGCGAGACGGTCGCCCCGGCCACCGGCGGGTTGTTGACCGGGTTGACCGTGATGCTGACCGTGGCGCTGGCGGAATCCACGTGGCCGTCGTTGACCTTGAAGGTGAAACTGTCGGGGCCGAAGAAGTTTGCCGCGGGATGATAAGTCAGATTGGGCGCCGTGCCGCTCAGAGTCCCGTGCGCGGGCGAGGTCATCGAGTAGCTCAAGGAATCGCCCTCCACATCGAAGGCCACCAGGTTGATGGCTGCGGTGGAATTTTCATTCAGCGTGACCGATTGCGAATGGGTCACCGGCGGGTCGTTGACGGAAACGATGGTGATCAGGAACGTCTGCGGCGCCGAGGTGTCCTGCCCGCCATGGTCCGTGCCGCCGTTATCGTGCAGCGTGACGGTAACGAGCGCCGCACCGTGCGCGTTGGGCGCCGGCGTGTAGGTCAGCGCGCCGGACGGACTAATCGCAGGCTGAGTGGAAAAAAGACCGGGGTTGTCATTGCTCGCCAGGAAATTCACCATCTGGCTGGCTTCCGTAAGCGGGCCGGGGCTGATGTTCGCCGCCCAATTGGGCACGGACTGCGCGCCGGCGTCTTCCAAGACCATTTGATCGGGGCCTTTCGTGAAGCTGGGGGCCACGTTGGCGGCGCTGGTGGCCACGGTGAGGATCAATTGTGTGCCAATGGCCGTCCCCCACGGCGCGGCCGCGCCGGCCTTGAAGAGAACTCCGGAGTCGCCCGGCGCGCCATCCTCCACGCGCAAGGTCCAGGTTCCATTCGGGTTCTCTCCGAGAAACGTGGCGAGGCTTTGCGCGGAGAAGGCCGTGAAGTAACGCTTGCCGCCTGTGTATTCCGGCCCGGCGAACGGGGCCACGTCGAAGCCGAGAGCGCCGATCCGCCCGGTCCCGGCCTCGTCATCGAGATAGGTGTCCTGAAAATTATCGCCATCCGCGCCCACGCTGAAGAAGAGGGCGATTTCCGTGCCGGTGGGTGATTTCAGGTAAACGTTCAGGTCGGAATCAAACGTGTGCTGGATGGAGAGGCGAACATCGAGGTCCACGATGTTGCTCAGGCCGGCGACCGTGAAGGTGAAGTGGTTGGTGGAAAGATCGGCAATGGTCCCGCCAGCGTTGACCTGGACAATGGTTTGCGCGTTCACCACGACCTCCGGCAGGAACGCCAGCAATGCTGCCATGAAGACGCGCGACAATCTTTCTTTGACCCGTGATTTCATAAGGTGCTCCTTTTTACTGCGGGCATGAACAACGATTGTGACTTCAGCACGGGTGACGACTTGCCAGAGTTGTAAAAGGTTTCCTCGCGAAAGCAAGAATATTCTTCGGCGCCGCCGGTGTTTGATGACCTGGGCCGGGCCGCGGCCACTCGCTGCGCTGTCAAATCGCCGCCCAAAAAAGAAGCCGGGAAAAATCACCGGCTTCCCGATTTCCAGGGTCCCTGTAAAAAATCTTTAGGGCTATGCACTTTATTCCCCTGAACCAATCTAGGCTCGCGACTGGAAGCGACGGACGCTTTCTTCTCCCTCTCCCCGCGAGGAACGAGCGGGGAGAGAGCCGGAGAGCACTGCCATTTAGTTAAGCGATGAAATATTTGCAGAACACCCCTCACCTTGATCCTCTCACCGATCGATGCGGAGAGGGTGTTTTTGCATGAGCAGCAAGCCGTTGGTCTCCGAGAGCCGCTCACGGTTGTCAGCTTTCCGTCAGGGTTTGATATGGCTCGCGATCAGTTGTTCGGGCCGGCCGCGCGCGTGACGCGGCAAAACCGTTCCACGTGCGCAACGTTTTGCCCTCCCGCCAAAGAGGTATGTGAGATGGGTTCTACGGCTTCTCCGCCAGTTCGAACTCATCGTCCTTGATCATGCCGACGCCCGGGGCATAGTACTTGTGGCTGACATCGGCCTCCAACGGTGTGGTCTCGCGCAGGTGGACGCAGTGATGGAACGTGTCCGCGGGCGTCTTCACCGTCTCGTCCACCGACACGACCTCCACCCGGTCCAATGCCACCTTCGGCGCGATCTCCTGGTAAAACTTGTCGCCCACCTGCGGCTTGCCCGGAATCATCAGCCCGAAGCGGGCGCCTTTCTTGCCCGCCAGCCACGCGCTGTCGTGGTTGATGATCTTGCCATCCTTGTAATTGTCCACATCCTCGCCGAAGTAATACACGTCGCCGGTGTTCCGGTCGGTCGCAAAAAAATTCCGCGATACTTCGATAAGTTGGCCACCGATCTCTTCGCGCTCCTCCAACACGCCCGTGGTCACTCCGTCCACCGTTTTGGTTTCGGGGAGGATCGAAACCGTCAACCGGTCCTTGCCATGAGCCAGCTTGAGCACCTTCCCGGGCTGGATCGCGAGGTACGGGTTGTTTCCCGTCGGGGTAAGGTCCGCCTTGTTCACATTGAAGGTTTCGCGCCAGCCCGATTGCTTTGGCTTCGCGCTCTCCTGTTCGTCAGCTTTCCTTTCCTCCGCGCTGCCTTCCTGGAGCTTCGAAACAATTTTGCCGTCCTCGCCGACGATCACTTCCCATTTGTGGCCATTGCGGATGATGTCCGTTTCATAGATGGTCTTGCCCTGGCGCTCTTTCCGGGCGATGTCTTCGAGTTGTGCGCCGACCAATTCACGCTCAATCGTCTGCCGCACGGCGGCGGGCGTCTGATCGAGGCGGACCTTGGTTTCGCCTGCCTCGGCTGGCTCAGCCGCATGCCGCTGCATTGTGGCGCAGCCGTACACTCCTATCGCAACCATTGCGGCAAGTATCGAGATGCATTTGGGATTCATAAATTGTTCATGTGTGGTTCAATTTCTCTACGTTCGCTGTGATTGGCCATTCGTGCCGACGGCGCAAGCTCACCAGACGATGGTGACACCAGCATGAACCGCGGATGAAAATATTGTCATCCCGCAGGCCTCGAGCAAGCTCTGATTCCGGTCGGAGCGGGATCAATCCTGGCCGCGAAAGAACGCACGGGACACAAACTCCTTAACCGCTGATGAACGCTGATTGACGCTGATAATTTTCCCTCGCACACTCGCTGGCGATGGCCAACCCGAGCATTCTCGCCGAATTGCCTAAACACACGCGCCAAGCCGTTCGTTTCTATTGGCAAACGCGTTCCCAGCAGTCCGAGAAGCAACGTAAAGCCGGCGGCTCAGACCAAGGATCGCGCAGCGCCGTCACTGGCGGCGCGCAAATGAATGGCTTCATCGAACTGCTCACAAAACTTGTCATCGAAGCCGGCATTGACCGCTCGCACATCTACTACCAGGGCTCGCTCGAATTGCCCGGCTACTTCCGTCCGAGCAAGCGCTGGGATTTCCTCGTCGTGCCGAACGGCCAGCTGATCGCCGCCCTCGAAGCCAAATCCCAGGTTGGCCCGTCATTCGGGAACAATTTCAACAACCGCACCGAGGAAGCGATGGGCAGTGCTCTCGATTTATGGACCGCATTCCGTGAGCAGGTGTTTGGTTCAGCCATCCGCCCGTGGATTGGCTACATGTTTCTCCTCGAGGATTGTCCGTCATCCACAAAACCCGTCGGCGTGAAAGAACCGCACTTCAAAGTCTTTCCCGAATTCTGCAACTCCTCTTACGCCAGACGCTACGAGCTATTCTGCCGCCGACTCGTTCTGGAAAAGCACTACGACCGATCCGCGTTTCTCATGTCGAACCCCGGGAACGGTCTCAAAGGGGACTATTCAGAACCCGCGCCAGACCTTACATTTCAGACATTCGCGAACTCGTTGGTCGCACACGTCGCGGCATTCTCGGGTCGCATCAAACAACTATGAAGTACACCGTGGTGGGACAGCACACCATTGACGAGATCCCGACCGTGCATCGGCTCGTGCAGGGCGACGCACGTGATCTATCCTTCATTCCCGACGAATCCATTCATCTGGTCGTCACCTCGCCGCCCTACTGGACACTCAAGCGCTATAACGATTCCGAGGGTCAGATGGGCCACATCGCGGAATACGAGCGGTTTCTTGCCGAACTGAGCCGCGTGTGGGCCGAAGCCTTTCGTGTCCTCGTCTCCGGAGGACGCCTCGTCTGCGTCGTGGGCGACGTCTGCCTCTCGCGCCGCGAGAACAACGGACGCCACACCGTCGTCCCGCTGCACGCGGACATCTGCGTGCAATGCCGCAAGCTCGGCTTCGACAACCTCAACCCGATCATCTGGCACAAGATTTCCAACGCGAGCTACGAAGTGAGCAACGGCTCGAAATTCCTCGGCAAACCCTACGAGCCAAACGCCATCATCAAGAACGACATCGAATTCATCCTCATGCAGCGCAAGCCGGGCGGCTACCGCAAGCCCACCGAGGAACAACGCCGCCTGAGCATGATTCCCAAGGACAAGTTTGATAAATGGTTTCAGCAATTCTGGACCATCACCGGCGCCTCGACCAAGGAACATCCCGCACCGTATCCGTTCGAACTCGCCTCTCGCCTCGTCCAGATGTTCTCCTTCACCGGCGACACCGTGCTCGATCCGTTCTGTGGCACCGCCACGACGATGGTGGCCGCGCTCAAACACGGGCGAAACAGCATCGGCGTGGAACTCGACACGGACTACTGCAAGATGGCCGCCTCGCGCTTGATGAATGAAAACACGTCGCTCTTCGGCAACGCGCAACTTCAAATCGAGTTGAAGCCGCACACGGCAGTCGGAGCGGTTGCGGCGTTTCAGGAGACGGCACCGCCTTACAACGCGCGCGCACGAAAGAGAACACAACCGCGTGTCCGGTCATAGTGATTGGAAGCGTAACTTTCAGAAGGTGTTCGGATACAGCCGGGGCACGAACCGGCCGGTTTGTTGCATGTAGTTCCGATAGTCGTCACCGAATCGGGCGAGGAGATTTTCCTCCTCCTTCCGGGTGCGGATCATGAGTAGCAGGACTGCCACGCCGCCGGTGACGAAGAAAAACCCGTTGGCCGCGACAAGCGAGTTGGCGAGGACTAACAACGCAGCCGTGGAGTAAAAGGGATGCCGCACCCAGCGGTAAGGACCGGTGGTGACCAGCGTGTGCTCCTTCCTCGTCACGACGGTGTCCGTCAGGTTTTTGCCCAGACTGCGGAAGGTCCAGACCATCAGCAAACCCGCGATCAGACCGAGGCTCGCGCCCGTCCAGCGCAGCCAGACTGGCAGGGGCACAGCCGCCCAAGCCATGCAGGCGGGGTTAATGAGGTACGCGATCAGGCCGGCCATCCCCGCGATGCCAATCAGCCTCAACGTGACGAGGATGAAGAGGCCTTCCTGCCGGCGGTCGAGCTTCTCACCCGTTCGCGATCTCAGCCGATGGTAGATTCCTATAGGCATGAAGATGACGAAACCGGCGAGGAGGATCACCCGGAATACTTGGTCGTCACTCATCGGTGGAGTGTAAGCGGAAGGTGCATGGTGGAAAGTTCAGAGTTTGGAGTTCCGTCCCGCCTCGGCGTGGCCGGCCCAGACCGACCCGCAAAGCACGGCGGGACTGCTGTGAGTAGTGTCAAGGCTGCGTGGAATCTCAAGGCGTGGTTTGCGTTGCTGGTGCCGGAGCGGGCGGCTGGACTGGAGTTATTGAAAATGGAGTTTCGCAGTTTCCTGCAAGCCATCGTGCAGTTGCCCTGCCAGATCGTGCGCACGAGCCGGCGGGTGATCTGGCGGATCTTGAGCTACAACCGCTGGCTGAAGGATTTCTTTGCGACGTTCGAGCGCATCGCGGGTTCGAGCGGAGGCTGAGGACGACAGGGGACAAGCGGCGCCGGACGAAACGTTCCCACGGAAGCGGTGTCTTTACGTCCGGCGAAAAACACGACCCCGCAGTCAACCGTCAGGGTTTTTAATCGCCGGACGACCCCTCCAGGTTCCTCCGGCGGGCATCGCCGTCACGGATCTGGAAAAATCTGCCGCGAGATGGCACTTCGGCCCGATGTGCCGACTCGGAAGTTAATCATGCGCTTGTTTCAGGGGTAGTGTCTCACGAACGACTGGAGTTATTCTGATTTCTTGCTGAAGCGTGGTAAAGTGCAGCCGGTTTTGATTTTTTCCAACGTCTGGCGGCAGCGCTTAAGCTTCTGGAGGATGGAGTCCACCGTTGCCGTCCAAACCAACGGCTTTGGGTCTCCGTTCCATACCGCCACATATTCTTCCAGGGCGGCGACCAGATCGGCCACGCTGACAAAGACCCCGCGGCGCACGCGCTTGCGCGTCAGTTCTCCAAACCAGCGTTCCACCAAATTCAACCAGCTTGAGCAGGTCGGTATAAAATAGGAGTGGAAACGCGGATGGCGTTTTAACCACCCCTGCACTCGGGGATGCTTGTGCGTGCCGTAGTTGTTCATCACCAAATGGAGCTTCACATCGCCCGGGAATTCTTGATCCAGCCGTTTAAGAAAATTGAGGAATTCCTGATGCCGATGACGAGCGTAGCACTGGCCAACCACTTTGCCTTGGGCCACCTCCAGGGCTGCGAAGAGCGTGGTGGTGCCGTTGCGCTTGTAATCGTGCGTCAGGGTCCCTCACCGGCCCTTTTTGAGCGGCAATCCCGGCTGCGTCCGGTCCAAGGCTTGAATCTGGCTCTTCTCATCCACGCACAACACCAGGCTTGCTCGGGCGGATTGAGGTAGAGTCCCACCACGCCGGTAAGCTTCTCGAGGAACTGGGAATCCCGGGCGAGTTTGAAATTCCTAATCCGGTGGGGCTGGAGATGATGACCCTGCCGAATGCGGTTGATGGTTGCTTTGCTGACCCCTTGGGCTTTGGCCATGGTCCGGCAACTCCAGTGCGTAGCTCCCGCCGGCCGGGTTTGGAGAGTAGCATCCACGATCTTCTCGATGTCCTCCGGAGCTAAACCGGCTTACTGCTTCGCCTTGCGCTTCCTGGCCTCTTCACTCATTTTCGTCCACATCTCGTTTTGCTCGCCCGTCAGGATGGGCTTGATTTTGGCGGCCAGGCCCGTCTGGAACTCCTGAAGTTTCTCCTGTTTTTGTTCGCGCGAGAATTTGGTGTTTTCACGCAGTTCGTTCATCTTTTTAAGTTCTTCCTGGAAAACCGGCTTGAGTTGCTCCTTTTGTTCCTCGGTCAGTTTGAGTTCTTCGCCCATCCGTTTCATCCGTTCCTGAATGGTCGCCGGGCCGCCGGGCCTGGTTTTGGGCTGGGCCGCCGATCCCTTCTTTTCCTCCTTTTTCTCCTGCGCCTTCGCCGTCGACGTGAAGGCCAGCGCCGTGCCCAGTGCGAGCACGGTCATCAAAATCAATCTGTTCAGTTTCATAGTTGTTTCTATTGTGCGGCAACCGGGCGCCTGGCCCGCCGCCGGTGGTTGTTTGTCAGGAGACAAGACGCTGCGCCAGCCGGTTGGTTACACCGGGAGTCGACCTGGAACAACGGCACAAGCAAGCCGTCTGCTGAACTCATCACGCCGAAGCATTTGCTTTTTCCGCCGCCGCCGAGGCACATTAACCGCGGATGGAAACCAAATCGCCTCACATCGTCGTGCTGGGCGCGGGCTTCGGCGGGTTGACTTTCTGCCAGTCGTTTCGCCATGCCGCCGCGCGCGTGACGCTGGTGGACCGCCAGAACCATCACCTCTTCCAGCCGTTGCTCTACCAGGTCGCCACCGCCGGCCTGTCCGCGCCGGAAATCGCCCAGCCGATCCGCTCCATCCTCTCCAACAAACCGAACATCACCGTGCTCCTCGACCGCGTGGTGGACATCAAGCTGGCTGAAAAACACGTGGTGTTGGAGAAGCAAATGCTCGCCTACGAGTATCTCGTGCTGGCGCTGGGCGGCGCCACCAGTTACTTCGGTCATCCCGAATGGGAGCCATTCGCGCCGGGACTCAAGTCGCTCGACGACGCATTGCGCATCCGGCGGAGTGTCTTGCTGGCCTTTGAAAAGGCAGAGAGCGAACCCGACCCCGCCGAGCAGAACCGGCTCATGACCCTGGTCATCGTCGGCGGCGGGCCGACCGGCGTGGAACTGGCCGGCGCGTTCGCGGAACTGACGCGCACCGTCCTCCAGCGCGACTTCCGGCGGATTGATCCCAGCCAGGCGCGCGTGATTTTGATCGAAGGCGGCCCGCGCCTCCTGGCGCACCTGCCGCCGGATTTGTCCGCGCGCGCGCAGCGGCAACTCGAACGGATGGGCGTCACAGTGCGGACCGGTTGCCTCGTCAAAAACATTTCCCAGGGTCGCGTCGAATTAAACGGCGAAACCATCGCGGCAGAAAACATCATCTGGGCCGCCGGCGTCAGCGCCAGCCCGCTCACGCGCGAACTCGGCGTGGAACTGGACCGCGCCGGCCGCGTCAAGGTGCAGCCTGATCTCAGCCTGCCCGCGCACCCCGAAGTCTTCGCCATCGGCGACCTGGCGTTGGTGTTGGGCAAGGACGGCAAGCCGGTGCCCGGCGTTTCACCCGCGGCGATGCAGATGGCCCGGCACGTCGCGCACATCATTGGGAACGAACTGGCGGCGCCGTCGTCAGCGTCTGTTCCCCGGCCCGCGTTCAAGTATTGGGACAAGGGGACGATGGCAACGATTGGACGCTCGGCGGCGGTGGCGATGGTTGGGCGGTTCAAGTTTTCCGGCTTCCTCGCGTGGATGGCCTGGCTTGGTGTTCACCTGATCTTTCTCATCGGCTTCCGCAACAGGGCGGCCGTCCTCCTGCAATGGGCTTATTCCTACCTCACCTACAAACGGGGCGCACGGATCGTGACGGGAATGAATGCCGAATAAAAATGAAAAATCAAAAATTCAAGAAAGAGCTTTTCTTCGCCGTTTCCGCTTTTTCATTTTCTTTTTTTCCTTTTTAATTGAGCCATGTTCCGCCCGTGCATTGACCTCCACGAAGGCAAAGTGAAGCAGATCGTCGGGGGCACGTTCAGCGACGACCCGGCGAAGCTGCGGACGAACTTTGTGTCGGAGCGACCCGCGACCTGGTATGCGGAACTCTACATGCGCGACGGCCTGCGCGGCGGCCACGTCGTCCTGCTCGGTTCCGGCAACGAAGCGGCGGCGCGCGCGGCGCTGGCGGCCTATCCCGGCGGCCTGCAACTCGGCGGCGGCATCAACCTCGACAACGCGCGAAGCTGGCTCGACGCCGGCGCATCGCACGTCATCGTCACCTCGTGGGTGTTCCGGGAAGGCCGGCTGGATCAGGAACGATTGACGGCACTGGTCAAAGCCATCGGCAAATCACGGTTGGTCCTCGACCTGAGCTGCCGCAAACGCGGTGAGGATTATTTTGTCGTGACTGACCGTTGGCAGAAATTCACCGAACTGGCCATCACACAAACGACACTCGAACAACTCGCGGCACACTGCGACGAATTTCTCATCCACGCCGTGGACGTGGAAGGGTTGTGCCGCGGCATTGACACGGCGCTGGTCGAAAAGCTGGGCGTTTGGTCGCCTCTTCCCACCACCTACGCCGGCGGCGCCACGTCGCTGGCGCACCTGGAGACGGTGACCCGTTTGGGCCGCGGGCGGATTGATTTGACCATCGGTTCGGCGCTGGATATTTTCGGCGGCACGGGCGTCCGCTACGCCGAGGCGGTGGAATACAATCGCCAGATCATGTCCGCCTGGGATGGACGTGATTAAGTCGGACGATTCTGCGCGGGCATTGCGGCTGGCAAAACATTGATCCGATGACCGGCGGCTTTTATTCTACGGTTGATCAACACCGACGTTCGCCCCATTGGCCTCCCGGAGACGAAGAATTGAAGACAGAAACAAACTGCTTTCGTCAAAGCCTTTGCCGGTTGCTCGCGCTGGCCTGTTTGCCGGCATGGACTCTGGCCGGCGCGCAGCCCAATGGCGTCCGCTACGTCGAGCCGGACGACGCGACCGGGACTTCGCTCGCCGCGGTGGTGGGCCGCGTGCCGCTGGCACACACGACGCAATTGCTGCCGCTCGATCACGCCGGCGAACTCATCGGCAAAGGCGACGCGAGCGCGCAGACGGAAAGGGTCCTGGATAATCTGGCGCTGGCGTTGCAGGAGGGCCGCTCCGGTCTGGACCAACTGGTTAAAATCAACGTGTGCGTCACGCAACCGGAAGCTGTCGCCAGCGTGCAGGCCGTTTTTGCCCGCCGCTTCAACGGGCCGGCCAAACCCGCCGCCAGTTTTGTCGTCAGCGCACTTCCACGCCCCGGTGCCCTCGTCGCGCTGGACGCCGTCGCGGTCTCCAGCCTGACCACCGCGCACAAGGAAGTGAAGCGGTTGCACTGTGCCGTCCTGCCCGGTCCGGCTGGCGCGGCGCATGTGGCGGTGTTGCCGGCCGGCGGCGCGATCTATGTTTCCGGCCAGGCCGAGCCGGGCGAACTGGCTGAGGCCACGCGCAAGACACTGGAAAGCTTGCGCAGAACTCTGACCCACCTGGGTCTGTATAAATTGCACCTCGTGCAGCTCAAGGCGTTCTTGCGTCCGATGGCTGACCTCGCCGTGGTGGAAAAGGAAATCGCGCAGTTTTTCGAAGACGAAACCGCGCCGCCGGTCGTGTTCGTTGAATGGACCAGCAGCGGCAACCCGATTGAGATCGAAGCCATCGCGACGGCGGTGCCCGGCCGTGACAAGCCAACCAATCCGGTCGCTTATCTCACCCCGCCCAATATGAAGGCCTCGCCGCTCTTCAGCCGCGTGACGCGGCTCAACTTCGGCAAAACGATTTACGTCTCCGGCTTGTACGCCGCCGCCGGGCAGGACGCCGGCGCGCAGGCGCACGAAATCTTCGGGACGCTCGGCGAGTTGTTGAAAAAGTCCGGCAGCGATTTCCACCATCTCGTCAAGGCGACCTATTACGTTTCGGACAGCGACGCCAGCAATCAGCTCAACGAAGCGCGCCCGAAATTTTACGACCCGCTGCGCCCACCTGCCGCCTCCAAGGCGCTGGTAAAGGGTGTGGGCCTGCCTGGCCGGAGTCTCACGCTGGACATGATCGCGGTAACCTCGCCTTGAATGCACGCGACCTTTAACATTCCTGCCACCGTCATCGTCGGCGCGGGGGCGAGCGGCGAGCTGGCCGGCCAGTTGAAACGCCTGCCGTCCGCGCGCGTGTTGCTCGTCACCGACGCGTTCATGGTCAAGACCGGCCTGGCCGCGCGGTTCGAGGCGCTGCTTTCCGAAGCCGGAATTGCCAGCGCCACTTTCAGTGAAGTGCAACCCGATCCCACCGACACGAATGTCCACGCCGGGCTGCAGGCGTTTCGCGAACACCGGGCCGAGGCGATTGTCGCCCTGGGCGGCGGAAGTCCCATGGATGCCGCCAAGGCGATTTCCATTTTGACCACCAACGAAGGCCCGCTCAGCCGTTATCAGGGTTACCACAAAATTCCACGCGCCGGCGCGCCGCTCGTTGCGGTTCCCACCACGGCGGGCACGGGCAGCGAAGTGACCAAGGTGGCGGTCATCACCGACACCGGGCGCGACGTGAAAATGATGCTGCTCGACGGGCATTTGTTGCCGCGCGTGGCGCTCGTGGACTTTGAATTGACGCTCTCCATGCCGGCCGCGCTGACGGCGCACGTGGGCGTGGACACCCTCACCCACGGCATCGAGGCCTACGTCTCGCGGAAGGCCAACGCGCTGACGGACCCGATTGCGCTTTCCTGCATCCGGCTTGTCGCGGAAAATCTGCGCGCGGCCTGGAGCGACCCCGGCCATCGGCCCGCGCGCGCGGCCATGGCGCTGGCCGCGTGTCAGGGCGGGATGGCCTTCGCCAACAGCAGCGTTTGTCTGGTGCACGGCATGAGCCGGCCGTTGGGGGCGGTTTTTCATCTGCCCCACGGTCTTTCCAACGCCGTGCTGCTGCCGGCCGTCACGCGGTTTTCGATTCCGGGCGCCCGCGACCGTTATGCCGTCGTGGCGCGGACGATGGGCCTGGCCGGAGAACAACATTCCGAGGATACCGCCGCCGCGGCGCTCGCCGACGGGCTTGAAGCGCTCAATCGCGACCTGAAAATCCCGCGTTTGCGCGAGTGTCTGCACGGAAAGGCAGACCGTTTCGCGGGCAGCCTCGAAAAAATGGCGGCGGACGCGTTGGCTTCCGGCAGTCCGCAAAACAATCCGGTGGTGCCCACCGCCGAACAAATCGTCGAACTCTATCGGGAGGCCTGGTGAACTTCTCCACAAATCTGGTAGGAGCCGATCCCGCCTTGCGGGAGAGGCTCATTTCGAAAGCGGAGATAGTTAGAGCCTCCTTACGTCGTCTCCTACGGTCAAGGGAACCTGTCACGGTCTGCGCAGGGCGTGGAGTCTTTTCCGGAACGCGACAACCGCCTGCACAATCCGCGACTGAAATGACAAAGCCTCTATCCGTAAAAGTCAGTCTGATGCTGGTGCTCGTCGGTTGGGGCGCGGCCCCGGCCCTGGCGGCCAATTCCCCGGCGCCCCCCTCCAATGCCAAAGCGATCTGTGGCACCTGGGTCTTGCAACAAGCTTCCAGTGAAGCCGAACTCCGGCGGTGGTTCGCCGGCGCGCTTGGCCCGGCACTGTCCACGCCGCACCTGCGCGGCTTTTCGTTGCGCGTCCCGTGGAAGGCGATTGACGGCGATTTCACTTTGCTGGAGGCCGGACTGAAAATCGCCCGCGAGCATCAGCTCGATTTCTCCGTCCGTTTCATGGCGGGCCGGCACACCCCGGCCAGGGTCTTTGACCAGGCCGGATCGCCGTTTTATTTGCGCGGCACGGAAAAAGTCCCGGCGCCGTTCAACGCCGATGGCTCGCCCAACACTGCATTCGAAGCAGAATACGAAAAACTGCTGGCGGTGCTGGCGAAATGGTGCCGCGCCAATCGCGTGCGGCTGCTGCACCTCGCGTGGTACGGACAGGATTGGGCCGAACTCAATCACGGCAAAGAAGTCCGCGCCTTGCCGGGCTACTCCTACGAGCACTGGCTCGCCGCTCACAAACGTCTGCTCGACCTCGGCCTGAAATACGCCGGCGCGGACCTCGCCGTCGAATTCCCGTTCTCCGGCCACGGGCCGTTGACCGATGCCGCCTCCGCGTTCGCTGATTACGTCGTCAAAACAATCGGCCCGACGAATCCGATCTTCTTCTGCCAGGCCAACGGTTGGGGGCCGAACGGCGACTGGGGCGCGCCCGACGCCAGAACCGAAGCGGCGTTCGACCAGGTCTGGACCCGGCCGGTCTGCCGCGGCCAGCAAATGATCCAGCCGCGCGATTACGAGTGGGCGGCGTGTTACCAGAAGCTTTACGAGAACCAGGCGACCTATTGCGAAGTTTATGCGCCGAGCTTCACGATGAAGAACAAGGCGCAACTCGCGTCGGAGATCAAAAAATTCTCCGGCCATTGCGCAACGAAAGCGCCGCTGCCCACGCTGAAGGAATCCGGGAAGGAGCGAAACAAATTATGAAAAGCCTTTCGCGCCGGAATTTTTTACAAACCACGGCGTGGGCCGCGGTCGGCGCCGGCTTGAGCTGGCGGCCAACGCCGTTGCCGGCGCAGTCGGCCGGCGAACGGCCCGCGCGGGCTGCCGGCGTGACCGTTCTCAACCCGCGCGGGCGCGTGCCGGTAAGCCAGATCATTGATGATTCCACCTGCCTGGTGAACCTCGCGCACTTTTGCATCCCGCAATTTGCGGAAGTTTTTCCCGACCGTTACACGCAACCGTGGCGGACGTTGCCGCGCGAGATTCCCGATGCCTTCGTGCGCGAATTCGGCGAGTGGTGCCACGAGCACGGTGTGAAAGGCAAATACAGCATCGTCCCCTCGCCCGCGTTTGTCGGCTGGGTGGACCGCGAGATGCCGGGCTGGACCCGCAAGGAACTGGCAGCGAGCGTGGAACTGGTCCGCACGCTGATGATGCCCGACTGGGACATCCACCCCGAAATGATCACGCACACGCGCGTCATTGACACGAAGACCGGCCGGCCCTATCCCGAATACAGCGAGCGCTTCATGGAAAACTGGCGCTGGACGGATGACAAGTCGGCGGACCAGATCGCTGACTACATGGCTTACGCTCTTCGCATGTTGAAAAACGCCGGGCTGTCGTGCGAGGGCATCACCACGCCGGGCGGCTTCGGCAACCGCGTCCTGCCGCAACTCGCCGAGGCCACGCTGCAATCCTGCCGCGATGTTTTTCGTGCCGAAATTCCGCACTACTTCCGCCACCTCTTCACCGATGAACGCAGCGTCGCGCCACGCGTGGAATTCGCCGCCGGTCTCGACGGCCCCGATCCGCGCTGCGTTGTTTCCATCATCGGTTGCACGGGCGATTGGTTCGGCGGCTGGGATGGACTGACGCCCGGTTCGCCCGACAAATTTATCACCGAAGATTTCCAGGGCGGGCGGTTGCCGGAGGTCATCAAGCGCGGCGAGCCGGCCATCCTGGTCGGCCATTGGCCAGGCATGTACTTCAACGGCCAGAAAACCGGGTTCAACATTTTGAAGGAAGTCGTCCGTCGTTTGCGCGCCGGATTTGACAACCTGGTTTGGATGAAGCTGAGCGAAATCGCGCGTTACTGGGCCGCCCGCGAATTGACGCGCATCGAACGGCAGCAAAACCGGATCACGTTCCACGCGCCGTTCGCCTGTCCCGCGTTCACGCTGAAAACAGGTGCGCCACTGAACGCCGTCCCCAAACTGGCGGCACAGGGCCAGGCCACACCGCTCAAGGAGGTAAACCAGCCGTTGCAACTGGCGGGTGGAACCTGGGTGCGGCAAGCGCAGGAGATCACGGTCTGCTTTGACCTGCCCAAGGGCGCGTCGAGTTTGGAAATCTCAAACTAAACCATGCGAAACAAAATCCTTATCATCGGGTTGCTCTTCTGCCTCAGCCGGCCGGCTTCCGCCGCGCCAGTTCAAATCACCCACGGCCCGCTGCTGGGCGGCGTGACCGAGAACACCGTCCGCATCTGGACACGCACGTCGCTGCCAGGAGAGTTTGAGATTCGTTACGGCACAAATGCGGCGAAACTGGAACAACGCTCCGCCGCAGCCATGACCGACATTGCTCACGACAACACGGGCTGGGTTGAACTGCGCGGCTTGCCACCGGACACGCGCCATTATTTCCAGGCTTTTTTCGCAGGGAAACCTTCCGGCCCGCCGGGCACGTTCCACACGTTGCCGGGCGCGGCGCATTTCCGCAACGCCGGGCATAATCCGCGCGGCCTTTTCAACTTCCGCTTCGCGTTCGGCTCCTGCGCCAATCAAAACCCCGACAGCGGCATCGGCCCCAGCCTGCCAACTTACACCACGATGAACCGCGACGTGGCCGACAAGGTTCATTTCTCCATCATGAACGGGGACTTCATCTACGAGGAAAACCGCGAATACCCGCCCGCGTCGTGGCTCAAACAGGTCGGCCTCGCGGAAGCACAGGCGCCGCAAGTCGTCCGTGTCGCGCCGACCATCGTAGGCGTATGGGAGAACTACAAGACCTACCTGAGCCGCGCGCCGAATCTCGCCGAGTGGCATCGCCGCGTGCCGGGATATTTCATCTTCGACGACCACGAACTCGTGAACGACATCCGCGGCTGCGGCACCGCCGGGTTCCGCGAACGGCGCGCGGTGTTCCGCGACATCGGCATCCAGGCGTGGTTCGATTACCTGGGCTGGGCGAACCCGATTGCGTTCAAGCAGAACATCCACTTCGGCCGCGCGCAGTTGCGGCACGGCAGCGACGTGTTGACCGACGCGGACGCGGACTTCACGAAACTGGACCTCGCCGAGACGGCGAACCTCCACGTCCATTGGGGCACACCCAACGCCGGCGTGGATGACATCAAGCTCGACAACCAGCCGGGCGACCCGAACGCGGGCGTTTTCGAGATCGCCGAAGTCCTCGACCGCCATCGCCTGCGCATCCGGCCCGCGGCGTATGCCGACGGCGCGGCGTCCTACTCCATCGGGCGGCGTTGCTACAGCAAGTTCCGCGTGAGCAACTGCGATTTCTTCCTGCTCGACCTCAAGTCGCACCGCGAGATGCATGACCCGAAGGACCCCATGAAGCCCGGCGTCACGATGCATGGCACGGCGCAGCGCGAGTGGCTGCTCCGCGAGATGCGCGCGAGCGACGCGGACTTTTTCTTCGTCGTCTCGTCGGTGAACTTCATGGTGCCGCATGTTGGCGGCGGCGGCCATGAATTCGCCGAGGGCAAGGACGAGGCGTGGACGGCCCTCCTGGACGAGCGCGAGAAAATGATCGAGGCGTGGGACAAGCTGGGCAAACCGGTCTTCATCCTCACCGCCGACCTGCACAACAGTTTCGCCATCAAAATCACCGACCGCCTCTGGGAATTCGCCTCCGGCCCGCACAATTCGGTGAACCACGTGCCGCGCGATGACGAGGGCAACCGTCCCATCACCGGCAAATTCAAGTCCGGCCCGCGCGAGTGCGACATCCGCTGGTCGAGCTACATCCTGCCCGACCTGCCGCGTTTGCAGCGGCTGTATCCGTTTTACTGCGTCGCGCAGATCAACAACGTCTTCAACATGCCGCCGCAACTCGGCGGCGAACGGTGGGTCGCCTACCCGCAGCCGCAGGTGATTTTCCAATACTTCGACGGCCGCACCGGCGAGTTGCGCTACGCGGAAACGATATCGAATCGGCCGGAGTAATTATACGCAGCGTCAGAAGTGTCGCCGACTGGGGGCAGCCGGCCTGCATGCTTCTCTGTAGGCTGGGTCCCCCGACCCGGCGAAACCATTTGTGTCGTCACGTATGGAGCCGCGGGCTTTTTGCCGCCGGATATTTTTCGTGAAAACTGGCTTGCAAATCGGTTCGGATTGGATTTTAACTGTTGGGCGTCAGAAAGACACATGAGCCACGCCCCATCCACCAGCGCCTCCCCCGGTCAGAAAGCCAGGCCGCTCATCTACGTCGTGGACGACGAGGCGATGATTGTGACGTTGATTGACGCCATTTTGCAGGGACAGGGGTATGAGCTGAAACTGTTTCGCGACCCGGAATTGTTGCTCAAGTCCCTCGTGGAGGCCAATCCCAAGCCGGCGGTGTTGGTGACGGATTTCGCGATGGGCGACATCAACGGCCTGGAATTGATCGAGAAATGTAAAAAGGTGCACCCGCCGCTCAAAACCATTTTGATCAGCGGCTCGATTGACGAAAATTTTGCCCGCCTCAACCTGATCAAGCCGGACAAATTCATGGCCAAACCCTTTCAATCCAAAGCGCTGATCGAAACGGTCCGCGCCCTGGTCGAGTCGTAAGGGCGCCGATTAACGCAGAACAGGCGGGACGCTTGGGCTGTTTCGCAGGTGCGCCCTTACAAGGAAGCAAGGATTTTTTCCACCGCCGCCCGCGGATTTTCCGCCGCGCAGATGGGCCGGCCAATCACCAGCCAGTTCGCGCCGGCGGCCAGCGCTTCCGCCGGCGTCATCGTTCGCTTTTGATCATCGGGGCGGCCGTCCGCGGGGCGAATTCCGGGCGTCGCCAGTTGCATCTCCGCAGGCAGGATTTTCCGGAGCGCGGCGATTTCCCGCGGCGAACAAACCAATCCCCGCAACCCGGCCCTGGCGGCCAGCCGCGCCAGGCGCTCCACCTGGCTGGCAACTTCTGAGTGCACGCCGATTTCCTCCAAGTCCGCCTGGTCCAAGCTGGTCAACACCGTCACGCCGAGCACCAGCGGCGGCGGGCGGTTTGATTTTCGCGCGCTTTCCACCGCCGCGCGCTCGGCCGCTTGCAGCATGGCGCTTCCGCCGCTGGCGTGGACCGTCAACATTTGCACATCCAGTTGGACAGCGGCCTCCACTGCCTTGGCGACGGTGTGGGGAATATCGTGAAACTTCAGGTCAAGAAAAACCGGCGCACCGGTCGCGCGCAACCGGTGGACCACCTCCGGCCCTGCGCGGGTGAAGAGTTCCTTGCCAATCTTGAAGGCGCCGGCCACGGGCGCCAGTTGCGCCGCCAGGGACAAGGCGGCTTCCAACGAGGGCACATCCAAGGCAACGATGATCGGGTTCTCCAACTTTTGCATCACGCCGATTGAAGCATGAACGAGTGCCCGCTGTCATGCGAAAGCGATGTGAACCGCCGGGCGTTCTCACTCAAGGTTCCGGCCTTGCCGGCGGCAACGTCTCCGTTCCGACGCGCCACCCGGTTGCGTTAGTCGCGGGAATTTAACCACCTTGACGGCGCGCCGCCCGCCGTGCGAGCTTTCGGTGCTTGGCGCAAGTCCGGTCAAACATCGTGGCCGGCGAAATCTTCGCCACGGTGTCGAAAACTCCCGCTGTGCAAACCCTGCGACGGCGCCTGGAGTCGGCCGGCGCATTGTCTTGTGCCGGCGTCAGCGCATCCGCCCAGCCGTTTCTGGCCGTTCTGCTGCGGCAACTTTTTCCTGAACGTCCCATCCTCGTCGTCACCGACGGCTTGAAAACCCAGGAATGTTTTCAGCAGGACATCGAAACGTGGCTCTCGGCTGAGTCCAGGGCCCAACGTCCAACGTCCAACGTCAGTTCGCAGTCCGAGCCGTCCGCCATCCGCCATCCGCCAGCCGCGCCGCTCTTCCATCCCGCGTGGGAAATTCTTCCGCACGAGGACAAACTCCCGCACACCGACGTCATCAGCGAGCGATTGGAAACTCTGGTTGCCTTGTCCGCCAACTCAAAACTCAAAACTCAAAACTCAAAACTGATCATCACCAGCGTCACCGCACTGCTCCAACGCACTTTCCCGCCCGGCCTGCTCCGCGAACGCACGCGCGCTCTGAGCCGCGGCGACCGCGCCAATCCCCTCGATTTGATCGAGTGGCTTGAAGACCAGGGCTACGAAGCGGAAGCGCAGGTCACGCAGAAAGGCGATATCGCCTTGCGCGGCGGCATCCTCGACGTTTATCCGTTGATCAGCCCCTGGCCGGTGCGGCTGGAGTTTTTCGGCGATGAACTGGAATCGCTCCGTTATTTCGATCCACTCACCCAAATCTCGCGCGACGAAATCACTCAGGTCACTTTGCCGCCCGCCGGTGAGTTGGGAATCTTGAAGCGCGAAACGGAGCGCGGGCTTCAGCCCGCTTCAACTTCCGAACCGGAGGAGGCGTCAAAGCCTCTTGAGCCATCTGGCCATCCTGCGGTGAAGCGGGCTGAAGCCCGCGCTCCGTTCGCGACGCTGCTCGACTACCTGCCCCGTGAAACGATCTTTCTCCTCTGCGAACCGGACTCGCTCACCGAACACGCCGGCACTTACGCCGCCCAGGTCCCTGCCGGCGATCCGTTCTTCATCGCGTGGGAGGAGTTCTGCGCTGAAGCCCGCGCCCGCGGGATGACGCTTCTGGAAGTCACCCAAACGTCCGCCACCGCCAGTTCCGTCGAACCGCTCTCGGACGTCACCACCGACGAGGCCGCGCCGGGCGAAGAGACACGGCCCGATGCCGCCACTTCGCACTCCGCACTCCGCACTCCGCACTTTCAAAGTCTCGATGCCTTCCGTCCACTCGGCGAGCGAGCGCCGGAACCGCCGATCGCCGAAGCCCAGCGCCGCGAGTTTTTCGAGCAACTCCACCGCTGGCTGCGCCAGGGCCACGCCGTCCACGTGTTTTGCAACAACGGCGGCGAACGGCAGCGGTTCACGGAAATCTGGGAAGATTTGGGTCCAGGGTCTGGGGTCTCGGGTCTGGGGAGCCAGCCGGGCGCCAGCAGACCCCAGAGCCTAGACCCGAGACCTCAAACCCCAGACCCCAGACCCCAGACCCTGGACCCTAGCCCCCACACCCACCTCGGCTCGCTCGCCCGCGGCTTCATTTGCGATGAGGCAAAACTGGTCGTCGTCACTGACGCGGAAATTTTCGGCCGTTACAAAGTGCAACGCCCGCGCCGCCTCAAATCGCCGCACGCCATCGCCGCCCGCTCGGCGCTGGACATTGATTTCACTGACCTTGAGGAAGGCGATTATGTGGTCCACTTGCAACACGGCATCGGACGTTATCTGGGCCTGAAAACCTTGCCACTCTCATCCCCAAACCCCAGACTCCAGACCCAAGACCCCAGACCCCAGTTTCCAGCCCCCGACTCCGGCCAGGAATGCCTCGTCATCGAATATGCGCCCGGCGACCCGCAGCAACTCGCGCCCAAGCTCTACGTGCCCGTCACCGAAGCGCACCTCGTCAGTAAATATGTCGGCGTCGGCAAAATGCGCCCGCCGCTCCATACGCTCGGCGGCGCGCGCTGGGCCAAAGCCAGGGCACACGCGGAACGGGCCGTCCGCGATCTCGCCGGTGAACTGCTCACCATCCAGGCCGCGCGCGAATCGCAGCCCGGCCACGCGTTTGCCGCCGACACGCCCTGGCAGCGCGAGTTTGAAGGCGCCTTCATCTACGAGGAAACCCCCGACCAGATGCGCGCCATCGTGGAAACCAAGGCCGACTTGGAAGCGCCGAAGCCCATGGACCGCCTGATTTGCGGTGATGTCGGCTACGGCAAGACCGAAGTGGCCATCCGCGCCGCGTTCAAAGCGGTCCTGGACGGGCGGCAGGTCGCCGTGCTGGTGCCGACGACGATTCTCGCGCAGCAACATTTCAACACCTTCCGCGAGCGCATGGCTGATTACCCGGTGCGCCTCGAGTTGCTCTCTCGCTTTCGCACGCGCCGCCAACAGCAGTGCATCGTGCGCGATCTGGCAGCCGGCGCGGTGGACATCGTCATCGGCACGCACCGACTGGTGCAGGACGACATTCATTTCAAGGACCTCGGGTTGGTGGTCATTGACGAGGAACAACGCTTCGGCGTGCTGCACAAGGAGAAGTTCAAGCAACTCCGCAAGCTGGTGGACGTGCTCACCTTGAGCGCCACGCCCATTCCACGCACGCTGTACCTCGCGTTGACCGGCGCGCGCGACATGAGCACGATTCAGACACCGCCGCACGACCGCCTGCCGGTGGAAACCTTCGTCACGCAATACGACGAGCGCCTCATTCGCGACGTCATCCAGCGCGAATTGAACCGCGGCGGCCAGGTGTTCTTTCTGCACAACCGCGTGATGACCATTGACACGATGGCGCAAAAGCTCCGCGCCCTCCTGCCGCACGCGCGCATCGTCGTCGGCCACGGTCAAATGGGGAGTGACGATTTGGAGGAGGTGATGACGCGGTTCGTTAACGGCGAGGCCGACGTGCTGCTGTCCACGAGCATCATCGAGAGCGGCCTCGATATTCCGAACGCGAACACGATCATCATTGACCGCGCCGACCGTTTCGGGTTGAGCGAGCTTTACCAGTTGCGGGGGCGCGTGGGGCGCTACAAGCACCAGGCCTACGCCTACCTGCTGTTGCCGCGCCACGCGGGTTTGCTGGCCGACGTGCGCAAGCGCATGAGCGCCATCAAACAATACTCCACGCTCGGCAGCGGCTTCAAAATCGCGATGCGCGATCTGGAAATCCGGGGCGCGGGAAATTTGCTGGGCTCGGAACAAAGCGGCCACATCACGGCGGTGGGCTTCGAGCTATACTGCCAGTTGCTCAAGCAAAGCGTCAGCGCGCTCAAAGGCGAGAAGGTCAAGCCGCGCGTCGAAGTGCGCGTGGCGCTGGATTTTCTGGAAATGAATGCGGCGGCGCAATCAGACGGAGCGCGGCTGTGGCCGAAGACCCAGCCGCAGCACTCCGAAAAAGCTGGCAGTTTGGAAACTGAAAGCCCTTCCCGCAAAACGGCTGCTGCGGCTGGTGCTCCGCACACAGCCGCCCTCCCGCATCACTACATTCCCGAGCCGCAGCACCGCATCGAAATCTATCGCAAGCTGGCGCAGGCCACGGACAAGGCCGCGCTGGATGGATTGCAGAAGGAACTGCGCGACCGCTTTGGCCGTTTGCCAGCGCCGGTGGAGTTACTGTTGCAAATCGCCGAGCTGAAAATCCTTGCTGGCGAGCGCAATGTCAGCACCATCGAAGTGAAAGACGACAAGCTCATGCTCACGCGCCACGGCGATTTCATCACGCTCGGCGGGAAGTTTCCGCGCCTCACGAAGAAGGACGCCGGGGCGCGGTTGAAGGAAATCAAGCGGCTGCTACTGGCGATTTGAGCAACCGCAGGGTTGTTTTAATAATGGTATCGCAATTGCGCCAGCAGCAGATGGTTGCCTTCGACCTTATAGGCCATCCGGTGTTCTCCATTGATGCGGCGCGACCAATAACCCGCCAGCGCGAAACGCAAGGGCTCCGGCTTGCCGATGCCGGAAAAGGGATTGAGCGTCGTGTCCTTGATCAATTCGTGGATGCGCCGCGTGATTTGTTTGTCGGTCTGCTGCCAGTGAAGATAATCCTCCCACGCCTGTTCCGCGAGAACGAGCTTCCTGGCTCGAGGTCAATTTTACGCTGGCGCCCCCTGCTTTTTTCCAGGCCGCCAATGGCCGACAGCAGCCGGCGGGCGTTGGCCGGGCTGCGGAGCAGGCAGGCGGTTTCTTCCAACTGCTCGTAGTCCTTCAGCGAAAGCATCACGACCGACTGGCCACGGTTGCGCGTGATGATGATGGGTGAATGGTCCCGGCAGACCTCGTCCATCGTGGAGGCCAGCCCTTCGCGGGCGGCGGTATACTACCTGGTCATTGACATAGTCTACACTTTTGACTGAAAAAACGAAGCCACCAAGACCGTATTGTCATGGATGGCGGCCAAGTCCTTCTCCACCCGATCACGCCATGACTCGTTTTTCTTCAAAGGCTTTTGGGACACCCCGTTGTTCTTCATGTGGTTCCAGACAAATTCATCGGGATTCAAGTCCGGCGCGTCAGGCGGCAGAAAATGCAACTCCAACCGCCCGGCCATCCCGGCGATATAGTCTTTGACGAGATTGGCCTGATGCGCCGGATGGCCCTCCACCACCAACAGAACCTTAGGCCGCCGGCCTTTCATGAAATTCTTCAGAAACACCACAAAGCTTTCCGCATTCAGCTTGCCCGTATAGGTGGCGGCCCAAAATGCTCCGCTGGCGGTGACCGCGCTGATGACATTGAGGCGTTGTCGCTGCCCGGAGCTTTGAACCGCCGGCGTGTGCCCTTTCAATCCATCAGTGCGCCCCAGCGGCGGATCGGATGGAAACCCCGCCTCGTCCAGAAAAAAGATCTTCGCGCCCAGCTTTTTGGCCCGCTTCTTAAGCTTGGGGTAGGTTTCCTTTTGCCAGCGTTCCACCGCCACAGGATCCCGCTCAGAGGCGCGACGCAAGGGCTTCTGCGGAGTAATGTTCAGGCTGGCCAGTAATTTGCCCGCCGAAGCCAGACCTGACTCAACGCCCATTCTTTCTTGAATCAACATTTGCACGATCCGGCGGGTCCACAACCCAAAATCAAAACCATGCTGCCGGGGGGCTTTGCCCATAATCCACCGGCGAACTTGCTGTCGTTGTTTCTCCTTGAGCCTGGGCTTGGGTCCCTGGCAAATCTTTTCCACCAGGGCTTCCAAGCCTTCATCCTTGAATTGGCGCAGCCAGGGATAAATGGTCGTGCGGCATAACCCAAGGGAATCCATGACCAGACTCGGCTTCTCCCCATCTTCAATCACCCGCCGGACGGCCAGCATCCGAATGTGTTCCAAGGTTTTATGATCCAACGAGCGTCCATCTCTTTTGACCATGCCAGCGACTCTATCACTCCCGATTTTTGTGGTCTGACTAAATGACTCTGTAGTAACTGGACACTACTGAGCTGCGCGAGTCCCATTCTTCCAGTCGAGGATCCGGGCGCCGGGTCGTCCGCCCGGCGGCTTGTCCCGCTACTTGCCCAGGAGAGCGATGGCGACGCGGAGTCTGGCTTCGATGGCGTTGAGACGCTCCAGCGGGAGGATTTTGCCGCCCTCCATTTCGGTGACATAAAAGCTGTCGAAGGCGGCGCCCTTTTCGGTGGAGATTTTGGCCAGCGAAATGTCCACGCCCAGTTCGGCCAGCGCCAGCGAGATGGCGTAGAGCAGGCCGACGCGGTCTTCGGTCTCGAGGTCAATCACGGTGCGGGTTTCCGACGTGTCGTTGTCGAAATGGATGCGGGTGGGGATGCGCTCCAGGTCGAAGGTCTGGTAAAGCGGATGGCCGCCGATGCAACGCGCGATCAAGGCGTCCAGGTCCGCCTGGCCCTGGAGCGCGGCGACCAGGATTTTTTCAAATTTCTCCCGTTCCTCGCGGTTGGCCAGCAGGCCGGTGCGGGCGTCGGTGACGTAAAACGTGTCGAGGATGATGCCGTCGCTGCGGGAGAAAATTTGCGCGCTGAGAATGTTCAGCCCGGCGGCGGTCAGCGAGCCGGCGATTTTACTGAACAGGCCGGCGCGGTCCCAGGTGCAGACGTTGACGGCCGAATACCCGCGGTCCGGTTCGTTGTGCCAGGTGACGATCGGTTCGAGCGCCTTTTCCTCCTCCTGCAATTGCAGGTGCATGAAGCGGTGGGCGCGGGCGAGGTCGGCGGCGATGTCGCGCGGGGAATGAATGGTAAAATAGCGCGGGGGCAGATTGGCGAAGTGGGCGGCGACTTCCTCCTCGCTGAAGGTGGCGGGCAGCAGGCGGTGGACTTCCCCGGCGAGCAGTTCGCGCTGGCGGGCCTCGGCGCGCAGGAAGGCGGTGCCGCCGGAGAGCGCCTCGGCGGTCTTGTGGTGCAGCGCCCAGAGGAGCGAATCCTTGAAGCCGTTCCAAAGGTTGCTGGCCGTGCCCTGGGAATCGGCGAAGGTGAGCAGCGTGAGCAGGTCAAGCTGTTCGCGGGACTGCATCTGCGCGGCGAACTGGCGGATGACGGCCGGGTCGTCCAGGTCGCGGCGCTGGGAGATTTGGACCATGGCCAGATGGTTTTCGACGAGGTGTCGCAGCGTGTGGGTGGTGGCGGCGTCGAGGCCCAATTGTGCGGCGACGTTGGCGGCCAGTTTGCCGCCGGACTCGGTGTGGCTTGCGCCGGGGACCGCCTTGCCGGTGTCGTGCAGCAGCAAGGCCAGGTACAGCACGAAAGGCCGTTCGACTTTCTGAAACACCTCGGCGTACTGACTGAGCGGCGGTTGGGCCGCGCCCCAAAGCTGGTCGAGTTTCTCCAGGCAGACCAGCGTGTGCTCGTCGGCGGTGTATTGGTGATAAAATTCGTGCTGCACCAGGCAGGTGAGCCGTCCGAACTCGGGAATGTATTTGCCCAGCAGGCCGACCTCGTGCATCGCGCGCACAATCGGGGCGACGTTGCCGCGCTGGCTGAGGATTTCCAAAAAGGTTTCATGCACGTGCGCGTCGCGCAGGAAGACGCGGTTGACGAGCGAAAGCTGGCTGCGAAGAAGCTGCGTAAGGTCGGGATGCAATTTGAGGCCGCGTTGCTGGGCCAGCAGAAAAACGCGCATCAACCGGCGCGGCTGGTCGCGAAAAACGCGCGGCGAGCCGGGATGGATTTCACCGGCGGTCAATTTGAAGCCGTCCACCAGTTGCGCGGGCTTGCGGCGGGTGGGGAGCATGTTGCGGAGGGCGAGCAGGCGGCTGGCCGGGGCCTGGGGCACGAGCGCCAGGCGCTGTTCCAAATCGCGGGTGATGATATGGACATGGCGCAAATGGGTGTAGAGATCGCGCATGAAGACCTCCAGCCGCGCGCCGGGCGAACGGTCGGTGTAGCCGAGGTTGAAGGCGATGGCCGGCTGGATGTTTTTGGGCAGGGCTTCCACCGGGCGGTTGAAGTGGTAGTGCAATTCGTTGCGCACGCGGAGCAAAAAATCGTGGGCGGCTTCGAGTTGTTTGCGTTCGCTGGCGGTCATTTGCCCGCGCTGCTCCAGTTCCGCCAGCGAGCGGAGGCGGTATTTGAAAAACGCCATCCAGAGGAGGTTTTGCACGTCGCGCAAGCCGCCGCAGCCGTTTTTGATGTTGGGTTCCTGCATGCAGGCGGAGTTGCCAAACCTGGCGCGCCGCTCGCCCTGGTCCTGCAGACGGGCCGCGATGTAGGCGTCTTCATAACCTCGAATGCACTTGGCCAGCACCACCGCCTGCATCCGTTGGAAGAGCGGCTCGTCGCCGGTGACCAGCCGCGCCTCGATGAGCGAGGTCTTGGATTGCATATCGCTGTTGGCGACCTTCACGCAATCATCCACGCCCCGCACCGAATGGCCCACCTTCAGTCCGATGTCCCACAACGTGTAGAGCAGCCCGTCGGTCAGCGCCGACAAATAGGGCTGCGCCTTGCCGCCGACCACCAGGTTGCCGTCGTGCAAAAACATGATGTCAATGTCGCTGTAAGGATTGAGTTCGCCGCGCCCGTAACCGCCGATGGCGACGATCGCCAGCAGGTTTTTCTTCGGATCGGCGGCGGGGGGGGCATTGTCCTTGACGGCTCGAAAGATGTAACGCAGCAGCGCGTCCAGCACGAAGGAGCGTGCCCGGCAGAGTTCCAGGCCGCCGGCGCCGGCGCGGTGGAGAATTTTCAGCCGGTGGGTCTCGACCTTGAGAAAGTTCTTGTAGCGCGCGAGTTCCTCCACCGGCCGGCGGCCGGGCGGCAGCGGCAGGCGTTCGGCGGCACTGGCTTCAATCTTTTCAAGCAGGGTCGGCATGGACCGGGCAACTTAAGGCAAAACCCTGTGCGAACGCAAGGTTCCCGCAAACCCGCTTGTCCCACGCCCGCAAATTTGCTAGGCTAACAGTTAGATGCCGACGCCCTGCGACCCCGATGCCGACTTGATGCTGCGTGTGAAGCAGGGTGATCGGGTGGCCTTTGAAGAACTGGTTGAAAAATACCGGCAGCCGGTGATGAACCTGGTGGCGCGCACGTTGCGCGACCCGGTCGAGGCGGAGGACCTGGCGCAAAACGTGTTCGTCCAGGTTTTCAAGTCGGCGCATCGCTACGAGGTTTCGGCCAAGTTTTCCACCTGGCTCTTTACCATTGCGCGGAACTTGTGCCTGAATGAAATCCGCCGCCGCGCGCGGCACCCGGCCGAATCTTTGGACCAAACGCACCCGGAGAATAACGACCAGCCGTTGCGGCAGTATGAGGAGGTCAAGGTTTTTTCACCGCGCGAGGCGCTCTTGCAGAGCGAGCTGGCGCGCAAAATTGAACAGGCGCTGGCCAGTCTGCCCGAACATCAACGCACCGCCCTGCTGCTGTGCCGGCAGGAGGAGCTTTCCTATGAAGAAATCGCGCAGGTCCTGGGCTGCTCGCTCTCGGCCACCAAATCGTTGATCCATCGGGGCCGCGAAACCCTGAAGCAGAAGCTCAAACCCTATTTGCGGACCGGGGTCTGGCGCGGCGGGGATTGACAGCAACTTTGACCGCCCGGCGGTTATAATAAGAAAGGCAAAACATGAACGGTTCAGAATACAACCCACTGCTGGAAGCGGCGTGGCGCCGCCGGCTCACGGCCGACGAAGAGGCGCGCCTTGCGACTTGCTGGCTGTCACACCCGGAAGCCCAGTCGGCTTGGGATGAGGAAATGAGCCTCAACCACTTGCTCGAACAACTTCCCGACGTGCCGGTCTCTTCCAACTTTACGGCGCAGGTCCTCCAGGCGGTTGACCGCGAACACCGGTCACCACCCGAACGGACGCGCTCGTTCCTCTGGCGCTGGCTTCCGTCCGTGAACCTGACGCAGAAAGCCACCGTGGCCGCCTTGCTGGTCGGTGTGGCGGTGTTTTCCTGGCAGCAACACCGGCTTTCCATCCGGGCTGAGCTGGCGGAGAGCGTGGCCAAGGTTTCCAGCGTCGCCGGTTTGCCCAGCCTGGAGATTTTGCAGGATTTTGACGCGATTAATCGTTTGAGCCAGGTGTCGCAGGCGGATTTGGATTTGCTGGCAGCGCTCCAGTAGGAGGAAAACCTCATGCGCGTCCTGGTTCCCATCCTTGGGCTGGCCGGCCTCGCCCTCGCCAGCCAGGCTGCCGACGCCCCGGTTCCCACCGCCCAAGGCACGCCGCCCGCGGAACAGGGCTTCACCGAAACGCGCTCCCAGCCGTCCCGGCTCCATTCACCCATCGGCGATTTCCGGGACCTGCTGGCCATGACACCCGCCGCGCGCGAGCAGGCGCTGGTCGAAAAATCCGAGCACCATCGCCAATACCTGCAAGCCAAACTCCAGGAATACGAGTCCCTGACGCCGGACGAGCGGGAACTGCGATTGCGCGCGACGCAATTGCGCTGGTCGTTGCTCCCGCTGATGCAACTGGCCCCCGCCGGTCGCGCGGAACGGTTGGCGTCCGTTCTCGAAGAGGACCGCAAACTGGTCGAAGAACGCCTCAAGCAATGGGACCTGCTCTCTCCGGTCGTGCAAAAGGAACTGTTGGAAAACCAGATGACGATTGATTACTTCGTGCAACTGGAAACCAGCACACCGGCCCAGCGGGAAATCATCCTCAAACGCTTCAGTCCCGAACGCCGGGCCGAACTGGAGGAGGACATCGCCCAGTGGCGCGCCTCGCCGGCGGACCAGCGCCAGCGCATGGTTGCGAACTTCAACCAGTTCTTCAAGTTGAGCGAAAAAGAAAAGGGGAAAATCCTGGCCACCTTCTCCCAATCCGAGCGCCAGCGGATGCAAAAAACACTCGACGCCTTCGAAAAACTCCCCTCCGAACAGCGCACCCACTGCATCGAGTCCTTCCACAAGTTCAGCAACATGACGCCGGCGGAACGCAACCAGTTTTTGCAAAACGCTGAACGCTGGGAATCCATGACGCCCGGCGAACGCGAAAGCTGGCGCAACCTGGTTTCCAAGCTGCCTCCTTTGCCGCCGCTGCCGCCAGGGCTGGAAATCACACCGCCGGCGACCAAAGAGTAATTTCGTTGGAGTCCAAGCTTCAGCAGCTGTGTGAAAAATACCCCAACGCAGCATCCTCACCGGTCTCGTCCTCGTCCTCGAAAACCCTTGAAAAATCGAGGACGAGAACGAGGAGGAGGACAAACCGTCACGAAGGTTTTTTCACACAGCCTCTTCGGCTTGCGGCCAAGTCCTCCTTGTCACCCGCCGGACTGAACTCTAAGTTGAGCCGCGCTTGAAAAAAATCGCTCTCGACCTCGGCGGCTTTTCCCTGCACTGGTACGGCGTGCTGGTGGCCCTCGGTTTCCTGGCGGGCCTTTGGACGGCCAGCCGCCGCGCGGCGCGCGACGGACTGCCCGGCGAACGGATCGTGGATCTCGGCCCGTGGCTCATCCTGGGCGCCATCGCCGGCGCGCGCGCACTGTATGTGATTTCCTTCTGGCGCGACGAGTTCGCCAGCCAGCCGCTTTTGGAAATCTTCATGGTCCACCACGGGGGACTGGTCTTTTACGGCGGATTGATCGGCGCTTCGCTGGCCACGATTTTTTACACGCGCCGTCACAAGCTGCCGCTCTGGCCGGTGGCGGACATTCTGGCGCCGAGCATCGCGCTGGGCCACGCCTTTGGCCGGATCGGCTGCCTGATGAACGGCTGCTGTTACGGCCGCGCCTGCGCCTGGCCGTGGGCCATCCAGTTCCCGCCCGACCATGCCACGCAGGGCGCGGGCGTGCATCCAACGCAGATTTACGAGGCGATATTGAACCTGGGCCTGTATGCGGCGCTGGCCGCGCTGTATCGCCGCCGGACATTCGACGGCCAGGTCTTCGCCGCCTATCTTCTTGCTTATGCGGTGCTGCGCGTGTTCGTGGAACTGTTCCGCGGCGACTACGCCGTCTATTATCTCGGCGGCCACGTCACGCCGGCGCAACTTCTCAGCGCCGGCCTTTTCGCCATCGGCCTGCTCCTTTACGGGAAGTTGCCCCGGATGACTTTCAAATGGGAACATCCGAAACCGTGAGCGATTTGGCCCCCGGTCACGGAAAATAAAAATGTCGTCCCGCCGCGAAACCCTCCTCGTCGAAAAAACCTTGCTGCGTGAACGGCTCGACAAATTTTTGTGCGCGCATTTTCCCATGGTGTCGCGCGGGACCATTCAACGGCTGATTGCCGAAGGCGAAATCCGCGTCAACGGCCAGCCGGTCAAGCCCGCCCACACTCCCCGGGCCGGCGAACGGATCGAGGTGCATTGGCCCGAGGCCCGGCCCGCCCTCGCCGAGCCGGAGGAAATGCCGCTGGACATTTTGTTCGAGGACGAGGACCTGCTCGTGATCAACAAGCCGCCCGGCCTGGTGGTGCATCCAGCGGCAGGCCACGAGCGGCACACGCTCGTCAATGCCCTGCTCCATCATTGCGCGGGCCAATTGAGCGGCATCGGCGGCGTGGCGCGGCCGGGCATCGTCCACCGCCTCGACAAGGAAACCAGCGGCTGCCTGGTGGTCGCCCGGAACGACGCGGCGCATGTAGCGCTGGCCGCGCAGTTCGCCGGCCGGTCGCTGGAAAAAATTTATCTGGCCCTGGTCTGCGGTGAACTCCCCAAACTTTCCGGCGAAATTCGCGCGGCCATTGCCCGTCACCCCGGCCATCGCAAGCGGATGGCCGTCAGCGACGGAGCCGGGCGCGCGGCGCACACCAGCTACCGGGTGCGGGAACGATTGTCGGCGGCCACATTGGTCGAGATCGTGTTGCACACCGGGCGCACCCATCAGGTGCGCGTGCACTTTCAGCACCTCGGTTTTCCCGTGGTGGGCGATGCCACTTACGGCGCGCGCCAGAACCGGCGGCTGGCCGAACTGACCGGCTACACCGCGCCGCGCCAGATGCTCCACGCTCACCGGCTTTCCTTCAAACATCCCCGCACCGGCCGCCGGCAAACCTTCACCGCCCCGTTGCCGGAGGATTTCCAGGAAGCACTGGCCGCTTTGCGATTGCGGCCTTGAATTGTGTTGAGCCACCGCCGGACGCGTTTCCCGTGTTGCAGTCTGACGTTCCGTCGGGTAGTTTGGCCTCCCTGAAGTTTATGACGTTGACCGAAAAAATTCTTGCGCGCGCGGCGGGCAAAAGCCGCGTGCAGGCCGGCGATAACATCTGGGTGAAGGCCGACCTGCTCATGACGCACGACGTGTGCGGGCCGGGCACCATCGGCGTGTTCAAGCGCGAGTTCGGCCCGCAGGCAAAAGTCTGGGACAAGAACCGCGTCGTCATCATTCCCGACCACTACATTTTCACCGCCGACTCGAAGTCCAACCGCAACGTGGACATCCTGCGCGACTTCGTGAAGGAGCAGGGCATTCCCTATTTCTACGACGTGATTGACGATCCCAACGGCCACTGGGTTTTTGATCCGGGCAAGGGGATGTTGAACCGCCAGTACGGCTCCAACTACGCCGGCGTCTGCCACACCGCGCTGCCGCAGAAAGGCCACACGCGCCCCGGCGAAATCCTGTTCGGCACCGATTCGCACACGTGCATGGCCGGCGCGTTCAACGAATTCGCCACCGGCATCGGCAACACCGACGCCGGCTTCGTCATGGGCACCGGCAAGCTGCTGCTGAAAGTTCCCGAAACGATGCACTTCCGGTTCGAAGGCAAATTGCAGCCGGGCGTGATGGCCAAGGACGTCATCCTGCATTGCATCGGCGAGATTGGCTTCGACGGCGCTACCTATCGCGCGCTGCAGTTCGACGGCCCCGGTGTGGCGGGCCTTTCGATGGATGACCGGATGACGATCGCCAACATGGCCATCGAGGCCGGCGGCAAGAACGGCATCTTCGAGTTCGACGCGCAGACCCAGGCGTTCGTGGATCATCGCACCCGGCTCAACGGGACGAACCCGACGTACGAGCCGGTCGAGCGCGAGCGCGAGGAGAAGTTCGTTTATGAATTGGCGGTGGACCTGGCGACGCTGGAGCCGACCGTGGCCTGTCATCCCGACCCCGGCCAGCGCAAGAAGGCGAAGGAACTGGGCCACATCAAGCTCGACCGCGCCTACATCGGCTCGTGCACCGGCGGCAAGACGAGCGACTTTCTGGAATTTGCGCGCGTGTTGCGCGGCAAACGCGTGAGCATTGACACGTTCGGCGTGCCCGCGACGCCGGAGATCGTGCAGGATTTGCAGACGACGAGATGGGACGACAAGACCGTCTGGCAGATCCTCGTGGACGCCGGCGTGCAGATGACCGAGAATGCCGGTTGCGCCGCGTGCCTGGGCGGGCCGGTGGACACGTTCGGCCGGATGAATTCGCCGATGAAGTGCATCAGCGCGACCAACCGTAATTTCCCCGGCCGCATGGGCCACAAGGAAAGCCAGGTGTTCCTCGCCTCGCCAATGACCGTGGCCGCAAGCGCAATCGCCGGAAAGATCGTTGACCCGCGAGAGTATTTTGGAAAATGAACACGAAATACGAAATCGTGGTTTACTGGAGCGAGAAAGACGGCTGCTTTCTGGCCGAAGTGCCGGAACTGCCGAAGCTGATCACCGATGGCGCGACGCGCGTCGAAGCATTACGAAGCGCGGAAGAAATGATTGATGCTTACTTGAAAACTGCGCACCAGGCCGGCTGGTCTGTGCCTGAACCCAGCGGGCGATTGGCTTTCGCATAATCATTGCCGCCGGCGCGCTCACCGGCAGGCTCACCGACCCGCGCGGGCTTTTGGGAAAATCCACTTGAACAAGCAGGCAAGAATTCGTTGACTCACGCCAATCTTTGGCAAACCAACCTTGATGCAATTATGGCCATTGCCGCTTACGCCGAGGTTTCCTGGGAACGCATGAGCAACGCAGTTGAAAAGGTCCGTCAGCGTTTGCTCCGCGCAGCGAATGCATTGGAACAGGCAAACGTCGCTTATGCGGTAGCGGACGGCAATGCCGTGGCCGCGAGGGGTTTCACGCGTGGATGAAGCCGCCGTGCGGAACACGCAGGACGTGGACATTGTTTTGCGCCGCGCCGATCTTTCGTCCGCTCGCAAAGCCCTCGAACAAGCCGG
>CAZIFU010000096.1:0-39371 GCA_964539075.1 uncultured Verrucomicrobiota bacterium | reverse complement strand
TTCTGGATCAATGGCCGCGATTTCTACCTCAATGGCACCCGTATCTTCCTCTCCGCCGTGCCGCTGGATAACGCGCAGGTCGGCGCTGCCTCGGCCGGCTACGCCGCCGCGCGCGAAAGCCTGCAACGCCTCCAGAGCATTGGCATCAATTTCGTGTACACCCACAATTATGACTGCCAGCCCGGGTCGCACCTGAGTTTTGCGGAGTTGCTTCGCGCCGCCGATGACACCGGAATGCTGGTGGCGCTGTCCCAACCGCATTTTTCCAATTACGATTGGACGGCGCCGGACGCCGATCAAATGAACGGTTACGCCCTCCACGCGGCCCATTACGTCCGCATCGCGCAACCGCATCCTTCGGTGATCGCCTATTCCATGAGTCACAACGCCACCAGCTACGGCGAGGACATGAACCCCGATCTGATTGATGGTCTCCGTGATCTCCGGGAACGCGCGTCGGCGAACAACGCGAAACTCGCTTTGCGTGCGGAAGCCATCGTCAAACAAATGGATCCCGGCCGGATTGTGTATCACCACTCCTCGGGCAACCTGGGCTCGATGCACCCGATGAATTTTTATCCGAACTTCGCGCCCATCCAGGAGTTGTCGGACTGGTTCGAGCACTGGGCGACGGTCGGCGTCAAACCTGCCTTCCTGTGCGAATACGGCGCGCCCTTCACCTGGGACTGGACGATGTATCGCGGCTGGTATCGGGGCGAGCGCGAGTTCGGCAGCGCCGTGGTCCCCTGGGAATTCAGTCTGGCGGAATGGAACGCGCAATTCCTCGGCGCCCGCGCCTATCAGATCAGCGAAGCCGAGGCCGCCAACCTGCGCTGGGAGGCCAAACAACTCCGGGCCGGGAAAGTTTGGCACCGATGGGACTATCCGACCGACGTCGGTTCCACCCGGTTCGAGGAGCGGTATCCGGTCTTCGCCATGTACCTCTCCGACAACTGGCCCTCCTATCGCGCGTGGGGTGTCTCGGCGATTTCCCCGTGGGAGTACGGCCACTTCTGGAAGCTGCGCGAGGGCGTGGACAAGCGCCGGCAGGAACTGCCGGTCGAGTGGGAGAATCTTCAGCGTCCGGGCTTCAGCGCAGATTACATCGAGAACCGATACGAGCGCATGGATCTCGCCTTCCAGCGTGACGACTGGATTCCGACGGCTGCCGCCCAGGCGTTGCTGCGCTACAACCGCCCCTTGCTGGCCTTCATCGGCGGCAAGCCCGACCACTTCACCAGCAAAGACCACAACTTCCTCCCCGGCGAAACGGTCACAAAACAACTTATCCTCATCAACAACTCGCGGGAAACGGTGACCTGCGATTGTGAGTGGCGGTTTTCCCTCGCAGGGATCGCGACCGGCAGCAGGCTGATCCGTGTCGCGCCCGGCGGCCAGGAGCGGCTTGCCATCACGTTCAACCTGCCGCCCGGACTCATGGCCGGCGAGTATGAACTGAGCGCCCTGGCTCGATTCAGCAATGGCGAAACGCAAACCGATTCATTTGCGATTCGTGTGCTTTCGCAGCCACGAGCGAAACAGCCCACCGCCAGAATCGCGCTCTTTGATCCGAAAGGGCAAAGCCGCGAGCTGCTCGATCGAATCGGCTTCCGCTTCCAACCGGTGGAGGTCGGCAGTGACCTGTCCGGCTTCGACGTGTTGATCGTGGGAAAGACCGCTCTGACCGCCAACGGACCGGCTCCGGACGTCACCCGCGTGCGCGATGGGCTGCGGGTGCTGATGTTTGAGCAGACGGCGGAAGTCCTGGAGAAACGGTTCGGATTCCGCGTGGCCGAATATGGCTTGCGCCGCGTGTTCGAGCGAGCACCCGATCATCCGGTCCTGGCCGGCATTGGCGGAGAACATTTGCGTGACTGGCGCGGTCAAGCGACGCTGCTTCCCGATCGTCTCCAATATGAGTTGCAACCACGCCGTGGCCCGACGGTCCAGTGGTGCGGTATTTCGGTCCCGCGCCTCTGGCGCTGCGGCAATCGCGGCAATGTGGCCTCGGTCCTGGTCGAGAAACCTGCTCGTGGCGATTTCCTCCCGATCCTCGACGGCGGGTTCAGCCTCCAATACAGCCCTCTGCTGGAATACCGCGAGGGGCGCGGTGTGATCTTGCTCTGCCAATTGGATGTGAGCGGTCGTACCGAAACCGATCCGGCGGCCGATGCCTTGGTGGGAAACCTGATCCATTATGTGTCCGACTGGAAACCCGCCCCGGCGAAGAAAGCCGTTTACGTGGGTGATCCCGCCGGGCGGCATTTCCTTGAGTCAGCGGGAATCAAGCTCGAGAACTACGACAGGGAGAAACTTTCATCCGGAAACGTCCTGGTCCTCGGGCCGGGAGGCGGAACCATGCTCGCGAATGACAAACCCGTCGTGGCCGGCTGGCTGAAAGACGGCGGGCACTTGCTGGCCATCGGCATGAACCAACAGGACGCCGAGGCCGTTCTTCCGTTCAAAGTCACGTTTGCAAATCAAGAATACATCTCGGCTTATTTTGAGCCTGCCAGCGTCCATTCGCTGCTCGCGGGGGTCAGTCCGGCGGACGTGCATAATCGTGATCCCCGCAAACTACCGTTGGCCACTGCCGGTGCGTCCGTCGTCGGTGGCGGCGTCCTGGCCACGGCCACGAAATGGAATGTGGCCTTCTGTCAGTTGGTGCCTTGGGAATTCGACGCGGCCAAACAGCGCAACTTGAAACGGACGTTTGCCCGTTCCTCGGTGGCCGTGAGCCGCCTGCTGGCGAATTTGGGGGTCGAGACCGCCACGCCGCTGATCGAACGCTTTGGCAAACCTGTGGACATGGGAAGGACTGAGCAACGCTGGCTGGAAGGCTTTTACCTGGATCAACCGGAGGAGTGGGACGATCCCTACCGTTTCTTTCGCTGGTAAAGCCGCTGAAACCAGCCAAGGCAATTAAACTGACTCCGGGAGCGGCTTCGTGTATCAAAGCGGGGTCCCCGGCATGCAGCCGAAAGGGCAACTGTTGAACGGACAACTGCTGCCTGGCTGCCGAACATCGAAATATATGGGCATGAAATCACTGATCGTTTTGTCATCACTCGTTTGTGTCATCTCCCTCGGTCATGCGGCGGAAAAAGCATCGTCTCCCCTGCCGCGCAGCACGCCGGAAGCACAGGGTATTTCGTCCGCTGGCATCCTCGATTTCATCAAGGCCGCTGACGAACAGGTTGACTCCATGAACAGCTTCATCCTCCTGCGCCATGGCCAGGTGGTGGCCGAGGGCTGGTGGTCGCCCTATGCCGCGCAGTCCCGTCATTCATTGTATTCGCTGAGCAAGAGCTTTACTTCCACGGCCGTCGGACTGGCCATCGCGGAAGGGAAGCTGAGCCTGGACGACGAGGTGCTGAAGTTTTTTCCCGACGACGCACCCGCCGAGCCCAGCGCCAACCTCAAGGCGATGCGCGTGCGCGACCTGCTCCGCATGAACACCGGCCAGCACGCGACCGACGTGAAGAAGTTTTCGTTCAACTCGAAGGAGAAGCTGACCGGGCTGTTTCTCTCGCTGCCGGTGGAGCACAAGCCTGGCACCCATTTCTTCTACAACACGCCGGCGACCTACATGGCATCGGCCATCGTGCAAAAGGTGACCGGCGCGACCGTGCTCGATTTCCTGCGGCCACGGCTCTTCGAACCGCTGGGCATTGAAAACCCGCCCTGGGAAGAGCTGCAGGGAATCACGTTCGGCGGCTCCGGATTGAGTCTCCGGACCGAGGACATCGCGCGCTTCGGCCAGCTCTATCTGCAGAAGGGCAAGTGGCACGGAAAACAGTTGGTGCCCACGGCCTGGATTGAAGCAGCCACGTCGCGCCAGACCTCCAACGGCAGCAATCCGACGAGCGATTGGGAGCAGGGTTATGGCTTCCAGTTCTGGCGCTGCCGGCACGGGATTTATCGCGGGGACGGGGCGTTCGGACAATTCTGCATCGTCATGCCCGAACAGGATGCCGTGGTGGCCATCACCAGCAGCACCCGGAACCTGCAAGGCGTTTTGAATCTCGTGTGGGACAAACTCCTTCCAGCCATGAAGACCGGCCGGCTGCACGCCGATGCCGGGGCGCGAAAGGAGCTCGAACGGACTCTTGCTGGCCTGACGTTGCCCCCGCAGCCAGGTTCCAGCGCGCCAGATCCGGCCACGAAAGTGTCCGGCAGAAAATACGTTTTCCCGGACAACAACCAGAAAGTTGAAGCGCTCGCGCTCGAATTCGACGACCCAGGCGGCGAGGTGACACTCGTCGCGCGGTGCAACGGCGTCGAGCAGCGGATTGCCTGTGGCAAGGGGACGTGGCGGAAGGCGCGAATGACCTATGCCGCGTTGGCGGAGCAGCCTGTCGCCGCGAGTGGCGCCTGGACGACAGACGACACGTACACTGTCAAACTCAGTTTCTACGAAACGCCGTTTTGCATCACTGCGAGTCTGAAGTTCTCCGGTGACAATTTGCTTTTTCACGCCGCATACAACCTCGCCTTTGGCGGCGCCAGACAGCCGCAACTCACGGGAAAGGCTCAATGAGCCACGGACTCGTCGCAAAAACTGAAATGCAATCTGCCAACATTCGAGGAAATCGGATCTTAATTTGCATCGCAGGACATGGAGGCAACGCGGAGTGAAGCGACCGCCCACATTCCCACACCGCGAACGACCTGGGCATGCCCATCACCGTCATCGGCATGAACACAATTCGCGCCAGGTTCGACGCCGGGTGCCGACAGGAGCGCGGACTTCAGTCCGCTTCAACGCGCGAGGTCGTGTTGCGCTGGAAAATAATCCGAGCTGACTGGCGGTCGTGCGTTGAAGCGGCGTGAACGCCGCGCGCCTTCGCGCCAAGAGCCACGCATCAGCTGCTTGCGCCCTTTGATTCCTTTTGCGAGAGTGCGGATGTGACGATCATCGCCGGTGTGGCGAAATGGCAGACGCACAGGACTTAAAATCCTGGGACCGTAAAAAGTCGTGTGGGTTCGAGTCCCGCCACCGGCACCACTTCTTACCCGCGACATTATTTTGGAAACCAACGTTCCAACGCCTCCCGGTTCCGGCGATCCGGCGCGGTTCACCGCCGCCCTCCGCCGCTTTGACGAGGAAAACGCCCGCGATCCAAGCGTCGAGGTCGTGGACGGCGTGGCGCATCCGCGCGAGCTGCTTTACGCCCGGCGGCTGACGGACTGGGTCTTGCAACTCCGTCCCAACGCTACCGAGGAACTGCAACTGGCGGCGCGTTGCCAGCACCTTTGCCGCTGGATGATTCCACGCAACCGCCATGAAATGACGCGCGCCGGCTACCTGCGCTGGCGCAATGAGCTGAAGGCGTTTCACGCGCAGAAGGCCGGTGACATCTTGCGCGAACTGGGTTTCCCGGAGGAACTCATCGCCCGCGTGCAGGCGCTAAACCTCAAGAAGAATTTCCCCGCCGACCCGGAGAGCCGCGCGCTGGAGGACGCGCTCTGCCTGGTATTCCTCCAATATCAGCTCGCCGACCTCGCGGCCAGGACCGACGACGCGAAGCTGATCAACGCGCTGCAAAAGTCGTGGCAGAAGATGACGTCCGCGGCGCGGGAACAGGCATTGAAACTCTCTTTCGGCCCGCGGGAAAAAGCGTTGCTGGAGCGGGCGCTGGCGGCGCATGGAGAGTTACATGGCTAAACCCGAAAACCGAAGTTCGCCGCGAGAGAACGCAAAGAACTCAGAGAAAGACGGGCTGATCCTGAATGGAAAATGGCGGTCAGATTTTTTCCCGCCGAAATCACCTCTCTGCTCCTCTCTCTGCGCTCTGTGCGTTCTTTTGTGGCAATTCAGTTTCGGAATTCAGGTTAAATAAGTTGGATAAGTTAGATGGGCGCGGCGATTGGCCCTTACGTCACTCAGGCAACCCTTTTCCTTCTCGGCTCACTCATAGCGCAATGACTCAATCGGATCGAGATTGGCCGCCTTCCAGGCTGGATACGTGCCGAAAATAATTCCCACCGCCGAACAAATCAACAGGCCAAAGAGGACCCAGTCCAGCGGCACCACGGGCGGCACCTTGAAGAAAAACGCCGCCGCGTTGCCGCCAAGGATGCCCAGCACCACGCCCATCACGCCACCGACTTCGCACAGCACGACGGCTTCGAGAATGAATTGCGTCATGATGTTCCGCTTCCTGGCGCCGATGGCGCGGCGGATGCCGATCTCGCGCGTCCGCTCGGTCACCGAAACCAGCATGATGTTCATGATGCCGATGCCCGCGGCCACCAGCGCGATCGAACTGATGACCGCCACGCCCAGGCGCACGGCCAGCGTCAGCGAGCGAAACTGCTCGATGAGCGAGGCGTTGGAGAAGATTTCAAAATCGTCCGGCTGGCCCGGCGGCGTCTTGCGCAGCGTGCGCAGGATGCCGCGCACCTGCTCGATCGTGTCGTCGAACGCCGCCTCGCTCGTCGCCTGCACAAGAATCGAAACTTCCCGCTCGCGGCTGTAACGGTTCAGTCCCGTCGTGATGGGGATGGCGAGGAAATTGTCCTGGTTGCCGGCCAGCGCGGCGCCGCTGGGTTCGAGCACGCCCACCACCGCGTATTCAATGCCGTTGCACTTCACCGTCAGCCCGACCGCCGACCCGTGCGGGAACAGCTTTTTCGCCAGATTGCTGCCCAGCACGCCTACCGCGCGCGCGGCGTCCACGTCGGCCGCCATCAGGCCGCGGCCCTCGGCCACGACCCAGTTGCGCGCGGCGAACGTTTCGGGCATGACGCCCAGCAGCGACACATCCGGGTTGCTCTTGTCGAAGCGTGACGCCGCCTCGCCCGTCCACAATCCGGACTCCACCGCCACGGCCCGCGCGAGCGTGGCTTTCTCCTTCAACTGTTGTGCCAGCGGATAATCAATCCGCTTGCGCCGCCGGATTTTTTCCCAGCCGCCCGGGCCCTCCATCTGGATAATGGGCCAGCGCACAATCTGAAAGGTGTGCGCGCCGAGGTTGCTCAACTCGGTCTCGACGTTGGACTGCAGCACGCGCATCGCCGTCATCACGACGATGATGGAGAACACGCCGATCAACACGCCCAGCAGAGTGAGCGACGAGCGCAGCTTGTGCGCCGCGATACAGTCGAGGGCCATCGCGAGCGCTTCGCGAATTTCCGCGGCAATTAGAAGGCGATTCATAAGCTCCAAGCTCCAAAGTCCAAGCTCCAGGGAAACTCCAGTTTCCAAACTTCAAACCTGGCCTCCGCGTTGGAGCTTGGAGCTTGGAGCTTCTCTGGAATTTGGAGTTTGGACTTTGGAGTTTTCATTCCGCCCTCAGTGCGTCCACCGGGTTCATCCGGGCCGCGCGCCATGCCGGGAAGAAGCCGGCGATCACACCCGTCAGCGTCGCCACGGTCAGCGCGACCACCACCACCGGGATGGACAGGGTCGCCGGCAGGACGCGCTGCACGCCCAGGCTCGCCAGGTAGGCCAGGCCGACGCCCACGGTTCCGCCGAGCAGGCAAATGCCGGCGGCCTCGATGAGGAATTGCAGGAGGATGGCGCGGCGTTTGGCGCCCAGCGCCTTGCGCACGCCGATCTCGCGCGTCCGTTCGGCCACCGAGACGAACATGATGTTCATGATGCCGATCCCGCCCACGAAGAGCGACAAGCCGGTGATGAACAATCCCACGCTGGCGATGGTGCCGCCCACGCGGTGGAAGGTTTCCACGAGGAGGTCCTGCTGGTTGATGGCGAAGTCGTCGGGCTGGCCGGGCGCGAGCCGACGCACCTTGCGCATGACGCCGCGCAATTCCTCCTTCGCCTCGTCGAGCTGTTTCAGGTCGCGCACTTTGACGAGGATCGAGATGTACGGCCGCCAGTAAAAGTCCGAGACGAACCGCGTGATGGGAATGATGGCCTGGTTGTCGAAATTCATCCCGAAGAACGCCGGCCCCATCCGGTCAATGACGCCGATGACTTCGTAAGTGATCGCGCCGATCTGAATCTTGTGGCCGAGCGGCGATTCCTGCGGAAAAAAGCGGTCGGCCAGGTCCGTGCCCAACACGCACACGGGCCGCGCGCCGGCGACCTCCGCCGCGGAAAAAAACCGCCCTTGCTTCACGTTCAGGCCGCGCACCAGCGCGCTTTCCTCGGCGTCGCCGACGATCCACACGGCAGATGCGCTGTTGTCCTTGTATTTCACCGGCCGGAAAGTGTCCGCCTGCGGCACGACGGCCTGCGCGAGGGTGACCTGGCGCGCGACGGCCTTCGCCTGCGCGAGCGTGAGATCGCGGCGGTTGCGCAGCTTCCACCATTCCTCCTTGCTGAACCAGGCTTGCTTTTGCACGAACAGAACGTCCGCGCCCAGCGTGGAGATGCTCGCGAGGAACGCACGGTCCAACCCCGTGATCGCCATTCCCATCAACGTGACGGTGACGATGCCAATGACGATGCCGAGCGTGGTCAGCGCCGAGCGCAGCTTGTTCGCGCGGATGGCGTCGGCGGCGATGCGCAGACCTTCGAGGAATTCGGTGAAAAAATTCATTTGGGGAGTTCAGGCTTCTGCCCTAACTATTCAATGCAACCACGAATGGACACGAATAAAGACGGGCCTACCCAGACTTTTTGCCAGAGTTGGCAGACTCACCAAACGGTGAGAATTGCGAAGCAAGACCAAACCGTCCCTCAGCCAATCGGATTCGTGTCTATTTGTGTTCATTCGTGGTTTTCAACTGCATCGACACGGCTTCAGCCTGCTCGGAAGACAAGCTGAAGCTTGAACTCCGAACGACGTCATCGCTCTCAATCAACCCGTCCAGGATGCGGATGATGCGCCGCGCGTGGCAGGCGACAACTTCCTCGTGAGTGACGACGACGATGGTGTTGCCTTTGCGCGACAATTCCTCAAACAATGCCATGATCTCCACGCCGGTTTTGGAATCGAGATTGCCGGTCGGCTCGTCGGCCAGCAGGATGGAAGGTTTGTTCACGAGCGCGCGGGCGATGGCCACGCGCTGCCGCTGGCCGCCGGACAACTCGTTGGGTTTGTGATGCATCCGGTCCGCGAGGCCCACTTGCGCCAGCACGTCCATCGCGATTTGCCGCCGCTCGTCGGCCGGCAGCCCGGCATAAATGAGCGGCAGCATGACGTTGCGCAAGGCGTCGGAGCGCGGGAGCAGGTTGAAGGTCTGGAACACGAAACCGATTTCCCGGTTGCGCACCTCGGCCAGTTCGTTGTCGTCCATGCCGCTGACGTCCACGCCGTTGAGTTCGTAATGGCCGGCCGTCGGCGTGTCGAGGCAGCCGAGCAGGTTCATGAGCGTGGATTTGCCGGAGCCGGACGGCCCCATGATGGCCACGTATTCGCCGCGCTCGATGTCGAGCGACACGTCGCGCAGGGCGTGGACGGTTTCCGCGCCCATCTGGTAACGGCGCGCGATGTTTCTGATTGTGATGAGACTCACGGGCAGGCGGGAGCGAGGTTCATTTCTTCTCCTGGTCGGCGTCCGCCACCGCGCCGCCGATTTTGATGGGCTTGGCGTCCTCCAACTCGCGGTTGATCGCCTTGTAGCCACCGGAAATCACCGCCTGACCTTCCTGCAAGCCGTCGGTGATTTCCACGTAAGAATCATCGCTGATGCCGCGCGTCACCTTGACCATCTTTGCCTTGCCGGCGTCGGCGAGGAATACGACTTCAACGGGCTTGACGGCCTCGTCTTTTTTGCGCGCGGTCGGTCCGGCGGTGGGGTTCGTCTTCACCGGGTCGCCGTTGCCGCCGGATTGCGCGAGTGAATTGGTCGCCGCATTTCCCTTGGGCAACCGCGTGGTGACGCTTTGAATCGGCACGGTGAGGATATTGGTGCGATGGCGCGTCTCGATTTCCGCCGTGACCGACATGCCGGGGCGGAAGGCTTCTTTTTCGCTGATGCGGATTTTAACTTCGAAGCGTGTGGCTTCCTGCTGCGTGCCGGGCATGGATGATTTCGCCGCGTTGGCAATCTCGCTGACGACGCCGCTGAACTTGCGGTCGCGAAAGGCGTCCACTTCGAGCCGCGCCTTCTGGCCGAGGGCGATGAGCACCACGTCAATCTCGCCGATCTCGACGCGAGCCTCCATGTCGTCGAGTTGCGCGATGGTCATGATCTCGGTGCCAGCCATCATCGCGGTGCCGACGACGCGCTCGCCTTGCTGGGACTTGAGCTTCGTCACCGTGCCGTCAGCGGGCGACACGATCGTCGTTTTGGCCAACTCTTCGTCGGAGCGGGCCAGCGCGGCCTTGGCCATCTCGGACTGGTGCAACGCGTTTTCCACCTGCGCCCGGGCGACATCGAAGAGCGTCCGGGCATCGAGGAACTGCGAGTCGGAGATGAGTTTGTCGTCGAAGAGGCCGCGGGCGCGGTTCAATTCGCTCTCGGCCTTGGCGAGGTTGGCCTGCGTGAGGTCTTTGGTGGCGAGCATGGACTTGAAGCTCGCCTCGGCGGAATTGTGGTTGGCGACGTAGAAGTCGGGCTTGATGCGCAGCAACAGATCACCTTTTTTCACGGTTTGCCCTTCCTTCACGGGCAGTTTGGTGATTTCGCCGCTGACTTCGGGATTGATGACCACCTGCACAACCGGCTGGACTCTTCCGGTGGCGACGACCAGTTCGGTCAGGTCGCGCCGCGTGACTTTCTCGGTCTGGACGGTGATCACCACCTCACGCTTGCGGGCAAGGGCAAACCACGTCAGCCCGCCGAGCACCAGCACAATCAGCGTGAAGACGACGATCTTTTTTCCCGATTTATTCTTTGATTTGGCCATGGGCATCCCCTTCCAGACACCAAACGCTCGATTTTGTTTCAACAGGGCTTCATTGCACAACGAAGCTTTGATTGCGCCGCGCGCGTGCGCAAGCGGATTTGCTTGAGGGTTGAAAGCGCCGCGCGCTGGCACTCATCGGCCCCAACCGGGTAAAACAGCCAACGCGACGATGGCGGCCCAAATCCCAAATGCCCACCACGCCGCCCGCGCGAATGAGACTCCGCTCAATTTCGCCAGGCCGAGGGCGAGCACGCCGACATACCAAAGGACCGTGATGTTCAGTTGGCCGAGCAGACGGTGAAGCCGGCTCGCCGGATCGAAGTCGTGAATCAGAAGCGCCGGACCAGGCGTCATGGCCAGGCTGCCCATCGCCACGGCCAGCAACATCGCGATCATCACCCCCAGCACGTTGATCATCCCGGCCAGGCTGGTCATCTCCACGGCTTGCAGGTAGGAGAATTGTCCTTTGAGGCCCTTCGTGCCGAGCAGCCAGATCACCAGGGCGATCAAAAACAGCAAGGCGAAGCTGCTCAACACCGCGCCGATGGAACCGGCGATTTTCAGGAACGCCGGGCTTATGAACTTTTCCATGGCGTCGATGGTCTGCTGGCCCTGCTCCTTGGACATCCTGCCGGCGTCGATTTGCTTCTGAACCGACTTCTCCTGGGCCTCGCGCATCGGACGCAGAATGGTTTCCTGCGAAAACACGACGCAAACGAAAATCACCGCGGCAAGGCAGGACAGCAACAGTGGCACGAGCCAGTTGGCGGTGGACGGTTTTCCGGCCTTGACCTCTTCAAACACGTCGCCGGGCGTGGCGAAGACGTTCAGCATCCGCGCTGCGATGGATGACGAAGGCTGCTTGTCCGCCGCCAGTGGTGGTGATTCACTCATATCAGCCGCGCAAGCCCACCGCCTCCATCAGCCTGGCCGTTCCGCGGTAGGCTTCCTCGACCCACTCGACGATGCGTTTCGGGTCGGGCGCGTATTCGAGTTCGATGGAGACTGCACCCTCGATTTTGAGTTCCTTGATCGCCTGCAGGTAGGGCGCAAACTTGACCACGCCGCGGCCAGGCGGCAGATCGCCGTGCACCTTGCCGTCGCAGTCGCTCAGGTGGACGTGGATCGCCCGGCCCTTGAGCTTCCGCAAGTCGGCAGGGCTGGTGTCGGACAGGACGAGGTGGCTGATGTCAATGTTCGCGCGCACGCGCGGATGGCCGCACTCGTCCACGAAGCGGACCATCGTGTTCACGCTGTTGAGCAGGCTGAGGCGGAAGGGTTCAAGCTCGAGGGCGATGTCGATTTTTTTCTTCGCGGCGTAATCGCCCAGGCGGCGGCAGGTTTCGAGGCCCCATTGCCACTGGGCCTCGGGCGCGATGACTTCGCGCTGCCAGATGTATTCGCCGAGCACGAGCAGGATGTTCTTAGCGCCCCACGTCCGGGCGAGATCAATGAACTTTTTCGTGCGTTCGAGGTGGAACTCGCGCACGGGGTCGTTGAAGTCAATGAGGCCCACGGCCACGACCGGCAGCGAAATGACCGGCAGACCCAGCCGTTCGGTTGTCCGGTTCACGAGGCGGACTTCCTTTTGCGAAATGCCGGCGGCCTCGGTGAAAATGTCCACGCAATCGAATCCGATGCGGGAAATGTGCTGCAGGCCGGTGGCTGTGTCCACGCCGGCCTGATGAAAGGCGCTGTTGATGATGCCGAGTTTCATGCGTGCGTTGCCGGTTGCCGGTCGTTCAGCCGGGAGAATGACAAAGCGCGCGAGGACTGACAACGGACAAATAGCCGTGACCCGCGTGCCACCGTGTGGCTACGGCTGCGCCTCCACCAGCGCCGTGAATTTCCCGAAAAAGTCAGCCATCATTTTCCTGGCCACGGCCTCGATGAGCCGCGAGCCGATGGCGGCGATGACTCCGCCGACCTGGGCATCGGCTTCACATTGAAGCTCCGTTTGGGCGGCTTTAGCCTCAAGCCGGATGCGCGCGGTGCCTTTGACGAAACCCGGTCCGCCTTTACCCTCGAGGATCAGCGTGTAAGATGCGGGCGGTTTCATGTCCTTGAGTTGCACTTTGCCGACGTAACTGCCCTTGATGCCCGCGACGCCCAGCTTGAGGTGCGCGTCGTAGCTGTCCTCGGCGGTCTTCACCATTTTTTCGCACCCTTCGATGCAGCGTTGCAGCACAGCCGGGTCCGTGATCGCGGCGAAGACTTTATCACGGGGAGCGGCGATCGTTTGGGTGGCGGAGAGCTTCATGGACGTTAAATCGTTAAAGCGTTGAAACGTTGAATCGTGCGATGGGTAATCCGGTTCAACGCTTCAACGCTTCAACGGCTTGCCGCCAGCGCCAGGGCGCGTCGCGTGTTCACCTGCGCCAGGTGCGCGCGGAATCCGGCCGAAGCGTGGAGGTCGTTGAGCGGCTCCGTGTCCTTGTCCGCTCGCGTTGCCGCTTTTTGAATCGTCTCCAGGGACAGTTCCTTGCCTTTCAGATACCGCTCGACGGCCTTCGCCCGATACGGTTTGGCCGTGACGCCGGTGATGCCCACGTTGACGGTTTTGTTGGTTTTGTCCAACACCGCCGCCACACCGGCGATGGCAAAGCCGCTGGCCTTTTGCGCAAACTTCACGTAGGCGACGGAATTCGGTGTGACCGGAACGCGAATCTCGACGAGGATTTCGTCCGGCTGCACGGCCGACTGCATCATCTCAACGAAGAAGTTCTTCGCCGGCACAGTGCGGCGTCCGTTCGGGCCGGCGATTTCCATTTCAGCGTCCAGCGCGAGAATGGCCGCGGGCCAGTCGGCGGCGGGGTCGGCGTGAACGATGCTGCCGCCGAGGGTCCCTTTGTTCCGCACCTGCACATCGCCGATTTGCGCGGCGACTTCCGGCAGGAGCGGGCATTTGTCGCGAAGCAGTGCCGAGGATTCAATGTCGTGGTGAGTCGCCATCGCGCCGATGGCGAGCTTGCCATTGTTCTCGCGGATATAATTCAGGTCGGCGATGCGGCCGATATCAATGACGGCCTTCGGTTGCGCGAGCCGCAGCTTCATCGCCGGAATGAGACTATGGCCGCCGGCGAGGACCTTGGCGTCCGCGTGCGCGGCCAGAGCGGCGAGTGCTTCGTCAAGCGTCGTGGGGCGGATGTAATCGAAAGCGGCCGGGATCATGTTTCAAAAGATAGTAACTGGTTTAACCTTTCGCACCCGAGATCGCCCGCCAGATTTTTTCGGGTGTCAGCGGCAAATCCAGATGCCGGATGCCCAGCGGCGACAGCGCGTCAATAACCGCGTTGGCAATGGCGGGCGTGGCGCCGATGGTGCCCGCTTCGCCGATGCCTTTCACACCCAGCGGATTGCTGGGCGAGGGGGTCATCGTGTAGTCCATGAGATACTCCGGGATGTCGCGGGCGCGCGGCATGGCGTAGTCCATGAACTCGCCGGTCAGGAGCTGGCCGTTTTCGTCATAGACGCAGCGTTCCATCAGCGCCTGCCCCAGCGAATGCGCGATGCCGCCTTGCACCTGGCCCTCGACGAGCAGCGGGTTGATCTGCCGCCCGCAGTCATCCACCGCCACATACTTCACGATGCGCACCTCGCCGGTGTCGCGGTCGAGCTCGACGGCGACGATGTGCGTGCCGAAGGGATACGTGCAGTTCGGCGGCTCAAAGAAGCTGCTCGCCTCCATGCCCGGCTCGAAGTTCTTCGGCAGGTTCTTCGCGACGAAGGATTCCTCGGCGAGCTTTTGAATTGTGATGGATTTCTTCGGCGAGCCTCGAACGGAGAACTTGCCGTTGCGGAAGAGAATGTTCTTCGGCTTCGTGCCGAGGATGTGCGCGGCGAGGCGCGTGGCCTTCGCGAGAATCTTCTCGATGCACATCACGATGGCCGTGCCGCCAATGGCGGTGGCGCGGCTGCCGTAGGTGTCGCGGCCGTAGTGCGCGACCGCAGTGTCGCCGCGATACACGACAACGTCCTCCATCGGCACGCCGAGGCGGTCGGCGGCGATTTGCGCAAAGCTCGTCTCTTGTCCCTGTCCGTGCGGCGTCGCGCCGGTGATGACGGTGACCTTGCCGGACATCTCGATGCGCACGCAGCCCCATTCCCAGCCGCCGGCGGACATCATCTTCGACGGGCCGAGCGCGCAGATTTCGACGTAGGTGCTGAGGCCGACGCCGAAAATGCGGCCAGCAGCGCGAGCTTTATCGCGCTCTTTGAGCAAGTCGTCCCACTTCGCGAGCTTCTGCGCTTTCTTCAAGGCGCCCTGGTAGTTGCCGCTGTCGTAAGTGAGGCCGCACGGCGTGTTGAACGGGAATTCGCTGGGCTTCGGAAAATTCTTCAGCCGCACCTTCACCGGGTCGAGGCCAAGTTCGTCGGCGATGAGGTCCATGACGCGCTCGATGGTGTAGGTGCCCTCGGGCCGGCCCGCGCCGCGATAGGCGTCGGTGCACATCTTGTGCGTGTAAACGGCCGTGAGGTCCATGCGCATGGCCCGGGCCTTGTAACAGCCGGTGAGCATGAGGCCCGTGAGCGTCGGGATGGCCGGCGTGTTGAGCTGAAGATACGAGCCGATGTCCGCGATGGTGCGCGACTTGATGGCGAGCAACGTGCCGTCGTTCTTCACGGCGACTTCGTATTCGCCGATCTGGTCGCGGCCGTGAATGGTGGTGGCGCAATTCTCGCGGCGGCCTTCAATCCACTTCACCGGCGCGCCCAGGCGCATGGCGAGATGGCAGCACAAGGCTTCCTCGGCGTAGAGATTCAGCTTCGCGCCGAAGCCGCCACCGACTTCGGGCGCGACGATGCGCATCTTGTTTTCTGGCACGTTGAGCATCGCGGGCAACAGCGTGCGGATGAGGTGTGGAATCTGCGTCGAAGTCCAGAGGGTGAGCTGGCACTCGCCCGCGTGCCACGTTGCGACGCATCCGCGCGGCTCGATCGGCATGGGGATGAGCCGCTGGTGAACGATGCGGAGCTTGAGGACGCGGTCGGCCTCGGCGAATGCCGCGTCGAGGTCGCCGTTGGCGTTGGTCCAATTGAAGGCGACATTCGTGCCGAGGTCAGGATGCGTGAGCGGCGAATCGGGCTGAAGCGCCTTCTCCGGGTCGCTCACGACGGGCAGCGGGTCGTAGTCCACATCAATCAAGGCCAGCGCGTCGTGCGCGGCGTAGCGATCAGTCGCGACGACAACGGCCACGGGATGGCCAACGAAGTAAACACGGTCGCCAGCGAGCACGGTGTGCTTGGGCGCCTTCATGTCCGGCATCGGGGAAGCGCAGGGCACGAGGCCGCATTTGTCGTTCACATCCGCACCGATGAGGACGGCGACGACGCCATTGAGCGCGAGCGCGACGTCGGTTTTGATGCGCGTGATGCTGGCGTGCGCGTAAGGACTGCGGAGCACCGCGGCGTGCAACAGGCCGGCCATCTGCAAGTCGTCCACGTAAGTCGCGATGCCCTTGATGAGGCGCGGGTCTTCGACGCGTTTCATCGCGCGTCCGACGTAGCCGCTGGTTTTCTTTGCAGGCATGCTTACCTTCTCACTTCGCGGCTTTGCTCTTCACCATTCTCTTCGCCGCGTACTCGATCGCATCAAGGATGTGCGAATAGCCGGTGCAGCGGCAGAGATTGCCTTCGAGCGCGTGTGCGATTTGCCCGCGCGAGGGCCGGGGATTGCGCTGGAGCAACTGAATGCCAGCCAGGATCATGCCCGGCGTGCAATAGCCGCATTGCAAGCCGTGACATTCCCAGAAACCCTCCTGCACTGGATGCAACTGGCCGTCTTTGGCCAGGCCCTCAACTGTGGTCACCTCCGAACCGTCCGCCTGCACGGCGAGCACGGTGCACGACTTCACTGCCTGGCCATCGAGCAGCACGGTGCACGCGCCGCAAATTGTCGTCTCACAACCGATGTGCGTACCCGTGAGTTTGCAGTGTTCGCGGAGGAAATGGACGAGGAGTGTGCGCGGTTCGACTTCGTGCTTTTGCCCGATCCCGTTGACGCGGATGTTGATGAGTGATTTCACAGGCACCCTGCTGGTCGTTGTTGTCTGGCTTGAACCGGTTTCAGTATGGACGGTTCCCAAAGGTTTTCAAACAAAATCCGCGTGGAGCGAAAGGGCGCGCGGGGCTAAGAAGCTTTTTTCAACCGTTTCTCCAGCTCAGCGCGGCTGGTCGTTTTCTGACTTCGGCGTTGTGCGATCAGCGACCAGAACTTGTCGCTCGTGGCGAGAAGCAGCTCGTCCTCATCCAGGTTCTCCAAACCAACGATCAGCGCCACGGGCCGGCCGTTGCGCGTGACGACAACTTGTTCTGATTGTGCGTCACCCACGCACGAATTGAGTGTGGTCTGCTTGATGGCGATTGTTTTCATAAAATCTCTTCTGTCGTTCTCACCGACACCGCTTTGTGCTCTTTAGCACTTGCGTAAGCCGCCTCCACCAGCGCCATCGTCTTCAAATGATCCCGCCCGCTGATGGCTGGCTCCGCGCCGGTCTCCAGCGCGATGAGCAGTTGCCCCATCGTGCCGGCGAAGGCGTCCGGGAACCAGCTCTCCGTCCACACCGGGCAATGGAAGACACGGTCCTTTTTCGAGGCGTACTGGATGGTGGAGGGCGTCGTGTAAGGGTCCTGCACCCAGCCGATGGTGCCGATGGCCAGGCCGTTCAACCCTTCGATGCGCCATTTGAGATAGATGTCTTCCGGGCAACCCTCGCGCGCCGGGCCGGTCCAGACATCGTCCAGCGCCAGGCAGCGGAACTGGCCGGGATATTCCAGGATGTACATGCAGATGCCGTCGGTGTGCGGAAACTTCGTCCGCGGATCGGTGCGCGTGCTGCAATAAATCCGTTCCGGCTCGCCAAACCAGAACCGGAAACAGTCCAGATGATGAATGGACATGATGCGCAGCGTCACCCAGCCGAGACCGGCCTGCCACGGCATCCAATGCGGGATGCCGCGCATGTCAATCGTCGCCAGCACCGGCTCGCCAATCGTGCCGTCTCCGAGCAGCACCTTGGCGGCGCGGACCGACGGGTCGTAACGCATGTTCTGGTTCACCGCCAGCGTGATGCCGGCGGCGGCGCAGGCGCGCACCGCTTCGACGGCTTCGGCGTAATTCACGCCGAGGGGCTTTTGCGCAAGGATGCCTGTGACGGTACGACGCGCGCAGGCGGCCTGGATGAGCGCAAGTTGCGCGTCGGGCGGCACAGCGATGTCGAGGACCTCGATGGTTTTGTCGTCGAGCAATTGCTCGTAAGTCTCGCAGACCTTGGGGATGGAGTGCCGATGCGCGACTTGGGCTGCCTTCTCACGATGGCGCGAGGCGATGGCCACCGGGTTGAAGCCGGCCTTGCGATAGGCGACGAGGTGGCATTCGTTGACGATGAACCCGCTGCCGAGGACGCCGATGCGAAAGTCCTTTTTCGCGGGCAGGGGCGAATCAATGCGCAGCTCCATAACTCAACCAACTTTAGTTTGACCCAAAACGATAAAGACGCGCCAGCAAAAGACAAGCTGTAGAAAGCGCAGTGTTAGGGGGAATGGTGCGCAAATCTCTTTTTCGGAGGGACGAGCTACGCGAGTCCCCGATTTCCTTGGACAACTCGAAGAAGTATGGGACTCGCGTAGCTCCTCCCTCCGAATGGAACTCCCGGCGCTTAGTTGCGCCGGTCGAGAAAATGCGGTAAAGCTTGGGCGCGATGGCGGCCGTATCATCGGTGACAGTGACACCGGAGGAGCTTCTCGGTTGGTCGGTTCTCTGCGCGGTCGCGATCTACCCCCTCGTCCACTGGTTTCGCCAGGGAACGTGCATTGTCTCAATACATCGCTGACACTATTCGTAGAGAGGAGCGCGATTTCATTGAGTTCAAGAGAGATTTCAACTTTCTCACCAAAAGCCCGTACAAGCCCATGCTTAGGGCTTTTGGTGAGGAAGTTGAAATCGAACGCGCCCGTTTCGTGACCGGAAAACATTGAGGATCTGAAATGCAAAAGTGTCAGCGATGTGTTGAGACCGTGCCACGCCGAAACCCGATCCCTGGGAATTGGAGGCGGCGCCATCCTCGCCCGGTGAATCGGAAGTGTCCGAGGTCCCTTTGTGCGTCCGTTGCCTGACGCCGCACGCGGACACGGCCTACTTTTGCCCGCATTGCGGCCACGCCGTCGGCCCGTACAACAATTACATGCCATTCGTTCATATTTTTTCCGAAGGCGAGGTGTTTCGCGCCGGCACCGATGGCACAACGCGCCTGACGCCGTTCAAAATGACCGGCTACTTCCTGCTGTCGCTGGTGGCTTCTCCCACTTTTGCGATTTTGACTCCGCTTTCCGGCTCAACCTTGGTGGGTAGTGTTGCCCTAGTTTCTCTTGCCTTTGTTTTACTGACTCCATTGTAATGGATTGCACTGTGGCGCAGTAATTATCGGGCACCTGTCCAAACTCCCCCGCCGCCGGGTGCGACTCCAACCGCTTGAATTGACTGACGTGCATTGGCGCGACATGCGTTCGCGCAGCCTTCAATCCGCCCGCTTCGGATACGCCGGCTTCTTCGGCGGGGTTGGCGGATGGTTCTTCAATGCTTCCAGCACCTGCGCGATGGCGCGTTCCAATTGCGGATCGCCGCCCGCAGCCATGAGCGCCGGATCGTCCACCACGGGGATGTCGGGGTCCACGCCGTAGCCTTCAATGATCCACTCGCCCCGGGTGTTGTAGATGCCGAAGGTGGGCACGGTGATGTTGCCGCCATCAATGAGCGTCGGCGCGCCGGTGATGCCAATCAGCCCGCCCCAGGTGCGCGCGCCGATGAGCGGACCCAGCCCGGCCTGCTTGAAGTAGAAGGGAAAACAATCGCCGCCCGAACCGCTCCAGCCGTTGATGAGCATCGCCTGCGGGCCGTGGTGCGCAATCGGCGGCCATTGCCAGTCCTTGCCGTCGCGCACGCCCCAATAATTGTTCACCGGGCGGCCGAGCAGTTCGACGAAGCGGTCGGGAATTTGCCCGCCGCTGTTGAACCGTTCGTCAATGATCAGTCCGGCCCGGGTGAACTGGCCGCGGAACTGGCGCACCAGTTCGTTTTGCCCGCCCTGGCCGGTGTCGGGCACATAGACGTAACCGACCTTGCCGCCGGTGGCCTTCTCGACGCGCAAGCGGTTCTCCTCGATCCACGCGAGATGGCGCAGGCGGGCTTCGCTGGCGAGCATATGCACGAGCACCTCGCGGGCACCGGCCTTCGCGGGTTTGCTGTTCACCGTCAGCATCACCGGCTTGTTGGTCAGGCCCTGGAACGCAGCCCAAGGGTCTTCCGCCGTGTCGAGCGGCTCGCCGTTGACCGCGAGCAGATAATCGCCTTCCTTCACGTTGACGCCTGGCTCGCGCAACGGCGAGCGCACTTCGCTGTCCCACGCCGCGCCATCAATGATTTTCTTGATCCGGTAATATCCGTTTTCGAGCGTGAAGTCGCAGCCGAGATAGCCGACGCCGCGTTGCGGGGCGGATTCCGTGTCGCCGCCGCTGCGGTAGGTGTGCGAGGAGTTCAACTCGGAGATCAGTTCGCCGATGACGAAGTTCACGTCCCAGCGCGTCACGGCGTCGTCGAGCAATCTGCCGTAACGCCCGCGCATCGCCTGCCAATCCACGCCGTGCAGGCCGGGGTCGTAAAAGAAGTCGCGCTCCAGCCGCCAGGTGTCGTTGAAAATCTGCCGCCACTCGGCCGCCGGATCAATCGCCGCCTCGAATCCGGCGGTGGCGAGTTTCTTGTCCATCTTCTGCCCTTCCTTCACGTCAATGATGGCGTAGTCGGCTTTCCTGCGCACGAGGATTTTCTTGCCGTCGGCAGAAACATCAATGCCGTCGGCGTCGTCGAGAATGGTTTTTACCTCGCGCTTTTCGAGGTCATAATATTCGACCATGTTTTTTTCGTTGGTGGCGCCTATGCGCGACAGCCACCGATAAATCAGTTTGCCGGAAACAGCGTGCAAGTCCGCGTAGCGCCCGGCCTTGGGCGGCAGGATCACGACGCGGCGCTCGAAGTCCGTCAGATCGATTTCCACCGGCTTGGGTGGCTCCTCCTTCGGCTGGTCAGCCGCCTTCGCGTCCTTCTTCTCCGTGGCTTTGGACTTCTCTTTTTTCCTTTCCGTGCCGGCGTCGTCGGATTTCTTTTCGCCCTTTTTCTCCTTGTCCTTGCGCGGCTCCTCGTCGTTGCGCGGCGCCAGCGGCGACGGCACGTCCTTGCGCAACGGCACGGCGGCGAGGTTCCGGGTGTTGGCATAAATCCACGTCGGGTCCAGTTCGCTGTAGATCGGGCTGAACGTGCGGCCCGTGCGGAAAAAAAGATATTTGCCGTCGGGAGCGAACGTCGGCTCGTCGTCGTCGTAAAAACCCGAGGTGACCTGCGTGCGTCTGGCGTTCTTCCAATCGTAAAGAAAGATGGCCGTGTTGCGGTTATCCTGATCGCCCGCGTACGCCAGCCAGCGGCTGTCGGCCGACCAGCTGACGGTGAAGTTGCTCAAGTCCGGGTGATACATCCACAACTGCGTGCCCACCGTGCGCATCTTTTTCGAATCCATTTCATAAATCCGGATCACCATCGCCTTGTCAATGAACGCGAGCTTTTTGCTGTCCGGCGACCAGACCGGCGTGTAGCGAAAACCCGGCCCGAGCTTCGTGAGCGTCTGCTCCTCGCCCGAACCGTCCGCTGCGCGCAGGGTCAACTCATACTCACCCGGACCATCGCTGAAGTAAGCGATCCATCTGGCGTCGGGCGACCACGCGGGAAAACGTTCCGCCACGCCGGAGCTGCGGGTCAGGTTGCGCACGATGCCGTTCTCGGCGGGCACCGTGAAAATGTCCCCGCGCGCCTCGAACATCGCGCGCTTGCCGGTCGGCGAAATGCCGGCGAACTGGATCAGATTGGAAACATTTTCGACGTGCGGCTTCAACGTGGCGCGGTCGGTCACGACCTGGATTTCGACCGGGTGCGACTTTTCCGTAGCAAGGTCAATGAGAAAAAGCTGCCCGCCGTTTTCGAAGACGAGATCGTCCGGGCCGATGCCCGGGAACGTCACGTCGAAGTCGGTGAAGGACGTGATTTGCCGGAACGCCTCCGTCTTCGTGTCGCAGGCCCAGATGTTCGCGCGCTTGTTTTTGTCGCGATCAGACAGGAAGTAGAGCGTCGCGCCGTGCCACATCGGTTGCGCGTCGTTGGCGTCGTCGTGCGTGATGTTCCGGGCCGTTTTCTTTTGCAGGTCGAAGAACCAGATGTCCGGGTTCATGCCGCCGCGGTAGCGTTTCCAGGTGCGAAAATCCACGCTGATGGGCGTGTAGGCGAGAATTTTTCCGTCCGGCGAAATAGCGCCGAACTCGCCGTAGGGCACCGGCAAGCGCTCCGGCAATCCTCCGTTTCGCGCCACCTTGTAGAGTTGATTGAACCGGTCCTCCTGGCTCGTCATCGTCGTGGCGAACAATATGTTCCGGCCGTCGGGATACCAACCGAGCACGCGGTCGGGCGCGCCGTGATGCGTGACGCGCCGCGGCAGGCCGCCGGCGGCGGCGACGACATACACGTCCACGTTGCCGTCGTAGTTTCCGCTGAAGGCGATCTCCGAACCGTCCGGCGAAAAGCGCGGGAAGGATTCCTCGCCGCGCGGCGAACTCAGGCGCACGGCGATGCCGCCGGCTTTGGGCGCGACCCAGATGTCACCCGCATAGACGAAGGCGATTTGCGTCGCCGACACGTCGGCCTGGCGCATCATGCGCGCGTCAATGCGGCTGGCCGGCGTCGCGGATTTTGCGACGTCAGCCGCGGCACTGGTCGCGCCGAGAGCCAGGCCAGACAGGAGAACGGTCAGCGGAGTCGGGGTTTGCATGGGAGAATCAGTCGATGATGAAAATGATTTTGTGGTTCGGGCGAAATTACGGAGTTTGCGCCGACAGGAATCAAGGGGAAAACCAAAAATAGCAGGCTCCTGGCCTGGCCACACCCTCATTCAACAGGTCATTGAATATTTCTGTGCGGAAGTTATGGTTGGTTCATGAAAGCCGTTCTTCCCTTCAGCCGGGCGCTGGCACTGGCCGTGATTTTTTTACTGGCCGCCGATTTGCACGCTGCGATGTACCGGCGCAACAACAATACCGCCCCCAAGGCAAACAACCCGCCCCCGGCGCAACCGCCCCAGACCAAAGCACCCGCGCCGAAGCAGGAAACCTTCAAAGATTTGCCGGTCAACACGACTTTTTATTTCGCCTCGGACATCAACAAGGCGTTTCCGCGGCTCAAAATCTCCGATACGATGGCCAGGAGCCTGGCGGACGGCATCGTAGGCGTGATCCCGCTGACGACCCCGGTAGCCAGCGGCGCCAAGAAACCCGAGGACAACACCAGGAAGTAATATCCCTCACGCACGCGCAGTTCACTACCGTTGCAGCGACGCGCTGCTCCAACCTTCCCCGTTGCGCAAGACCTGATAAGGCTGGTCAAGTTGCCGACACGCCGCCACAAATTCCTCCGGCGTGGCCGTGTTGAACTCGAACATGTCATAGTGACACGGAATGGCCACCGTCACACCGATGTCGCAGGCCAGTTGCGCGGCTTCGCGTCCCGACAAATTGCCCGCCACGCGCCGCTCCGGACCACGGCCATTGATGGGCAGCAGCGTCACGTCGATTTTCCAGCGGCGCAAGGTCTCCACCATCCCGTCGAAAAAGACCGTGTCGCCGCTGTGGTAAATCGTCCACGGACCACATTGCACGACGTAGCCGAGATAAACGCAGCGGCCGGCCGCGTCGCGCTCCACGGTTTCATGTGCAGCGGGCACGGCATGAAATCGAAAACCGGCCAGGTCAACCGATTGGCCAGCGTCGAGACCGTGAAGCCTTTCCGGCACTACACCCAACCGTTGCGCCGCGAACGCGCGGTTGGCCTCCGGCACGAGCACCTCCAAGTCCGGATTGACACGCCGCAACGGCCCCAGCGTCTCGGCGTCCAGATGGTCAGTGTGATTGTGGCTGGACGTGACGACGTCAATGAAGTCCAGTCGTTCCGGCGCAACCACTCGCTCGGTCAGGCGCACATGCGGCTTGTCAGTGTGAGTATATTTTTTCGTCAGCGAATCGGAGAGATACGGGTCGAGCATCAAGTGCCGGCCCTGCCACTGCACGAGAAAGCCGCTCTGGCCGAGCCACCAGAGGTTGAGTTGGCTGGCATGCTTGCGCGCTGAAAGCACGTCGGCCAGGAAGGCGGTGTCCTGGAGAAAAGGCTTCTTCATGGGCCGAATCGCGTGGTGGGGCACCATCGAACCTCCCTGAAATCCGAAACAAATCCAAATTTCGAACTCGGAAATCCCAAAACGGTCCCCCACGAGCGGTTTGGGTCATTGTTCATTTGGGTTTTCGATTTGTTTCGTCCCGCGGCTGCGGGAGGATTTCGAGTTTCGGATTTCTTCGGGCACGAGCCGTTTCAAACACCGAGTTCCTTCCTGACACGCTTCACCCCCTCGACCATGTTCTGCAACTTCTGCTTCGCGGCCCAGCGCGCGGTCTGGCTCAGGCCGCAATCGGGCGCGAAGGACAGCCGCTCCACCGGCGCGAACTTCAGACAGGCGCGCACGCGGTTCGCAGCGTCCTCGACTGTTTCGATGTAATAGCTCTTCACGTCAATGATGCCGACAGCGACATCCTTTTTCTTTGCGATCCCGGCAATCAATTCCAGCTCGGCGAACTCACGGCTCGCCATTTCCAGATGGATTTCGTCGGCGTTCAAGTCGAGGAACGCGGGGAACATCGGCGCGTAACGCCGCGGCCCGACCGCGCGGCCCTTGTAATTGCCGAAACAAAGATGCGTCGAAAGACGGCACTGGCCGACGACCGGCTCCACCGTGCGATTGAAAATTTCCACGAAGCGTTTCGGGTCTTCGCGATGGGCGTAACAACTCATGCTCGGCTCATCCACGCAGATTTCGCGGCAGCCGGCCTTCACGAGCGCCTCCAACTCGGCGCGCACGATGGGCAGCAACGTTTCGGTCAACGCGTAGCGGTCCGGGTATTGCTGATTGGGAATCAACCTTCCGCTGAGCGTGTAAGGGCCAGGAACGCTGGCCTTCAGCACAGTTTTAAGTTTTGAGTTTTGAGTTTTGAGTTGAGGATCGGCGAGACGCTGCAACCGCTGGAAATCCGGCACCGTGCCCAGACCGCGAGGAGCGCGCAGTTCGCCGGTGAGTTTATGTTTGCCGCGCTGATCGTGCGCGGGCGGGCCGAAGCGTCGCGGCGAAGCGGATTCCAACTCGATGCCTTCGAGGAAACCGTAGAAGGAAAGATTGAAGTCCAGCCGCGTCTGCTCGCCGTCGGTGATCACGTCCAGGCCAGCCTCCAACTGGTCGCGGATGGCGGTGGCCACGGCGTCGTCAATCAATTCGGCGCGGTCGGCTTCGCCGAAGTCGCCCAGATGTTGACACGCGAACTCCAGCCAGCCGGGGAAGGGGTAGCTGCCGATGACGGAGGTGCGTAGGGAAGGAGAAGGCATGAGGTATGAATTATGAAGCGCCGCCACGGGAACTTTTGATGATGGAACTGACAATGGCCATCAGCTCATTCGCTTCCTGATGCAACAGCGCCAATTTTGCCGGCTTCATGGTTCCGCTTTCGCCGAGCAGTTCGAGCCAGAGAATTGTCTCCTCCAATTCCTTCTGGCAGTCGCCCGGTTTCGAAATGAACTCGGCCTTGGAACGGCCGCGATAGGCCTCGCGATAGTTTGCCGCGACGGATGTCCCCGATCGAAAAACCTGATCACCGAGGATTCGGCCTTCCCGGCCCTGCAGCAACTTGGAACACATTTTGATGATCCGCAGCGCGAACCGTTTCGTACGAAGTCGGAGGTCCTGCCGTGGCTTTTCATCACTCATACCTCATACCTCATACCTCATACCTCGCATCATACCTCGCATCATACCTCAATCGAAGATGATCGTGCGGTTGCCACACAGAAACACACGGTCTTCAAAGACCAGTTTCAAGGCGCGGGCCAGGACGATTTGCTCCACGTCGCGCCCGGCCTCCGCCATGTCATCGGCGCTGTGCGTGTGGTCCACGGGGATGACCTGCTGGAGAAGGATCGGCCCCTGGTCGAGCTGGTCGGTCACAAAATGCGCGGTGGCGCCGATGACTTTCACCCCGCGTTCGTACGCCTGCTGATACGGCCGCGCGCCGGCAAACGCCGGCAGAAAGGAGTGGTGAATGTTGACGATGCGCGCGGGGAAACGCGCGACGAAGGCCGGGCTGAGGAGGCGCATGTATTTGGCGAGCACCAGAAAATCCGGCTGGTAAGCTTCCACCGCCGCGAGCACCTGCGCTTCGTGCGCTTCGCGCGATGCGCCGTCGTGGGCGAAGTGATGAAACGGCAGCGCAAACTTCCCGACCAGCGGCGCCAGCGTGTCGTGGTTGCTCACGACGGCGAGCACGCGGGCGTTCAGCCGGACGAACTCGTGCCGGATGAGGATGTCCCCCAGGCAGTGCGCCTCCTTCGACGCCAGCACGACAATGCGTTTGGGCGCGAGCGACGATAAGCGCACGCGCGCCTCCGCGGGCAGCACTGCACGCACTTCCGCCTCCAGCGCGGCGGCGTCCACCGCGCCGTCGAACTCGGTGCGCATGAAGAAACGCGCCATCGTGCGGTCCACAAACTCGTGGTTGCCCACGACGTTGACCTGGTGACGCAACAGGACGCCGGTGATGGCGTGCACGAGGCCGCGGCGGTCCGCGCATTCGACGAGGAGAACTTGCGAACTCATGGGGCGCCGAGGTTGACGTAGAGTTTCGCCAGTCGCCGGCCGTGTTCATCGTAAGCAGCGTCAAACAATTCGGTCGAGCGCTTCTCGCCCACGACGGCGGGCGCGGTGAGCACCCTGGGCGGCTGGCCGGCCTTGGCGAGCCGCGCGGCGACCTCGGCCTTGAGGCAATTGATCAGCAAACAACCGCCCACCGTCGAACCGGGAGCCACGGGTGTTTCCAAGCCCTCCACCTTCACCATCGCGTCGCCCACTGGCGCGCCCGTGTCGAGCACCAGGTCCGCAATGTCCTGGAGTTTCCGGCCGCTGCGGTGCCGGCTCTGGCTCGCCTCGGCATGTTTGCGGCTGATGATGGCGACGACTTTGACCCCGCGCTGCTTGAATTGCTCCGCCATCTCAATCGGCACCACGTTGCCGCCGCTGGACGAAGCGACCAGCGCGCAATCCTGCGGCGACAGATCGAAGTTGCGCAGAATCCGCTCGGCCAGGCCGCTGACATTTTCCAGGAACATCGCCTGCCGCTGGCCGTTGGGGCCGACAACGAGATGGTGGAAACTCAAGGAAAGTTCGACGATAGGATTGAAGCCGGGAAACGACCCGTAGCGCGGCCACATTTCCTCGACCAGAATCCGGCTGTGCCCGGATCCGAACAAATGCACCATGCGCCCGGCCAGAATGGTCTGGGCAAACCAATCGGCGGCCTGATGAATGGCCGCCTGCTGTTGCTCGACGGCGGCAATCAGGTCACGGCAACGGTCCAGGTAGTCGGCACTCGGAGTCATTGGGGCGGCAGATTAGGGCGAATTTCACCCCGGTGGAAGCGCGAAAGATTTTTCCCGGAGAGACGAGCTTGCGACCCGCCGTAACGGCGGGGATCTATCCGCCAGCGGCGCGTACCGATCAGGATCATTTGGACAGCGCATTCAAATCCCGGTCAGGCGCAAGTGCGCCCCGAAACCGCTCGCCACGCCTTGCGCACGTCGTCCTTGGCTTCCTTGTATTCGAGGATTTTCGAGAAGAAAACTTCGCGGCCTTCCAGACGCCAGTGGACGCCGGCGGTGTACCAGAGGCCGTCGGGCGTGCGCTTGCGGTCGAAGCTGTAATCGAATTTCTTGAGCGCCCCCACCAGGCCGCCGACGACGCTGACCTCCTCGGTCAGGCGCAGGTCCGCCTTCGCCACGACCGCCTCGGCTTCATCCACCCAGACGCGCCCGGCGACCTTGTTGATGAAGCGGTCTTTGAAATTGCGGACCGGGAGTTTTTTCGACGCGGGTTTGAAATCCAGCACCAGCAGCGGCCGGCCGTCGCACACGTCGCGCCCTGCCAGAGTCACCTCGAACCGATCGAGCAGATCCCCGGTCAAGGGAAAGTCGTTCTTCTGAAAAGCCCGGCCCTTGCCCTGTCGGATGTTCGCCGTAGAATCCTGAGGCGCGGCCTCGCCCGCCGCTGACGACGGAACCGCGAGGGACACCGCCGTGGGCTCCGGCGCGGGGGCAGGAATGTTCTCGGACTTTTTGACCTCGTGTTTTTTCACGCGGCCCTTGTTGTCCAGTTCGTCGGTGGTCTTGGTGCGGATATAAGCGTAGCGCTCTTTGAACGCCTGATCGTTTTTCCCTTCCTCGGCGGCGCGTGCCAGCATGCGCCGGAGCAAATCCTGAATCGGCGTTTGCCTTGCCGAATCCAGGGTGACCGCGCGCGCCGGGCCAAGGAAGGCCAGCGCCGCGAGGCCAGCGAGCAAGTGAGCGGGCAGTTTCATGCCGTGTTTGCCTTGTTGGATGCGCAAAGGGCGGAAACTATTCATCGAATTGCGTTCGCCCAAATCTGTTTCAGATTTGGGGCAGGTCAGGTTTTTGCCCGCCAGACCAGTCCAAAGCGTGGCGGGCCGCGCCGCAAGCCCCGGCAAACCCGCCCAGTTCAGCCGGCAGAATTTTCACGCGCCGTCCGCCGGGCTGCCATTCGACTTCGCGGACGAATTGTTCCAGCGGCTCGAACAACGCCGCGCCCGAGCGCGCGATGCCGCCGCCGAGAATGACCGTTTCGGGATCGAGAACGTTGACGAACGACGCGATCGCACAGGCGAGCGCGCGGACGGATCGCAGCCAGATGGCCCGTGCGCCGGCGTCCCCGGCCTGGCTGGCGGCGACCAGATCATGCGTGGTTTGGAAACGTCCGCCCGAGCGCGCCGAAAGGGTGCAGTTGCCGATGGCCACCTCCAGGCTGCCGGGCGTGCCGGCGCAATCCGGCGGGCCGTCGGGGTCGAGGCAGACGTGGCCCAGATGCCCCGCGCGTCCGAGGTGGCCGCGCAGCAGGCGTCCGTCCACCATCGCCGCACCACCCACGCCGGTGCCGAGCGTGAGCAGGATGACGTTTTGAAATCCGCGCGCCGCGCCGAGCCACGCCTCGCCCAGCAGCGCCGCGTGGGCGTCGTTCAACACGGGAACCGGCTTTGCTGTGCCAAGAAATTTCGTCCAATCCAGACCTTCCAGGCCTTGCAACCGCTCCGGCATCACGGCGATGGAGCGGCCGTCCGGCGCCGCCAGACCGGGAGCTGCCACTCCGATGGCCTCCGGCGCGGCGCCGCGTTCGCGCTGGAATTGCCCGGCGAGCGAGTGGATTTTTTCCGCCCAGTCGAGTTTCGCCCCAGGTTCGAAGCCAACATTTTTTTGCGCGAGCGTTTTCCCGCCGGCCGTGACGGCGACCGTCTTGATGCTGGACCCGCCGAGGTCAATGCCGAGGGCGTAGCTCATGGGAAATCCGAAATCCGAAGCGCGAAATCCGAAACAAATTCGAAGCCCGAAAAACAAATGACCAAAACGGGCGAGGGCAGTTTGTTTGGGTCATTGCACATTGGAGATTTGGATTTGTTTCGGATTTCGGATTTCGAGCTTCGGATTGTTTTACTTTTCTCCGGTCAGCCTCCCCCACATTTTTCCCAGCGACGTGAAGATGTTCTCGCGCCTTGGCTCCGGCTGCCCGGCCGGCCAGTGCACCGGCACTTGCCCCTCCGAGACCGACCAGCCGCCGTCCACGGCCAGCACCTGGCCGGTGACGAACTTCGATTCGTCAGACATGAAATAAACCGCCGCCGCGTCGAGGTCCGCCGGCTGCCCGATGCGCCCGCCATCGAGCGGTTGCTTGGTGGCGATGAAGTCCAGGATGTCCGCATCGCTCTGGGCGCGCTGCGACATCGGCGTGGCGACGAGCGCGGGCGCGAGGACGTTGAAGCGGATGTTCGCCGGCGCGTAATGGGCGGCGGCGGATTTCGTCAGGCCGATGATCGCCGCCTTGGCCACCGCGTAGGCGTGTGTCGCGAAGAAATGCGGCGATGGCGAAAAACCCAGCACCGAGCTGATGTTCAAAATCGAGCCGCCACTTTGCTGCTTGAGCAACTGCTGCACGGCGGCGCGGTTCGAGTAAAAAAGCGACGTGAGGTTTTCGTTGAGCGTATAATCCCAGCCCTCGTCGGTCAGTTCGTGCAACGGTCCATCGCCCTGCCGCCGCCCGCTGCCGCCGGCCACATGGTAGAGACCGTCAAAGCGGCCAAACTTGTTGATCGCAGCCTGGATGGCGGCGACCGATGTCTGCGCCTCCGTCGCATCCCCGGCCATCCCGACGGCCGCCTGACCCAGTTCCTTCTCCACCGCCTCAACCTTTTCTTCGTTGCGCCCCACGACCACGACCCGCGCGCCCGCCGCGAGGAACGCCCGCGCCGCCGACAATCCCAGCCCGCGGGTGCCGCCGATGATGACGAGGCCCTTATTGGCGAGTCTGTTCACGGCGGATTGATAACCCACAGCCACCCGGGAATCCAGCTTTCCGACAGAGCGACACGAATTTCACGAATTTACACGAATTGATTTCCGGATTTGTGGCAATTTTCGAATGCTGCATCTCACGTCCGTCCGCGGAACTCTTCCATCAGACGGAGGATGCCCTCGCGAATCTCGAAAAGTTCCTTGCGATAAAATTCGACGGATTTCTCCGGGAACTGCCGTTTCGGCGCCACTTTTTCCAACCCGGCCTGCGCCTTGTGCAGATGGTCGAGGGCGCGTTTGAGGCAGGCGACGACGAAGGCGCCCTCGCGCGAGTCGCGCCCGTGGGCCAGGCCGTTCAACGCGCCGGCGAGCTTGGCGCCGGTGATCTGAAACTCGGCGACGAATTGCGCGTAGTCCTCTTCTTCCAGCACGCCGAGGTCCTCGCACTCGTGCCACAGCGCCATCGCGCTCTCGAAACAACGGTGCTGGAGCGGATGCTGGAGGTCGCCAGCCCCGGTGCGAATCCAGTCAATGCCTTCGCGGTGTGGGTCGGGTTCGGGTGGCGGTTCGTTGGCGGCCTCTTCGCAAATGCGGTTCATTTCCTCGACGGACATCCGTTCGTTCTCGTCGTCGCCCTCGTCCTCGCCCTCGCGAACCCAGCCCATTTCCCTGGCGATCTTCGCCTCGGCCTCGTCCGAATCGCCGTACTTCTCCTGCAACTCCATGTATTTGTCCGTGCGCGCGTCACACTCCTTCATGAATTTTTCGTAGTCGTGCTCGTCCCAATCGGCCTCCGGGTCTTTCTGGCCGCGCTGCTGTAGCTCGATGGCTTTGCCAAGTTTCTGCATGAAATTCCCGAAGCCGGACGCGGCGTCCTTGGCGCGCTGCTCGTTTTCCTCCGGTGTCAATTGCCACTCCGGCGGCGTGATGTCCACCTTCCAATCCACCCCTTCGACGACCACCCGCCCGTTGAAGTCACTGAACCACTCGAGGTAAAGGCAATTGCCCATGTGTTCCGGCGCGGACTTTCGGGCTTTGCGCAGCGCGATGAATTCCTCAATCGGCACGTCCGGCACGCGCACTTTGCGCGAGGCCGTGAGGTCGCCGATCGTGCCGCGCTGGAGCGGGTGCAGATGGCCGTCTTTCCGCAACGGGATGGTCCTGCCAGGGTTTTCGAACTTCAATAAACAGCCCGCGAGGTCGGAACAGGCGTTGCCTTCAAGCTCAAGCGTGACCGGTTCGGCGAGGCCGTCGAGCCAGAGCCGGCCGCGCACGACGCCCTTGGCGCGGTTGTCAATCTCGCCGCGAATCACGCTATCGTGGATGCGCCAGGCCATGCGTGAGGATTACCACGAAAGGACGCGCTGGAACACGAAAAAAACGCGGGTGGTGACCCGGGTGCTTCGCGTTCGTGTTCATTTGTGTCCCTTCGCACTGTTAACCGTGAGATTCAATCAATTCCGCGAAGATTTTTTAACGCAGAGGACGCAGAGGTTGGCGCCGAGGAACGCGGAGGTGGATTTTCCATGCGGTCCCGCCCTGCGGGACGAGAACCTCTGCGTCCTCTGCGTCTAATCAGGTTTCCGTGGCAGTTGAGTTGCGGCTGTGCCGCAGTTTTCTGTAATCTATCCGCTGTGAAATTGATTTCGTGGAACGTCAACGGCCTGCGCGCCGTGCTGCGGAAGAATTTTCTCGATTACCTCGACACCGAGCAGCCCGACGCGCTTTGCCTTCAGGAAACCCGGTGCCACCCCGATGACGTCGAGCAGCTCTGGGCCGCACACTACGCGACGCACTGGAACTGTGCCGCGAAAAAAGGCTACTCCGGCACCGCCCTCTTCACCCGCACCCGCCCGCTAAACGTGACCCGCGGCATCGGCCGCGCCGCGCACGACAACGAAGGCCGCGTGCTGACCGCCGAGTTCGGAGACTTTTTCCTCGTGAACGTGTATGTGCCGAACTCGAAACGCGAACTCACCCGCCTCACCTATCGCCAGCAATGGGACCGTGACTTCCTGCGCTACCTAAAGAAGCTCGAGAAGCAAAAGCCCGTCATCTTCTGCGGCGACCTCAACGTGGCGCACACCGGGATGGATCTCGCCAATCCCAAGGCCAACGTGAACAACCACGGCTTCACCCCTGAAGAGCGCGCCGGCTTCAGCGCGTTCGTGCGGGCCGGTTTTGTGGACACCTTCCGTGAGTTCGAGACAGGCGGCGGGCATTACACCTGGTGGAGCCAGATGGCCGGCGCGCGTGCGCGGAACGTCGGCTGGCGCATTGATTACTTTCTGATCAGCGCCGCGCTGCGCCCGCGCCTGAAACACGCCTTCATCCAACCGCACGTGACTGGCAGCGATCACTGCCCGGTGGGGATCGAAATTGAATGACGGAAGAATGGTCGTCAGCGCCTGCGCCATTGCTTTCTCGCTGCCGGAATGACACAATTGCGCCCACGTCCATGAAACGCCGTGAATTCTTGAAATCCTCCCTCGCCGCCACCAGTGTCGCGGCCATGAGTTCAACCCTTGCCGCCCGCGCGGCCGAGTCATCAAAGAGCGCTGCCCGCGAATTTTACGAACTGCGCCTCTACCGTCTTCGCCGCGGCCCGATGCAGAAACGCTTCGACGAATTCTATCGCGACGCCGCCATCCCCGCCATGAACCGCGCGGGCATCGGCCCGGTCGGCGTGTTCAGCGTCCTGTTCGGCCCGGACAATCCCACGATGTATGTGCTGCTGCCGCACAAATCCTTCGAATCTTTCGGCACCGCGAACGACCGCGTGCGCGCCGACGCCGATTATCAGAAGGCCGGCGCCGGGTTCATCAACGCGCCGCCGGCCGATCCGTCCTATATCCGCGTCGAGAGTTCGCTGCTGGTGGCGTTCGAGAGCATCCCGAAACTGGAGATGCCGGCCGCCACCGCCGCGCAGAAGCCCCGCGTCTTTGAACTGCGCACCTACGAGAGCCACAGCAAGAAGGCGAACAAAAAGAAGATCGAGATGTTCAACCTGGGCGAGATCGCCCTCTTCCGCCGCACGGGCCTGACACCGGTGTTCTTCGGCGAAACGCTCATCGGCACGAAACTGCCAAACCTCACCTATCTGCTCGTGTTCGAGAACATGGCCGGGCGTGACCAGAACTGGGCCGCGTTTGTGTCCGACCCGGAATGGAAGAAACTGAGCACGACGCCCGGTTACACCGACCCGGAGATCGTCACCAACACCGGCAACATCTTCCTGCGCCCGACGGCGTATTCGCAGATTTGATTTCCGACGATGCACCGTCCAGTTCGCACTAAAGAAGAACCACCTTTCAACCGCGACGGGCTTCTGCCCGAAGGGCCGTTCTAAACTTCTCCACATAAATCATGACCTGGAAAGAAGAAGACCTGCCCGCGCTGCGGGAACTCGAATCAACCGTTCTCCGGATTTGGTTGAGTCACGCGGAGATGAACGACTATACCGCGGGCCGGGCCTATGACGCCGCGCATCAGTTTTACCGCGCACGATTGCGCGGGCGTGAACCCAGGCCGCCGGCACTCAACGGACTCGACCTCGACACCTTCAACGCCATCCGGGAAGTCTGTGAAAAGCTCCTGGTGTCCGGCGCCGACTCCGTCACAGGGATGCCAAACGGCAAGACGAATCCGCTCAGTCTGGAGAAACTGGTGGAGTACCTTCGCGAACTGACGCGCTCGGTCGAACGCCACACCAAACTCGGCGGGCGCTGGGGCTACCTGGAGTTTGTGCGAACATTCATTCCCTGAGTGGAACGCCGGAAGCGGTCATTAGCATCCCTCAGGTCAACTTGCGTCTTGTTCCCAAGGCGCCAGCACCTTCTCGATTTCGCCCCGCACCAGTTCGCGCGCGTGCGCCCGGTCGTCGAAGCGCATCAACAATTCGTCGTAGCGCGTGTGTTCGTGCCGGATGTGCGCAAGGACCGCCAGACGCAGCGCCCGCGGATCGAATTCCTTCGCCGCCGCCGAGCGTCCCGCGCGCCCGGAATGTTTCCGGCACGTCCACACGGCAATGCGCGCCGCCTCCTCCGACGGGCAGCCTGGAAACATCGCTTTCAACTTCTCCGTCACCGCCGCTTCGTATTCGTGGTCCTCGACTTCCCGGCGGGCCGCCGCGCGTTCCCGCTGACGCGCGCGCCGTTCCTCGTCGGCGAGACATTCGGCCTCGGCGCGTTCGATGGCTTCCGGCGTGACGAGGATGCCCTGGCGCTCGTAGCGATTGCGGGCGCGCGCCCATTGCACCACCACCGCGCGCAACGGTGAGTACTTCGTGGCGCGGCGCGTGAGGGCGGTGTTGCCGCTCGGAAGGAATTCCAGGCGGGCGAGATCAGCGCACGACAGGCAGCGCGCTTTCTCGTTTTCGACGCGAATCCATCGGCCCTTGCCCAGCTCCTCGCCACACTCGCCGCATTTCGTGTCACAACGGACAATGAAAACGACGATGTCGTCCGCCTTGGCGCCCGCCTGCTTTGGTGAGGTTGTCTGGTTCGCATTCACAAGGACTATCCTCCACAACACTTCTTGTATTTCTTCCCGCTGCCGCAGGGACAGGGCTCGTTGCGCCCGACTTTCGGCGGCGCGAGGTAGGGTTGTGCGCTTTCCACGAACCGGCGTTCTTCCTCCGGCGTCACCGGCGGCTCAGGTTCTGGCGGATTGTCCAGCCACTTTGTCGCGGCGGCAACGTCCTCGATCTGCGCGTGACGGGCGCAAAACTCCTGCCATTGGTTCGGATGTTTTCTGGCTTGCGACTTGAGAAAGTAGCCCAGGTCAATAAAAGCCTCATCCACGACGCCGCGCTCATAGGCGGCTTCGATTTCCGGGCGCAATTCCCACGCCTCCAGATCACAGGCTGCGGACACCGCACCCGCGAAAATGTGTTCGTTTTCCGGGACGCCGCGCAACCGGCTGGTGAGCAGGTCACGCAGATAAGCCACGAGTTCCTGGCGCGGCCATTCGCCCCAGGCCACGTGGCAGGTCAGCGCGTCAAGGCAGGCGTACCGGCAGTATTCATCGAGATGCTCGTCTTCGATCATCGCCTGCAATTCATTCCGCCGCCCACCCGCCGCCATCGCCAGCACAATGGAACCATCCTCCGTGATGAGATCGCCGAGCAGGTCATAGGCCCTCTTGCCGGGCAACGAGAAAAGCCGCCGCAAGACCGGCCACGCCGAATTCTCGCGCCACCTCGCCAGCAGAAACAGTCCGTGCGTTCCCAGCGAACCGTCCTCCGTCAGCGCGGCCTCCGGGTCGTCCACCCAGGACTCAAGTTCCTCGATCAACCGCGGCGCCAGTTCCGCGCCAAACGCCTCGCTGGCGGCCAGCGCCTCGCGTCGCAGCGGATCGCCTTGCGAAGAAAGCGCCACCACAATCCGCTCCGCGTCCCAGGCCTTCGCGTCAGGCGCACTCTCCCCGCTACACGCCCGGTGGAGGCCCTCGACCACCGCGCGCAGGAGGTAACATTCCAGAGTCAATTCCTCTGGACGCATGCGCTCGCCGTTTGTGACCGCCGTGACGACGACGCCATACAAGTTCGGCTGGGAACACGATGTGAAAAGGTCCGGCGCGGAAGCTGGCCGGTCATCATCCACATTTCTAAATTTCTCGAACAGCGCCAGGTTCGCTTTCGTCAGTTCGGATATTTCCGCCGCCTCCAGTTCACGCAACGGACGCCCCGCTTCGCGCCGGAACACCTCGGCCAACCGTTCCGACTCGGTGGCCAATCGCCAGAAAACCGCCAGCTTGGGATCGTCCTCGGAACGGATGCGGGGCATACCGTCCGGGCCTTCCACCGTTCCGCCCGTCAGGGCAAGCACCCAGGCCGCCAGCCCGGGTTGCTCGCGGATGAATCGCGATCTCAAAACGTCCGCCGCGAGTGCGGGCAGGCGACAAAGCGCGGCCCAGTGAGCCAGCGCGCGTTCGTCGGAGATGACATGCATGGCACCAAAGTCGTTCCGTTCACCCGATCTGTTCGGCCTCGGCGAGCCGTGCGCTTGCTACGTATCTGTGAGGCATGAACAGATACGTAGCAAGCGCGCGGCGCATGAGAAAGCCTTTTTGTTCCGACGGGAAACCGAAGGGCAGATAGATCGGAAAAGAAAAATCCGGCTCCATCTTTCTGCCCCCATTATTCTGCCTGCAATGATTTTGCCTTTTTTCCGACTTCCGTGTGTCCTGTCCGCGTGCTGAAGACAATTCGACGGGCGGAGTATGTGGAGTTGACGGCACTGTTCTTCCTTCAAGGAGCGGCTTTGGGGATGTGGTTCGTGCCGTTGAGCAACGTGCTCGATGCGCACGGGCTGCACGCGATCAAGCCGGTTGCGTTCGCGACCTCTGCGCTGGCGGCGTTTGTCTCGCCGCTGATTTTCGGCGCGATGGCCGACCGCCACGCCTCACCGGTGAAAGTGTTGCGCGGACTGGCGTTGGCCACCGCCGTCGCCATGGCGCTGGCCAGCACCGCCATCCAACGGCGTTGGCATCCGTGGCTGGTGCTCGCCATCATTCAACTGCACGCGCTTTGCTCCTCGCCGACGTGGAGCATTTCCTCGACGATTATTTTTGCGCGACTGGCGGACGCCCGGAAGGAGTTCGGCCCCATCCGCGCGATGGCCACGCTCGGCTGGATGGCCGGCTGCTGGCTCGTCAGCGCGTTGAACGCCGACGCCTCCGCGCTGGCCGGATACAGCGGCGCGGGGATGTGGCTGGCCGTTGCGGCGTTCACGTTTTTTCTGCCGGTTTTGGAGACGCCCAAATCCGTGGAGCGGCTCACGTTGCGGCAACGCCTGGGCCTGGACGCGCTCACGCTCTTGAAAAATCCCGACCATCGCGTGGTGTTCATCACCGTGGCGCTGTTCGCCATTCCGATCTCAGGGTTTTATCCCTACACGCCGACGCACTTGCGCGAACTCGGCCTGGTACACACCAGCGCGTGGATGACCCTGGGTCAGGTGACGGAAATTATCGCCATGTTCCTGTTGGGCGGACTGCTGTTGAAGCGGCGGTTGAAATGGATTTTTGCCTGCGGCCTGGGCTTCGGCGTGGTGCGGTTCGCCTTGAGCGCCATCAATGGCAAGGCGTGGTTGCTGGCGGGCGTGGTGTTGCACGGCTGTTCGTTCGCGCTCGTGTTCATCACCGCGCAAATTTATCTCGACCAGCGCGTGGCCGCCGCCTGGCGCGCGCGGGCGCAGGCGTTGATGTCGCTGATGAACAGCGGTGTGGGCAATCTTATCGGTTATCTCGGCACCGGCTGGTGGTTCGCCGCGTGCGCGCGACCGGCCGGCACGCAATGGCCGCTCTTCTGGGGCGGACTGGCCGTGGTGGTGGCGGTGGTGCTTGTTTATTTTCTGATAGCATATCGGGGAGTCGGCAGTGGATTGAAGCGGGCGAAGGAAAGCAAAACGATCACTTGAATTCAAACGGACATTTCTTCGTGAACAATTCGTTCGTTTTCGTGAAGCGGTTCGTTATGGTGGCCCCATGCCCGAGCGACCTTTGGATCTGATTGATCCCTTCGACGATTGCGAATGGCTGCCCGCTCGCGACCTGTTTCGCAAGCTGGGTTTCGCCCCGCTTCCGCCAGCCGCGCTCGACGATTTCCAACTGCGCGGGCGGCTGTGGGAATTCATCTACGCGCTGGCCGGCCGGCGGTTCTATCTGCACGACTCGAACCATCTCAGCGACGGCGAGTTTTACCTCTGGTTGCACGACCGCTGGTTCAGCGAACAAGTCGCCGACATTCCGTTCGAGGCGGAGTGGAATTGCCACGTCGGCGTGCTGGACGTGGCGAATGAAAATGAACGCGACGAGCAAATCCATCTGCGCTTCTTCGCCACGGAGAAGGAACGCGCCGAGTGGGCCGCGCTGAACCCGCGCCAGGAATTGCCCCCGCGCCAGACCGTGCCTTACGACCGCGACCGCTGGCTGCCCGAACCGCCGGGTATTCCGCCAGACTCGGATGACGGGAAATTATTTTTCGAGGACAGCGAGAATGACGAATCCGACCCGCTCGGCCTCGAAGCCGTGGACGCCGAGATCGCCGCCCATAAAGAACGCGAGCAACTGGCCACCATCACTGGCGGCGAACAACTGGAGGGCTGGCAACGCCCGATTGACCAGCTTCAAAAAACCGAAGGCACGCTCCTGCCGCCCGCCGAACTCACCGACGAAACCGTCACCGCGAAACTTTGGGAACTCCTCCACGACCTCGCCCTGCAAGGTTTCTACGTGTCGCACTCCGACCACCTGAGCGACCACGAACTCTACGCCGGCCTCTGGACCCGAGGCTTGCGCGACGAGGCATTGCTTCCCGGCAAATGCAAAACCGGCGGCTGGTTTCATGACTTCCTCGGCAGTTGGGGCGAAGACGAGATGCAACTCTGGCTGCGCTACTACGCCAGCGACGAAGACCGCGCCAAACACGCGAAAGACTGGCCCGACGATGTGTTGCCGCCGAAGGAAAAACCGCCCTTCAACCGCGACTGGCGTCTGCCCAAAGGGCCGTTTTGACTTTGGAGCGCCGGTCTCCGACCCGGCTCGTTTCGCAACTCACGAAATCCAGGGGCGGCGGAAATAGTTGAAGGCACCGAGCGGAAAGCCCGAAGCCGGTGGAAGTTCCGAGGTCACTCCCTGGATTTCTTTCTGTCAGGGTTCGGCTTGAAAATCACCAGCCCGGTGAAGCGGCGGCGTTTGTCGAATTGCAGCATGACAGGAAAATTCTTCAAAAGTTTGCGCGGGAGTTCCGAGACGAAATGGCTGTAAGGTGGCATCTCACCGCGATTGTGCCTGCGCATTTCCACCGTGACCAGATGCGTGTCGAAGCGCACATCAATCCCGTCCTCCTCCAACCGCACCAGCCGATCCGCCGCGATAGTCCAGTTGTGCTTGCGAAACCACCGCGAGTTGCTGCGATGCGGGTTCAAAACCTCCACGTTCAACTTCGTGCCGTGGAAAACAATCGTGTCATTCACCACCGTTGCCGCCTTGCGATTCGAAAACGTCCGCTTAGAGTTCGGCAGCGCGCGGCGGCCAGTCGTTCTCTTCCCGTCTTGCGGCAGCAATAGCCAT